>NZ_CP054051.1:1335233-1669042 GCF_013372265.1 Aliarcobacter cibarius
ACCAATTAAAGTATGATGCAAGAAGAATAAATGATCTATATTTTGAAAAAGGTTACTTAGACGCAGATGTTAAAGAACCTTTTTTAGATGTTGATTTTGCATCAAATCAAGCAAAATTAGATTTCTTTGTTAAAGAAGGAGAACAATATACAACTACAGATATTAAAATATTTTTAGACCCTTCTATTGTTAATCCTGATGATATCTACCCAGAATTAAAATTAAAAGTTAATAGAACTTTCAATATTAAGAAATTAAGACAAGATCAAGAATATATAAAAACTCAAGTAGCAAATCAAGGTTATGCTTTTGCTGATGTAAAATTTGATTTAAAGAAAAATGAAGCTGAGCATAAAGTTGATGTTGTATTTAGTGTAGTTCCAGGTAAAAAAGTATATATAAATGATGTAAAAATTTCAGGAAATACAAGAACACTTGATAGAGTTATTAGAAGAGATGTATATCTAGCTCCTGGTGATCTATATAATATGACTGATTTTAAAGATTCAACAAATAAATTAAAAAGATCTAGATTCTTTGAAGATGTACAAATTGAAGAAAAAAGAATCAGTGATGACAAAATGGATATTATTGTAAAAGTAACTGAAGCTCCAACAGGTAGTTTAATGCTAGGTGGAGGATATGGTTCTTACGATAAATTCATGGTAAATGGGTCTATTAGTGATTCAAATATATTTGGTTCAGGACTTGCTCTTTCTTTAAGTGCTGATTTATCAAAAAGAACAACTAGATATGAACTTAGCTTAAAAAATCCAGCTATTAAAGATAGTGATTATAATGGTGAAGTTGAAATTCATGCTACTGATAATGAAATTAGAAGAAGTAAATATGATTCTGATGTAAAAGCAAAAGGTTTCTCAATTGGTGCAGGAAAAGAGATAATTAGAGATACATATGCTGGTTTAAAATATTCTCTTGATTCAGTAAAAGAAACTTATGATTACGATAGTAATTTTTTAAATAATCCTGACACTATAAGTAAACTTGCTTCTGGAGAAAAAAAGTTATTTAAAGACCAAGATTATCTTAATAGTTCTATTACTCCATACATAAACTTTGATAATACAGATGATTTCTATTTTCCAAGAGAAGGTTGGAGATCTAATATTTCAGCTGAATATGCTGGAGTTGGTGGAGATTCGAAATATGTAAAACCAAGTGCTAACTTTAGATATTTTTATTCTTTAGAAGATTTAACAGATCTTGACTGGATTTTAAGATTTAAAACACAAGCTAAAGTTCTAATAGATAATGGTCAAATAAATCAAGGAGATTCTTTATATCTTGGAGGTCCTAGAACTTTAAGAGGTTATAAATCTTATGCATTCCCAAATAATGAATCTGGATTTTATCAAGATCCATATACAAAAATGTGGGCAAATCAATTCGAAGTTAGTTTCCCTCTAGTACCTAGTGCGAAAATGAGATGGGGATTATTCTATGATTATGGTATGATAGGTGAAAACTCATTTAGCGAAATTTCAAGATCAGGAACAGGAGCACTTTTAGAGTGGGTTTCTCCAATGGGTCCACTACAATTAATATTTGCTAGACCAATAGGAGATAAACCAGGTGATGATACATCTTCATTTGAGTTCTCATTTGGAGCAAGCTTCTAATGACTAAAAAAGTAGAAGTAGATTTTCAAAAAAGATTAAGTAAAGAGGATGCTCTTTATTTAATACAAAACGCTCCTTTACTTGAATTAAGCGAACTTGCAAGCAAAAAAAAGTTACAACTACATCCAGAAAAACTTACAACATTTATAGTAGATAGAAATATAAACTACACAAATGTTTGTTGGGTTGATTGCAAATTTTGTGCTTTTTATAGACATAAAAAAGATAATGATTCTTATGTTCTAAAATTTGATGAAATTGATAAAAAAATTGATGAACTTCTAGCTATTGGCGGAACTCAAATTCTTTTTCAAGGTGGAGTCCATCCTAATTTAAAAATTGATTATTATGAAGAGCTAGTAGAACATATTCACACAAAATATCCTCAAATTACAATTCATGGTTTTTCTGCAATTGAAGTTGATTTTATAGCAAGAGTATCAAAAATATCTATTTTAGAAGTTTTAAAAAGACTTCAAGCTAAAGGATTGAGCTCTATTCCTGGTGCTGGCGCTGAAATTTTAAGTGATAGAGTAAGGGATATAATAGCTCCAAAAAAATTGGATACTTCAAAATGGTTAGAAATTCATAGAACAGCTCATAGTATAGGTATGAAAACAACTGCTACTATGATGTTTGGAACTGTTGAAACAGATGAAGAGATTATTGAACACTGGGATTTAATAAGAACACTTCAAGATGAAACAGATGGATTTAGAGCATTTATTATGTGGAGTTTTCAAGGAGAAAATACTGAACTAACAAAAGAAATTCCTGATATAAAGCCTCAATCTTCAAATAGATATTTAAGGCTTCTTGCTGTTTCAAGATTATATTTAGATAACTTTAGAAATCTTCAAAGTTCTTGGGTTACACAAGGTTCTTATATTGGACAAATGGCATTAAAATTTGGTGCAAATGATTTAGGTAGTACAATGATGGAAGAAAATGTTGTAAAAGCGGCAGGTGCAGCAAATAGAATGAATCAAGAAGAGATGATTAGATTAATAAAAGATATAGATGAATTTCCTGCAAAAAGAGATACAGCTTATAATATATTAGAGAGATTTTAACGAAAAATGAAAATAAGATATATTTTATATATTTTTTTAATATTACAAGGAAGTTTAATGAGTGCGACTATAAAGCATATAAATATAAACAATGTTGATATTCCAGTGATTTTTGAAGAACAAAAGTCACTTCCAATTTTAAATTTACAATTAATTTTTAAAAATTCTGGTTACATAAAAGATAAAGATAGTTTAGGATTAGCAAATCTATCTTCAAAAATTTTAAATGAAGGTACAAAAGAATTGGGAGCTACAAAATTTGCAGAAAAATTAGATGACAATGCTATAACACTTCATAGTGCAATTGGTTTTGAAACTCTAACAATTGAACTTTCAAGCTTAAAAGAAAAATCAACTTTAGCTCTAGAATTATTAGATTCACTTTTAAAATCGCCAAACTATTCAGAAAAAGCTCTTTCTAAAGTAAAAACTTTAGTAACAGGAAGCATTAAAAGAAAAGAGAATGATTTTGATGATGTAGCTAGTAAAGGTTTAAATGCCCTACTTTACAATGGAACACCTTTAGCAAATCCTTCAAATGGAACTATTGAGACAATCTCTAAAATTAATTTAAAAGATATTAAAGAATTTTTATCTAACTCTTTAATTTTAAATAACTTAGTTATTGTTGCAGGTGGTGATATAACTTTAGAAGAGTTAGCAAAATCAATAACTCCTATTTTAAAAGAGTTAAAAGCGGGAAATAAAGAAGAAACTTCTAAAATAGAATTTACTTCTAAAAAAGAGGAAAAAGAACTTTTAAAACCTACTGAACAAGCTTATATTTACTTTGGTTCAAATTTCAATGCAAATAGCCAAGATGAAGATAACTATAAGGCAAAAGTCGCTTCATTTATTTTAGGTGGCTCTGGATTTGGTTCAAGATTAATGGAAGAGATAAGAGTAAAAAGAGGTTTAGCTTATTCAGCTTATTCAAATATAAATATTAATAAATCTTACTCTAGTTTTAGTGGTTATTTACAAACAAAAAATGAAAGTTATAAAGAAGCAAGAGATATTGTAATTTCTCTAGTAGAAGAGTTTGTAAAAAATGGTGTTACTAAAGAAGAATTAGAAGCTGCTAAAAATTTCTTAAGTGGAAGTGAACCTCTTAGAACAGAGACTTTAGCACAAAGATTAAACAGAGCATTTATGCTTGATTTTAGAGGATTAAGTCAAGATTATCCAAAAATGGAGATTGAAAAAATTCAAAATTTAACTTTGGAAGATTTAAATTCATATATTAAAACTCATACTGAGTTAAATAATTTAACATTTTTTGTTGTAAGGAAATAATTTATGCTAAGATTTGCACCAAGCCCAACAGGTGATATGCACATAGGAAATTTAAGAGTTGCAATTTTCAATTATATAGTATCAAAACAATTAAATGAAGGGCTAATTATTAGAATTGAAGATACAGATAAAGCTAGAAATATAGAAGGAAAAGATAAAGAAATTTTAGAAATTTTAAATCTATTTTCTATTGATTATGTAAGCGTTTTTTATCAAAGTGACAATTTAAAATATCATCAAAAAATGGCACTTCAATTAATGACTCAAAAAAAAGCTTTTGCTTGTTTTTGTAGTGATACTAAGCTTGAAGAATTAAAAGAAGAGAGTATTAAAAAAGGAATTCCTTTTAGATATGATGGTTTTTGTGAAACTTTAAGTGATGAAACTGTTTTAAACACAAATGCTCCATTTACAGTAAGATTAAAAAAACCAGATCATAATATTAAATTCACAGATGTTTTAAAAGGTGATTTTGATTATGCACCGTTTGATGTTGATAGTTTTATTATTTTAAGACAAGATAAAACTCCAACTTATAATTATGCTTGTTCTGTTGATGATATGTTAATGGACATTTCTATGGTAATTAGAGGAGAAGATCACGTTTCTAATACTCCAAAACAAATACATATTAGAGAATCTTTAGGATATACAAAGGAGATAAAATATGTTCATTTACCAATCATTTTAAATGCTCAAACAGGTAAAAAAATGAGTAAAAGAGATGATGCAAGTAGTGTTAAATGGTTGATTGAACAAGGATTTTTGCCAAGTGCCATAGCAAATTATTTAGTTTTAATAGGAAATAAAACTCCAACAGAAATTTTCACTCTTGAAGAAGCTATAAAATGGTTTAAAATTGAAAATGTTTCAAAAAGTGGTGCTAAATTTGATATTGATAAACTAAGATTTATAAATAGAAAACATATTGAAATGCTAGATGAAATGAGATTATCAAAAATTTTAGGATTTGCTGATGAAAATATTGGTAAATTAGCAAAACTATATTTAGAAGAAGCTAGCACAATAAAAGAGATAAAAGCAAAATTAGATGATATATTTAGTGTAAAAACCACTTTAGAAGGTTTTGAAGAAGAGAGTAAGAAAGTAAAAGAAGTTTTACAAAAAACTTCTTACTTTGAAAGCTATGATGATTTAAAAAATCATGTTACTGAAAATACAGCTTTAAAAGGAAAAAATCTATTTAAGCCTCTTAGATATATTCTAACAGGTGTTGAAAATGGACCTAACTTAGCTGATATTTATCCATTTATTAAAAACTATATAGGAGAAATTGTAAGATGATAGATGCTTTATTTAGTTCAATTTTAACTGTTTTGTTTAGTATTATTTTTCTTTATAAATGGGTTGTAATAATTTCTGCTCTTTTATCTTGGGTAAGACCAGATCCATATAATCCAATAGTTCAGATGCTTTATAGACTAACAGAGCCAGTTTATGCAAAAATAAGAAACATCATTCCAACAACTTTTGGTGGAATGGATTTAGCCCCTCTTATTTTAATCTTTGCTTTGATTTTTTTAGAGACATTTTTACAAAAAGTTTTAATGTAAGTTGATATGACAAAAGCTATTTTAAAACTCTCTTTAATTTCAACTCTTACTTTAAATCTTTTTGCACTTGAAAGTCCAAAAACTGATTTTATGCAAAAAGATTTTAAAGTTACAATTGATTGGCTAGAAAATAGACCAAAATCTAGTGCAAAAGATTTCTTTATTTTACAATATCTAGAAGATGAAAATCTAAGTTATGATATGGCAAAAAAAGCTTATGATATGAGAAAAGGCAACAATGCCACTTTAGATAAAGCTTTCAAACAAAAATTCAATGACAAGATATCACCAGAGGATAGATTTTGCTACAATGCATCTATTATTGAGTTAAAATCTCAAAATTCAAGATGTATTGCACTAGCATTAGGCTCATTAAAAAAAGCCTCTGATTTGTCAAAAACTGATTTAAAATTTTTTATTTCAAAATTAGATCCTTACCCTACTTTAAAAAAAGATTTGCAAACTATAGCCTCAAATACTGTTTTTGAAGATTTAAGAAATAGTGATAGTTCTAGATTTTTAAAAATATTTTTTGATGTAAGTGACAATTATAGAAGTAAATATCTAAATAAATTTATTGATATAAATTTTTTAAATGAAATATCAAAAAGTAAAGATTTTGAAAAATTTCTACGATATGTTATTTATGACAAAGAATTAAAAAATATTCAGAAATCACTACATAACTTGAATAAAAGTATAAATTTATCTTCAACTATATCTTTTATGCTTGGTATAAATGCTATAAACAATAAAGATTTAACAAAAGCAAAAGATTTTTTCAATCAATCATTTAATAACTCTTATTCTAAATCAGATAAAGATAAGTCACTATATTGGCTATATTTAAGTTCAAATGATAAAAACTATTTAAATGAATTAGCAAATAGTAGCGATATAAATATCTATTCACTTTATGCAAAAGAGTTATTAGGAATAAAAGCTGATAATATTTTTTACGATATAGATTTAAAAAATCAATCTACAAATTATGATGTTTATAATCCTTTTCTATGGGATGAAGTGGTTGAAGATACAAAGAAAAATTTAGATGAGATTAAACTTCAAAAATATTATAATATTTTTTCTTCAAAAGATACAGAACCTCACATGGCTTTTGTTTTAGAAAGATTTGAAAAGTATAAAGTTCAATACTATATAACTCCTTATAGAGATATATTAAAAAATTATGACATTGATAAGCAAGTTTTAATATATTCTATAGCAAGACAAGAAAGTAGATTTATTCCATCAGCAGTATCATTTTCAAGTGCTCAAGGAGTTATGCAAATAATGCCTTTTTTATCTAAAGATATAGCAAAAGAATTAGGTCAAAATTACAATATTTATGAACAATTTAATCCTAAAAAAAATATTGAATTTGCAAGTTATCATCTAGATAAATTAAATAAACAATTTGATAATAATCCTTTATTCGTAGCTTATGCTTACAATGGAGGAGCTGGCTATACAAGAACTCAATTGAAAAAAGGTTTGTTTAAAGAAAAAAATAGATTTGAACCATTTCTAAGTATGGAAATGATCTCTTATAATGAAACAAAAGACTATGGTAAAAAAGTTTTAACAAACTACTATATTTATAATAACTATTTAAATAGTGAGAACAAAATCTCACTATCAACTATTTTACAAAGCTTAGTGTCGCCTTACTAGACTCTTCGTTTTGTAAAACCAAAGAGAAATTTTTAATATCATTTAAATTCTCAAATTCAACAATATAATAAGTTCCCCAATGATTTTTAAGCATATAATTTTTATATTTTTCATCATTATTTTCAACTTTTTCTAAAAAAACTGGTTCTTGTTGATTTAAAAATAGTTTGTAGCCATTACTCTCAATATCTTGAGTCTGTGCTTTTGTAAAATATGTAAAAACTAAGAATTGCTCTTTTTTTGTTTTATCTATCTTTGGATCAACCATATTTAAATGAGTTGCCATAAAAATAGTATCAACTTCTTTATCTTTTACTATATCTGTCTTTTTTGTATATTTAACTGCTTTAGTCTCTTCTAAACTTTTATCAAAAAATCTAAAAGCACTATTTTTTGGAGTACAAGAGACGAAAGTGAGTGAAATTACTAATAAAAATAGAAATTTATACATAAATTCTCCTTCAAAATTGCCTATTATTGTACATTACAAAGCCTTTAAGAAATATTTTTATAAATAGAGTTTAACAATTCTTTAGATAAAATCCAAACCATGAATAAAAAAAGATTAGTAGTGGCCTTTTCAGGTCCATCAAATAGTGGAAAAACAACAGCTATTGTTAAAGTTGCAAGTATCTTACAAGATAGTGGTTTTAAAGTTTGTATAGTAAAACACGATCCAAAAGATAAAGCAATGTTTGATAGAGAGGGAAAAGATTCATTTAAATTCTCTCAAACAGGTGCCGATGTTGCAGTAGTTAGCCCAAATAAAACAACGATATTTAAAAAAGGAACTTCAACTATAGATGAATTGATTTCTATATTTGATGATTTTGATTATTTGCTTGTTGAGGGTTTAAAAACTCTGGAATTACCTAGAATTTCTATTTTTAGAAATAATCTAGATGAAAGCTATTTCAATGTTTCTGATGCCTTGGCAATCGATGATAGCATTGATGAAAATTCAATTCCAAAAAACTTAGATATTTTAAATTTAAATAGTCCAGAAGATATTATAAACTGGATAGATAAAAATGCGAAAAGGGTATAAATGCAAGAGATAATTAAAGCAATAGAAGAATCAGCAAGAAGAATAAAATATTTAATTGAAACTGGAGATACAGGTAAATCTCAAAGTGAAAATAGCACTGGAGATACTCAACTTAAATTAGATATACAAAGTGATGAGATAATTGAAGAAATTTTTTTAAAAATTCCAAGTATAAAAGCAATAGTAAGTGAAGAACAAGATAGTATTAAAAATATAAATAGTGATGGAGAATTTTTAATAGCTTACGATCCACTTGATGGTTCTTCATTAGTAGATGTAAATTTAAGCGTTGGTTCAATTTTTGGTATTTACAAAAATGAATTTAATGCACAAAATATAATTGCTTCAGTTTATGTAGTTTTTGGTCCTAGAGTTGAAATGGTAGTTACAACTGATGATGTAAAAATGTATAGACTTTTAAATAATGAATTTAAATTTATTCAGAATATCAAATTAAATGAAAAAGGGAAATTAAATGCTCCAGGTTCAACACAAAACTGTTGGGCTCCTTTTCATAAACAATTAATTGATGATATTTTCAATGACGGTTACAGATTAAGATATAGTGGAGGAATGGTTCCAGATCTTCATCAAATTTTATTAAAAGGTGGAGGATTATTCTCTTATCCAGGTACTAGTGATAAACCAAAAGGTAAATTAAGACAACTATTTGAAGTATTTCCTTTTGCATTAGCTTTTGAAAAAGCTGGTGGCGGTGCTATTGATGGATTTAAAAGAGTTTTAGAGGTAGAAACTTCTCACATTCATGATACTACTCCTTGTTTTTTTGGTTCAAACAATGAAATAAAAAGAGTTTTGGAAGTTTATAGTAAAAATGTCTGAACAAAAAGAGCTTGATATTTGGGAAAAGAATCTTGAAGATGTTTTAAAAGATTTAAAAAGTTGTCAAGAATCTAAAGATTTAAACTCTTGCAAACCATGTAATGAGTTTTTTGATTGTACTTTAAGAAAAAAGTATGTAGTTGCTGTTTATGAGTCAATGAATAAAGGCTCTAGCGGTGGATTTGAATTTTAATTAAGAAGGGAAAAGATGCAAAACTCTTGTAAAAATGTTTATATAACAACTCCAATTTACTATGTAAACGATGTAGCTCATATAGGACATGCGTATACTACTATTATTGCTGATATGTTAGCAAGACATTCTAGATTAGTAGGTCACAATACATATTTTCTAACAGGTACAGATGAGCATGGACAAAAAATTGCTCAAAGCGCAGAAGCTAGAAATAAAACTCCAAAAGAGTATGCAGATGAAATATCTGGAAAATTTAGAAGCTTATGGGATGATTTTGATATAACTTATGACAAGTTTATAAGAACAACAGATGAAGAACATAAAAAAGGTGTTCAACATGCTTTTTTGAAAATGTATGAAAAAGGTGATATTTATAAAGATGAATATGAAGGATTTTATTGTGTTCCTTGCGAGACATTTCATACAGAATCAAATCTAATAGATGAACAATTTTGTCCTGAGTGTGGAAGATCAACAATAGTTGTAAAAGAAGAGAGTTACTTTTTTAAATTATCAAAATATCAAGATAGACTTTTAGATTGGTATGAACAAAATCCTGATTGCATTCTTCCAAGAGCAAAAAAAAATGAAGTTATAAATTTTGTAAAAAATGGATTAAAAGATTTATCAATATCTAGAACTTCTTTTAACTGGGGAATTAAATTACCAGCTGAAATAAATGAGCCAAAACATGTTATGTATGTTTGGTTAGATGCACTTTTAAATTATGCAACAGCTTTAGGGTATGGTGCAACTGAAGAAAATATGAAATTTTGGCCAGCAAACATCCATTTAGTAGGAAAAGATATTTTAAGATTCCATGCTATTTATTGGCCAGCATTTTTAATGTCACTAGAATTACCTCTTCCAAAACACATTGCTGCTCATGGTTGGTGGACAAGAGATGGTGAAAAAATGAGTAAATCAAAAGGAAATGTAGTAAATCCTAAAGAAGTAGCCGATGCATATGGATTAGATGCGTTTAGATATTTTCTTTTAAGAGAAGTTCCTTTTGGACAAGATGGAGATTTTTCACAAAAAGCTTTAATTGATAGAATTAATTCAGATTTAGGAAATGATTTAGGAAATCTTTTAAATAGAATCATAGGAATGAGTGGTAAATATTTTGATTTTAATGTATCTTCTAAAGATGTAGAAAAATTCCATAAAAAAGAACTTGAAGATGTAAATTCTATAATTGAAACATTACAAGGATTTATTTATAACATGCAAATAAATAAATATCTTGAAGAACTTTGGAAAATTTTAACTATTGGAAATAAAGCAATCAATGATTACGAACCTTGGAATTTAATAAAAGATGGTAAAACTGAAGAAGCTATGGCTTTAGTTGCATTAATTACAAATATTATGGCAAAAGTTGCATTATTGTTAGATTCTGTTATGCCTCATAAAATAAAAGATATTTCTACTTGTTTAGGAATTCAAATTTCAACAGAAAATTATAATAAGTTAATTTTAAATAAAGAACTTTTAGATGATGTTAAAATTACAAAAATCGATGCTCTTTTCCCTAGAGTTGAAGATATTCTTTTAGCTCAACCTCCGTGTGGTGATATTTCAAAGAGTGAAGAAGAAATTTCTACTAAAGTAGAATTAGAAAAACTTGAAATACAAGACAACTTAATAACTATTGATAAATTTTTTGAAGCGTCAATTAAAGTGGGAACAATTTTAGAAGCTCAAGAAGTTCCAAAATCTTCTAAACTTCTTTTATTAAAAGTTGATTTAGGAGAAAATCGACCTAGACAAATTTTAGCAGGAATAAAAGAATTTTATAACGCAAATGATTTAATAGGTACTCAAGCTTGTGTTGCTGCAAATTTAAAACCTGCTAAATTGATGGGTTATGTTAGTGAAGGAATGCTACTTGCAGCTAAAGATGAAAATGGATTAAGCCTAATTCGTCCTGAAAAACCTAAAAAAATTGGGACAAAAATAAGCTAGTGAAAATCTCTTCTATAGTAGATATTATTGATGGAGAACTTTTAAATTCTCCATCAATCTCATTTATAAATGGTATAAAATATGATGCAAAAACTGTAAAGACTTCTGATTTATTTATTGCAAAAAATTTTGAAGATTTAAAAATTGCTATTTCAAATGGTGCTTATGCAACTATTTTTGAAGAAAATTTTCCTATTATTGATAATGAAGTTGCTTTTATTAAAGTAAAAAATCTAGAACTAGCTCTTATAAAAATTCTAAGATATAAATTATCAAATTTAAAAATAGATGCTTATTTTTGTGATAATGAAACATTTGATATGTTTGAACTTTATCAAAATAATCATTCTAAAAATATTTTTCTACTTTCAGAAGATATAGAGAAATCTTTTAAATTTATAGATGAAGTAGAAGATGGAGATATTATAATCTCAAAAAATTATCAAATTCTAAACAATATATATCCTAAAAATAAAAAATTTGAAAAATATATAGATGAAAATAATATTAAAAATTTAGTAAAACACTCACTTTTTGAGTTAAGTTTTTCTTATGAAGATAACTATTTTTCAAGACTAAGATTATCAAGCTTATATTTAAATAGCTTTTTAAATATTTATAATTTTTTTAATAAAGATATAGATGTATCAAAATTAAAATTTTATACAAATTTTAAAGCGATATTTATAGATAAAAATTTCGAGCCAATTGAATTTGGTAAAAGTGATAGTTTTATAATTTGTCAAAATAATAAGAATTTAATTCAAGCAGAGATTAAATATATTAATGATGAATTTAAATATGCAAAATCTATATTTATAACTAAAAATTATGTTGAATTTATAAATAAAGAAAAACAAATTCTTATAAAAAACATTGATGAATTAAAAAATATTTTAAAAATCTCAAATTTTAACTGTGCATACTTAATAGATTTTAGCTATAAAGAGATTTTAGAATATCTTCAAAAATCTCAAAATAGACCTACTTTATTTTAATATATTTTTCCAAAAGAACCAACAACCTTGCCAAGTATATTTATCTCATCTTTTTTTAGTACTTGTAAAGGGTAATCTTTATTATCAGAAATAATATCCAATTGTCCATCAACTCTTTTTTGAACTCTTTTTACAAAAAGTCCATAATTTGTGGTAAAGGCATAAACTCCATCTTTATTTAAATCATTTTTTGTTTTATCAACAAATATAATATTATTTGAATTCAAAGTAGGTTCCATAGAATCACCAACAACATTAATAGCTTCTATATTTTTAAGATTATCTTTACCACCTAAAATAGTCAAAAAGTATTCAGGTAATTCTAAACTTTCATAACTATCTTCATCTTCATAAGCCCCACCTCCAGCACTTACACTAACACTAGGATAATACTTTATCCAATATTTATCAGTACTATCAATTAATGAATTTGGATTTTGATTATATAGAAGCCAGTTAATAGAAATTCTTCTTTTTGCACAAAAATTTAAAATATTTGAATATGGAATTTTTCCTCTATTTTTCATAGTTGCAAAATTTGCCTGAGAAAGATCAAGTGACTCAGCAACATCCTTATCAAAAATTTTTTTATCTTTATTATCTGTACTTAATATATCTTTTAATTTATTTATAATTTCATCAATCATAAACATATAAACCACCTTATAAAAATAATTTTAGAATTATATTACAATTTGCAATATTTTTCAAGTAAATTAATTAAATATTGTAATATTAAAAAAATTATTAAGGATTTAAAATGCCAAAAAAAATTATTGAAAGTAAAAATAGTTTATTTAATTTTTTTAAAAAGATTGATCATTTAATCTATAAAATTGGGGATAAAATACTATAAAAAAGTTATTTGAAGTAATAAAAAAACAAATAAAATGAAAAAAATATGATTTTTTAGCAAAAATTACTCATATTTCAGAAAGTTTTATATTTTTTTGGATAAAATTTCGCATTAAAAATTAGGATAGGAATTTAAATTATGTCTAATATTAAAGACTCATTAGGTTTAGAAAACGTTGGAACTGTATTTAGAAATTCGGATATTGATTTTTTAATCGATTTTGCAGTTAAAAATGAAGGTGCTAAGATATCTTCAACAGGTGCTTTAATGATTGACACGGGAATTTTCACAGGAAGAAGCCCAAAAGACAAATTTTTTGTTAATCAAGATCCTTCTAACAAGTATATTGCTTGGGGTGATATCAATAGAAAAGTTTCAAAAGATGTTTATGAAGATTTATTAAAAACTTCAAAAAAACAACTAAGTAATAAAGATGTTTTTGTAACTGATGTTTATTGTGGTTCATCTTTAGACTCAAGAAGAGCTGTTAGATTTATAACAGAAGTTGCTTGGCAAGCTCACTTTATTCAAAATATGTTTATCATACCTACAAAAGAAGAATTAGAAAACTTCAAACCTGATTTTACAATTTATAATGCTTGTAAAACTGTTGATATGTCATATGTTAGTCATGGGTTACACTCTGAAGTTTACGTAATATTCAATGTAGAAGAAAATCAAGCAATTATTGGTGGGACTTGGTACGCTGGTGAAATGAAAAAAGGTGTGTTCTCTATGATGAACTACTGGCTTCCATTAGAAGGAAAATTACCAATGCATTGTTCAGCAAATATTGGTAAAGATGGTGATACAGCACTATTCTTCGGACTTAGTGGGACTGGAAAAACTACACTTTCAACTGATCCAAACAGAGCACTAATTGGTGATGATGAGCATGGTTGGGATGATAAGGGTGTATTTAATTTTGAAGGTGGTTGTTACGCAAAAGTAATAAATCTTGATCCAGATAGTGAACCTGAGATTTTTGGAGCTATTAGAAAAGGTGCAATATTAGAGAATGTTGTTGCTGATGAAAATGGTGTAGTTGATTATAATGATAAATCAAAAACTGAAAATACTAGAGTTTCTTATCCTATTGATCATATAGAGAATCATGCTCCTACTATGAGAGGTGGGCATCCAAAAAATATCATTTTCTTATGTGCTGATGCTTTTGGTGTTCTTCCTCCAGTTGCTAAACTTAATAAACAACAAGCTATGTATTATTTCCTAAGTGGTTATACAGCTAAAGTTGCTGGAACTGAAAGAGGAATTACGGAACCAATTGCAACATTCTCATCATGTTTTGGAGAAGCTTTCTTACCTTTAAATCCAACAGTTTATGCTGAGCTTTTAGGTAAAAAAATAGATGAACATAACGTAAATGTATTCTTAGTTAATACAGGATGGACTGGTGGTCCTTATGGTGTTGGAAAAAGAATGAGTATAAAAAATACAAGAGCTTGTATAAATGCAATTTTAGACGGCTCTATTAATGATTCTGAATTCCAAAATATGACTATATTTAATTTACAAATTCCTAAAACATTAAAAGGTGTAGACACTCATGTATTAACTCCTAGATATACATGGTCTGATCCTTTAGAATATGATAAAGCAAAAAGAAAATTAGCAGAAATGTATATTGAAAACTTTAAAAAGTACTTAACTTTAGAAAGTGAATATGACTTTACAGCTGCTGGCCCTAGATTAGACTAATAAATATAGTCTAATCTATAATAATAAAAAAAGGGAAGAGTTTTAAAATTTATTTTCTTTTTCCTCTAGAAAAGTCTATGATATAAGAAGCAATTTCATCTAAATGTACAATATCTTTCACTGCTCCAGCTTGTATTGCTTTCATAGGCATTCCAAAAACAACACAACTCTCTTCATTTTGAGCAATAGTATAAGCGCCATTATCAAAAAGTTCTTTCATTGCAATTGTTCCATCATCCCCCATACCAGTCATCATAACAGCCATAGCACTTCCACCAACACTATTATTTATTGATCTAAAAAGTACATCAACACTTGGCTTATGTTGACTTACCTTTTTAGTGTCTAATAATTTTGTTCTTAATTCATTTCCATATTTTTCAATAGTTAAATGCATATTTCCTGGTGCTAAATAAGCATGACCTCTTTCTAAAACCATGGCATCTTTTGCTTCACAAACATCTACATCTGAATTATCATTTAATCTTTGAGCAAAAGAGTTAGAAAAACCATATGGAATATGTTGAGTTATAAGTATAGGAGGAAGGTCATTTGGTAATCTTTTAAAAACTCTAAGTAATGATTCTACCCCACCAGTTGATGAACCTATTGCTATTACTTTTGTACCAGGGAATTTTGATGCTCGAAGAGGAATAACTTCATCTGGATGAACTTTATAATCAGTGTTATTATGATAGCTAACTACAGCTTTTAAAGGTTTGGGTTTTTTAAGAGTATATCTTTTCAATAAAAAAGTAAGACTTAAAAGAGTATCTTTTATTCTTTCTGAAAAAGAGTCCATAGATTCACCTGTTTCTGGTTTAGGAATAAATCCAACAGCACCATCATCAAATATGTCATTTCCTCTTACACTCTCACCTGAAATTACAACTGCAGGCATAGGATGTAGTCTCATTAAATTTCGTAAAAATGTAACTCCATCCATCTTAGGCATATTTATATCTATTGTTACAAGATCTGGTTCAAATTCTTTAATTTTTTCTCTGGCTTCATAAGCATCATTTGCTACACCAATAACTTCAAATTCATCAATAGAATTAATTAAATCTTTTAAAACTCTTCTCATAGAAGCAGAATCATCAATAACCAAAACTGTATACATATCTTAACCCTAAATTATATTTTAAAAAAGTTCAATTTCCATTTGAGGTTCAATTTCTTTATTCTCAGCACCAAAAATCTCAACAGCACCACTGTATTCTTTGATAACAGGAGCTTTTGTAATCTCTGTTTGTAATTTTTTCTCATCAGAAAGAATTTTACTATCAGTATCAGATTTTTGAGTAACTTTAATAAAAGTATCAAAATTATCGGCTAAAAGAATTAATCTTCCATGCTCTCCTCTTGTATGTTCAGATAAAACTTTAAATCCTTCAGATCTGCAAAACTCTTTAGCAAACTCAACATTTCGTTGCCCAATAGATGTATTTGATAGATTTAATTGCATAATATCAGCACCTCCTGATATTTTTGCAACCATATTCTCTTTTTTACAACCCATTTTGTACATTTCATTTAACATTGCCTCAACAGAATAAAGACCATATTTCATATCATCTATAGTATTTTCTGTTTTTGGTAGTAAGAAATGGTTCATACCTTTAACTTTTTTATCTTTATCATAAAACATTAAAGCAACACAAGATCCTAATAACGTCTTAAAAGCTACATCATCATCATCTTTTCCAACAGCAAATTCACCGCCAATAACAGTATGTGTATTATAACCTTTTGTTTGTTGAGTAAATCTAGAAGATGATGTCTTTTCTATACTACCATCTTTATGACCAATTATAATCATATAATCTCTTTTTCTTTTATAAAAATATTTTGTCCAACTCTTTTTACATAATTAATTAAATCTTGAGGATTTTCAGAATGACCAAGATACAAAGTTCCACCAATTTTTAAATGACGAAATATTTTTTTTAGAATCTTATTTTGATCTTCAACTGAAAAATATATAAGCACATTTCTACAAAATATTACATCAAATTGATTATTTGAAAAACCATAAGATGAATCATTTAAGTTTAACTCATGAAAACTAATCATTCTTTTTAATTCATCATTTGCTTTAATTAATACTTCATCTCCTGATAAAGTTTTTTGAACTCTTCTTTTAAAATATTTTTGAGGTTTAATCCAAGAAGGAAACTCTTTTGAAGATTTTGAATACCTATAAATACCATCTGCTGCGTATTGTAAAACATTTGTATCTATATCTGTAGCTATAATAGAAGCACTAATGTTTCTTCCACTTTCCTCCACACCTTCAAAAACCGTCATAGCCATAGAGTATGGTTCTTCTCCAGTTGAAGAAGCTGAGCACCACATAGAAATCTTTTCTCCACTTTGAGCGAATTTAGGTAGAACTCTATCTTTTAAATCTATAAAATGAAAATCTTCTCTGAAAAAATGTGTTTTATTAGTAGTAAAAGTATTTATAAAATCTCTTTCATATCTACCTTCTTCTACTAAATCAAGTAACTCCATTATATCTCCGTAAAATTTACAGTTTCTTTTTAACTTATCAATTCTATTGGAGATCATAATCTCTTTATTCTCTGTAAGAGTAATTCCTGTTAGAGAATAAAGAATCTTTTTTACTCTATTATGAATGTCTTCTACGCTATAAGACATATTTTAAGAAGCCTTTTTTACAGAATGCATATCTTTCTCTATCTTAATTTGAGCATTTATTATACCTACTACATCTAAGATAAGTCCAATACTTCCATCTCCTCTTACAGTAGCTGCTCCAATTCCTTGAACGCTTCTGAAATTTTTATCAAGAGGCTTAACAACAACTTGATGTTGATTTAAAAATTCATCAATAGATAATGCAACTTTTGTGTTTCCTGACTTAACAACTATTAACATCCCATCTTCTAAATTTTCAAAGCTATCTTCTAAGCCAAACAGCTGATGAAGTCTAACTATAGGAATGAATTCCTCTCTTAACATCAATAAATCTCTACTTCCATCACCAATTTTTTTAATCATATCAGATGTTGGTTGTAGTGACTCAACTATAGAGCTAAGTGGTAATATATATTTTTGATCTCCCACTTTTATATCTAACCCATCTAAAATAGCAAGAGTAAGAGGAAGCATAATTGTAATTGTAGTACCTTCTCCTAGTTTAGTATCTAGTTTAATTGCCCCACCTAACTTATAGATATTTGTTTTTACAACGTCCATTCCAACACCACGACCTGAAATATCTGTAATTTGATCAGCTGTTGAAAGTCCTGCTCCAAAAATAAGCATAGCTTTTTCATTTTCAGTCATATTATTGTATTGATATTCATCAATCTGACCTTTTTCTAAAGCTTTAAGAGCAACTTTTTCACAGTCAATACCTTTACCATCATCCTCGATTGTAATAATCATTTGACCGTTTGCTTGCTCTGCTGAAATAGAAATAGAACCTGTTTCAGGTTTCCCAGCAGCTTCTCTTTCTGTTGGCATCTCAATACCATGATCTAAAGAATTTCTAATAATATGCATCAAAGGATCTGTTAATCCTTCAATCATTGCTTTATCAATTTCTACATTATCTCCATAATGTTTAAATTCAACTTTTTTACTAAGTTTTCTTGAAATATCTCTTACAACCTTTGGGAATTTAGAATATATAGACTCCATTGGAACCATTCTAATACTCATAATACTATCTTGCATATCTCTTATATGTCTTTCAAGAAGTTCTAATCTTTCTAATACAGAAGCTCTTGTTTTTGTCTCTTCAATAGAAGAAGAAAATTGAGTAAGCATAGCATTTGTAATAACTAAATCCCCAACGTTATTCATTAATAAGTCTATTTTATCAAGATTAACTCTAATACTATTGTTGTTATTATTTGCTATTGATTTTTTTGTCTCTTCATCTTGTTCAGACGGTTTAACTTTTCTAGTTGCTGTCTTAACTACTTCAGTTTTTGTCTCAGAAACTGCTTCATTTTGAACCTTTTCATCAATATCATTTAACTTCATAACAGAATTTGGCGTTATAGAAGGAACATCATCAAAGAATCCAAAATGTTCTTTCTCTTCTTTTATTTCTTCTGGTTGATTATCTACTAATTCAGAAATTTTTTCTAAATCATCTTCAAAAAAACCATAAGTTTTGTGTTCTTCATTTATATCATCATCCATAAATAAACCATAAGATGGACTTTCTTCATCTCTTACAGTATTCATATCTTCATCAAAGAACCCAAAGTGATCTTTAGAATTATCTTCTACATCTTTTTTAATTTCAACTTTTTTTTCAACAATAGGTTTAGAAACAGTTTTTATAACCGCCTCACCTTTTGAATAAGCCCTAATCTCTTCAAGTAAAGATGCTGTCATTTCAGTGAACTTTTCTCTGTTTATTTTATTTGAAACTTCTAAATCTAAAATTTCTTTCATTACATCAAGACCATCTAAAAGTGTTTCTGCCATTTCAGGAATAAACTCTATTTTATGACTTCTTAACTTATCCATAAGATTTTCAACATCATGTGTAAATTCAGCAAAATAAGCTAATTCTACAGAAGCACCACTACCTTTTAATGTATGAACATCTCTAAATAGTTGTCCCATTTCATCATCTGTTAAAGTACCATTGTTCTCTGCTTCTAATAAGACGTTATCAGCAGATTCAAATAGTTCTGAGGCCTCTTCTAGAAACATTTCTCTATATTTAGAAATATCAAATGACATTATTTATCCTTTTTATCTGCTTAATACTATATTTACAGCTTTTAATAACTGATCTGGAACAAATGGTTTAACAATCCATCCAGTAGCTCCTGCAGCCTTTCCTTTAGCTTTCATTTCATCACTTCTCTCAGTTGTCAATACTAAAATTGGTTTTTTTATATATGCTGGTAATTTTCTCAACTCAGTTATTAATGTAAGACCGTCCATATTTGGCATATTTACATCAGTAATAACTAAATCAAAATCAGCTGTTTTTGCTTTTGCTAAACCATCAACTCCATCAATTGCTTCGACAACATCTGTATAACCACCTTCATTTAAAGCATAGTTTAACATATCTCTTAGCATTGTTGAGTCATCTACTATTAAAAGTTTGGCCATAAAAACCCCTTAAAGTTTACATTTAAAAAAATTATTTTTATTATACTATCGTAAGAAATATTAATTTAGGATTAGATTTCCTAGTTATTTTATGAAGAAGGAGGAAGAAAAATTAATCCTAAAGGATTAATTTAAACTTAATTCAATTCTATCTTTTTGAACTTTAAGAACTTTAACTTCTATTTCTTGTCCAACTGATAAAACATCACTTGCTTTTTCTACTCTTTGTTTTGAAAGTTTTGATATGTGTAAAAGACCTTCTCCACCTTTTTCAAGAAGGATAAATGCTCCAAAATCAACTACTCTTTCAACTTTTCCAGACACTACTTCATCTACACTATAAAGTTTTTCAAAATCTATCTTAGCAGCTACCTTTTGTGAACTTGAATTATTTACTAAGTCTCTTATAAAATTACTTGCATCAGTTATTTTTGAAGAATCTTCACCGCTTACTTTCACAGTTCCAGCGTCTCTATTTAAATCTATACTTACATTATATTTTTCAATAATCTCTTTTATAGTTGCTCCACCTTTACCAATAACAACCATCATCTTAGAACTATCAATATCAAACTCTTCTATTTTTGGTAACGCAGGACTAGCTACAATAGTTTTTGAAGCATCTTCCATAATATTTAAGATATGTTCTCTCCCCTCTTTTGCTTGTAAAAGAGCTTCTTTTAAAACATTTAACTCAATTCCACCTAACTTTATATCCATTTGAAGAGCTGTTATTCCATTTTTTGTTCCAGCTACTTTAAAATCCATATCACCATCATGATCTTCAAGTCCCATAATATCAGTTAAAATAGAATATTTATCACCTTCAACTACCATTCCCATAGCAACACCTGCTACTAAATCAGAAATTGGAATATGTGCTGCTTTAAGAGCTAATGAACCTCCACAAACTGTTGCCATAGATGAAGAACCATTTGATTCTAAAATTTCTGAAACAATTCTAAAAGTATCTTTGTGATTTTTATTTATAGTAGATTCAAGAGCTTTTTTAGCTAGATTTCCATGTCCTAATTCTCTTCTTCCTACTCCAAAAATTGGCTTCGCTTCACCAACACTAAATCCTGGAAAATTATAATGTACCATGAAATTTTCCATAGATGTAGATTTATCAGTTAAAACTTCATACATTTGTCCATCTTTAGCCCCCGCAATTGTTCCAACAACTAATGCTTGAGTTTCACCTCTTGTAAATAAACAAGACGAATGTGCTGAAGGTAAAATATTTGTTTCAATAGAGATTGGTCTTACATCTTTAAGACCTCTTCCATCAGCTCTTACTTTTTCATTTACAATCATATCTCTAACAAGTTCTTTTTTAACAATAGAAACTGCTTCATAAATTGTTTTAAACTCTATTTCGTTTGATACACAATAATCATTTATTGATATAACTTTAGCAAGTTCTTTTAACTCAACAGCTCTTTCACTTTTTGCTAATTTCTTAATTGCAGATTTTATATCATCTGCAAAATTGTTTCTTACATAATCAATAACTGATTTTTCAATAGAAAATTCTACTAATTCAACTACAGCCATCTCTTTACAAGCTTTTTCAAAATTATTTTCATAAGCTATATTTGCTTCTTTTAAAGCTTCTTGAGCAAAAGATATTGCTTCAACTAAAACTTCTTCTTCCATTTCATTTGTAGAATGTTCTAAATTATTTAAAGATGAAATTGTTTTCATTTCAATCATTAAAAGTTCATCTTTTGAACCAGCAACATATAAATCTAAAACTGAATTATTTAACTCTTCAATAGTTGGATTAATTACTAATTTTCCATCAATTTTCCCAACTCTAACACCACATACTGATTTTTTTATTGGAAGATTTGATGTATATAATGCTGCATTTGCTGCATTTAAAGCAACTGTTTGTAAATCAACATCTTTATCTGCACTTAAAACCATTACAGTAATTGTAGTTGGATATACAAATCCTTTAGGAAATAATGGTCTTAAGCTTCTATCAATTACTCTTGAAGTTAATGTTTCAAAATCACTAGGTTTACCTTCTCTTTTTATAAATCCACCTGGTAATTTTGCTGTTGCATAAGTTTTTTCAATATATTGAACTGTAAGTGGAGTAAAATCCTCACTTACTGGATTATCAAATTCACAAGCAACTGCTGCTAAAACTACTGCATTACCCATTTTTAATAATACTGCACCATTTGCTTGTTTTGCAACTTTATTAAATTCAAAAATCTCTTTTTTATTGTTTAGTGTTAATTCACAAATTATCGACATATTTTATTTATCCTTCTTTTTTAATTCTTTCTAAATCTTCCATACTAATATCTTCAAGCTCTTCATAATAATGATTTGCTTCAACAAAATGATCTAAGCTCTTTATATAATATAAGTCATCAGTAATTGAATCTATTGCAGGAATACTTGCTGTTGAAAGTATTGGTGTTGCAACACTTATAGATTTTACTTTTTGATTTATAATAGTTTTTATGCAAGCCATCATTACTAAACCTATATTTATATCCTCATCTACTATTAAAATATTTTTACCTTCTAAATTATCAAGCTTCAAACCTGCTCTAAAACTAGCTATTTTTGGTTTTAGGATATCTTCATAGATTATTTTAGATTTAGAATAAATATAATTTAAATCTATATCAAAAGATTTCACAAGTTCTTCATGAATTAGAACCTCTTCAAGCTCAGTAACAACTGCTATTTCACACTCTTCATTATTAGGTGCATAAATTTTTTCATTGAACATAATATCCAACTTAGCATTGAGTTCTCTTGCAATAATTTTTGCTATTGCATATCCACCATTTGAAACTGCTATAACAGTCCATTCTTCGAGTCTCATATTATCAATTGGTAAAACATCTGCTAATTTTCTTGCAGCATCTTCTCTATTTTTAAAATAAATTTTATCTAAATTCATCTTTGCTCAAATTCATTTCTGTTATCGTCTATTTTGTATTTTTGTCTAATTCCACCAACTGGTTTTAAAGTTAAAAATGCATAAAGAACGGTTTGTTCTTCATTTGGATATTTTCCAGTTTGTGGTTTTATATCTTTTTCAACCATTAAATCTAAATTCCAACAGCTATCATCAATATTAAAACCTATTCCTTGTTTACTTCTAACTTTTTCTTTTATATTATAATTTTCATAATATCTAACAGAATAATCTCTTGTTAATCTATATGATGTTGAATAACCATAAGATTCTAAATCATCTCTATTATTAAATTCTTTATTTTCTTCCGAACCTTGCATCATATTATAATTTGCAGTTAAAGAAAAATTTCCATATTTCAATGTATTACTAGCATTACTTTCAACTATTGTTTTATCTTGCATGTTATATATAACTTTTCCAGAAATTGAACCAAAGTCATGATTAAATTTTAAATAATTTTCATAATCCTGAGCTTTTGGTTCATCTAAACTATCATAGACTATTGATTGACTCATTTTATGATTAACAATTTGTTTTAAACTATCTTTACCATAAATAGATTGATTTAACTCTAAATCAATAGTTTTATTATCTTTAATTGTTGGAAAACTCGATAATTCACTAAACTTTAAATTATTATTTCTTTCTTCTTGATTTGATGGAGTATTAGTTTTTTCAACTGTAATTCCATATAAATCCCCATCTTTTTTAATATTTTCCGGAATATTATAACTTGCTTGCAAATTTACAGTATGAATATAATCAGTATATGGTCTTATTAAATCACTTCCTACAAAAAATGATGTTGTATTTTGTAAAAGCGTTCCATTTTCATATTTTAGATCATAAAGAGAGTTTGTATAATTATACTGTGATAAAATCGATTTATTTTCAGCTCCAATATACATATAGTCATCTAAAATATTTTTACTATAAGATATAGGCAAACTTATCTCATAAATATCTGCATTTAAGCCTTCTCTTCTAGTATAGTTATAATATTTTGTATCTAAAGAGTAAACCAATCCATCTAAAAATAACTCTTCATTATATTTGTGACCATGGATTTGTGGTAATTCTTGTAAAGTACTTCTATTTGATACTTGTTTATATTCTGGATTTTCAGAAGTACCTATATTAGTTGTTCCCAAATTTTTATAATATTTTCCATAAACTCCACCATAATAATTTGGAGTATTATAAAAATAATTTAATTTTGATTCAACTTTCTTATCTGACGAAATATCATTATCTGCATCTTCTAAAGTTATGTATTCAACATCATTTAAATACTTTAATGAAGCAAATATTCCATCATCATGATTTTCTTGATTTGCAAAAATCTTTCTTCTTTCATAATCTAAATTTGCACCATAATGTTCAGAATTTTCAATTCCTTCTTCTTCTCTATATTTTTGTTTTTCTTTAAAATAACCAGTTTTTATCTTAACAATAGAATCTGGAGAATCTGCATATCTAAGATGTGTATAAACTCCAGAACCTCTTAAAGTTCTTATTTGAGGGATTACTTCAATATCATAATTATCAGCAGGTGCAATAAATATTGGTTGAGAATAATAAAAACCTTCTCCACTTGAATATCCAATTAAAGGTAATAAAAGACCTGTTCTTCTTGTTGTATCTGTAGGAAATCCCCAATAAGGAAGATAAAACACAGGAACATCTTTAAAATAAAGTCTTGGATTATAAGCATTTATCCACATTTTTTCAGTATCATAATCAGCACTTGAAGTTCTAACACTCCAGTCAGGATCTATACAATCACATGATGAAATTATTGTTCCATCTAATTTTACTATTTCTTTATTTTTTCTTGATTCTTTTGCATTCGTCCAGATACTATTTGAATTTTCCATCAAAAAAGTTGGAGATTGATTTATAATCTCATTTTTTAAATCAACATAAGCATAATTACTTTGTGTTTGAACATTATTTTCTTTTATAATTAAAACATTGTCAAAGAGTTCAAAATTTTCACTATCTTTATGAAATATAACCTTATCTGCGCTTAAATAATAAGTTGGAGAATAGATTACAACATTTCCAGTTGCAGTAATAATATTGTCTTTTGTATCTACTTTTTCTGCAATTAACTGATATTTTTCATTATTAATTTCAGCTCCATATATTAAAGCTGATGTAACGATTATAGAAGCTACTATTTTACGCATTTATCACCAACGTTTTTCCTGTAAAATCATGGAATGTTTTTCTTCCATCATTAAAAAATCCTATAAAGAAACCAACATAAAAGAACATTTCTGAAACAACTCTTCCAAAAGCCCTAAATAGTGCTTGCATAAAATTAGCTCTGCCCCAATTTTGACCATCAATTACTCTTATTTTAACAATTCTTTTACCAATTGTTTGTCCATCATACCAAACAAAAAAAGTATGATAAGCAACTTTCAGAGCCATTAATGGAACTACTAATGTTGCTTGCATCAAGTAAATTAACTCCTCACTATTATTACTAGCGGCTACAATAACATCCCAATAAGCAAACATCACTAAAAGACTAACAATTATATCATCAATTACAAAAGCAAAAGCTCTACTTCTCATAGATGCTAATTGAAGTTTAGATATATCAATATTATCTTGCATAAAACTACTTTAAAGCCTGATAAGCAATATCAGTTCTACATTTTTTTCCAGCAAAATGAACTTGTCCACAAAGTAAATAAGCTCTATCTCTAGCCTCTTTTATTGATTTACCTGTACCAACACAAACAAGAACTCTTCCACCAGTCGCCATAAGTTTTCCATCAATATTTTCAACTCCAGCAAAAGAGATATGAGAATTATTTTTTAAATCTTCATCTACTATTTCATCAATAATAATTTCAGCTGGTTTACTTGAACTATATGGATAATTTTCACTAGCCATAACAACACCTACAGCAAACTCATCTTTAATTTTAATATTTAATTTATCAAGTTGTTTTGTAGCTCCATAATAGAAAAGTTCCGAAACAGGAGTTTCTAGAAGTGGCATTAAAATTTCACACTCTGGATCACCAAATCGTACATTGTATTCTAAAATAATTGGTTCACCTTTAACAACCATAACACCTATAAATAAAACCCCTTCAAAAGGTGCCTTTTCTTGTTGCATTCCTTTTAAAGTTGGTTTTATAACTCTTTCTTCAATTTTTTTATAAATTTCATCATTTACAAGAGGTGTTGGAGCATAAGCACCCATACCACCAGTATTTGGTCCTGTATCACCATCACCTACTCTTTTATGATCTTGAGCTGCTGGAAGAATCTTATAATTTTCACCATCACAAATAGCAAAAACAGATAATTCATAACCATCTAAAAATTCTTCAATTACAACATTAGCTCCAGCATCTCCGAAAGAAGTTCCTGAAAGCATATCTGAAACAGCAGATTTTGCTTCTTCTTTACTTTGAGCTATAATTACACCTTTTCCAGCACATAAACCATCTGCTTTTACAACTATTGGTAAATTCATAGTTTCAATAAATTCATGAGCCTCTTTTTCATTTGAAGTTTCTATAAACGCTGCTGTTGGTATATTATATTTTTTCAATACATTTTTCATATAAACTTTTGAACCCTCTAGCTTTGCAGCATTTTTTGTTGGTCCAAAAATAACAAGACTATTTTTTCTAAATATATCAACAACACCATCTACTAAAGGAGCCTCTGGTCCTACTATAGTCAAATCTATACTATTGTCTTTTGCAAAAGATACTAATTTTTCATAATCTTTTATATTAATATTTGTCCCTAAACTCGAAGTTGCACCATTCCCTGGCATAAAATACAAGTTATGAGATTTCTCTTTAGATATTGCTAAACCAATAGAGTATTCTCTTCCACCACTTCCAAGTATTAATATATTCACGATTATTTCCTTATTGAAAAATTTATAAAAAGACCCAAGTAGCCGTTAACCATAAAAATGGCCCTGAAAAGTCAGGAAAGTACGCAAGAGCATATTTAAGGAGCATAAACACAATGAAACGCTGCACACCATATAACTACATATTACATACAAAAATATATTATCGGACCCGCGACAATGGAAATCCCGAACTACTTAGGCTGTATATTATTAAGACTGATTTTATCTAAAATATCTTTAAAATTATGTTTAATTAAAATTTGATAGAGCCAGAGTAACACAATCTTTTACACTTGTAGAACTACTTATTTGATAATTTTTTATCTCTTTTGGAAGATAAGTTGCTGTAGTTTTTCCAATAACAATAGCCTTATAACTGCTATTCCAAGAAAATTTATTAAAAAAACACTTAACACTAGAAGGTGAAGTAAAAATTATAATAGAGTCATCTTCCAACTCAATATGTTTTAAATTTTTATTACAAACCGTCTCATAAGATACTAATTCATCAATATCTATTTCATTTTCTCTTAAAATATTTGGAAGATTAGAAACTGTTATTTTTGCTTTTACATACAAAACTTTTTTATCTTTTAAATGAGGAATTAACTCTTTTGCAAATTCATTTCCATGCCCACTTGAGCCAATAAAAGCAATATTAGCACCAAATTCATTAGCAATATTTGCTGTTGCTGGAGCAATCAAATATGATGGTATGCTTTTCCAATTTACTTTATTATCCTCAAGTGCATAAATTGCACTCTTTGAAGTAAAAACTAAAGCATCATATGAAGTTAAATCTAAATCAAATTTTAAACTTTGTACTTTAAAAATCTCAAGATTTTCTACACCATCAAATTTTTGATTATTTAGAAGATAAATTTTTGCCATTTATCTTTCCAAATATTCTTCATCACCCATTTTATCATGTTTTCCTCTTGCAATAACATGAATTGGTGTACCTTCAAAATTAAATTTTTCTCTTAAGAAATTAATTAAATATCTTTTATATGAATAGTGTAATAACTGTGGTTTATTCATAACTAAGGCAATTCTAGGTGGTCTTGTACTAAATTGTGTTGAGTAATAAATTCTTAAATATGCTCCATTTGGACTAGGAAGTGAGTGTCTAATAACTGCTTCTTCAATAACTTTATTAAGTTGTGAAGTTGGAATTCTTTGAGTATAATTATCAAAGATTTCAACAATTTTATCTTTCAATCTATCAATACTTCTTCCTGTTTTTGCTGAAACTGCAATAATTGGAGCGTAAGATAAAAATCTAAATCTTCTTCTTACTTCTTCTTCAATTTTTTGGAATGTATCCATGTTTTCATCCCATTTGTTTAGTACAATAATTGTTCCTAAACCATACTCATCTACAAGACCTGCAATTTTTTCATCTAAATCTGTTAATTCTCTTGATGCATCAAGAACAACTAAAGCAACATTCGCTTTTTCTAACATCTCTTTTGTTCGCATTAAAGCATATTTTTCAATTCCTTCAATGCTTCCTCTTCTTCTTAAACCAGCAGTATCTACAAAAGTTATATTTTTATCTTTATATGAAAATGTTTCATCAACTGGGTCAATTGTTGTTCCTGCAATTGAAGATACAACGGATCTTTCCATTCCAACAAGAGAATTCAAAATAGAAGATTTTCCAACATTAACACGACCTATAATTGCAACATTTATTGATGTGTCGTCTATAACTTCTTCTTCATCAAGTTTTTCTAAACCTTCAATTGAAAAATCTTCATCATTTTCAAATTCATCTTCAAAAAACTCATCCTCAAGTTCTTTTCTTCTCTTTTCTTCTTCAAGCTTAGCTACAGTTTCTGGATTTTCAGGAAGGTGCTTATAAATCCATTCATAAAGTGTTTTTGTTCCTCTATTATGAGAAACTGAAATACCAAAAAGATTTTCATCACTTATTCCAAATTCAAAAAATTCCCATAATCTTTCTAATTCTTTGTCATTATCAATTTTATTTACAACTAATGCAAGCTCTTTTCCTAATCTTTGAAGCTCATAAAATAATTCCTTATCTTTATCATCAGGAATATTTTTCCCATCCACCATAAAAAGTATTATATCAGCCTCTTTTGCAGTTTTTATAGCTTTATTTTTTACATTTGAAAAAATTTCATCATTTGTTTCATCAATTCCACCTGTATCAAGTAATAATGCAGATCTATCTAAAATCTCTATTTGATGTTTTTTAATATCTCTTGTAGTACCAGCAATATCTGAAACTATTGCTATTCTTTTATTTGCAAGTCTGTTAAAAAGTGAAGACTTCCCAACATTTGGTTGCCCTATTAAAGCAACTTTTTTTAAATTATTTTCCATAAATTTTATAATCCTATTTTATAAATTAAAAAAGGTATTAGCTCGTCGCTAATACCTTTTCTTATCTTCTTTTATCTTCTAATAAAGCCCAAATTTACCAGCTACATTTGCTTTATATAGAACTCTCATATTATCGTCTTTATCATAAAAAACTTTAAATTGTGCAGTAGAATTTTTTAAATCTTCTAAAGCTTCTTCAATATCAATTGGTTTATATGATGTTAATCTTTGAGGTATGATTTCATCTTCAAATCTTTCTAATTCTTGTGCGATTTTATCTTGAACTTCAGTTAATTCAAGTTCACTTAATTTTGTAGCTTTATGAGCCGAAATTTTATCATGATGTCTTCTTAAAACTTTAGATACCCTATCTACAGCTATATCAATAGCAGAATATAAGTCTTTATCTCTTTGTTTTACAACAACAGTATCGATATTTGCGATATTTAATGTAAATTCAAATGTAAATGATTTTTTACCTTGTTTTTCATCTGCGCTCACTATAGAAGCCACAGAAATAATATCTAAATTATATTTTTCAAATGCAGAAATAGAACTATTTATATAATCTTTTATTGCATCTGTTAATTTAATGTGTCTTCCAACGATACTTGTATTCATAATCAACTCCTTATATTGTGATTGAATTATTGTAGCATAAAAAAGTTAAATTGGTTCAAAAAATCTTCAATTTATGGTACTTGAATTGATTTCTTAAACTTATTATTAATTGTTACTTAAATTTAAACCATTAAAAATATTAACAGGAGCTGTAAAAACTCTTTTAAAAATATTCATTGGTGCAGAAAAACTATCTTTTAAAAGATTTGTAGAGATTTTCGGATCACCTAAACTTCCATGAATATCAACTAATGTTTCAACTCTTTCTTGATCTCCTAATAATATATAATTTACTAAAGGAATAAATCTTACAAAAGTTGTATAGTCTTTTAGAAATATTAAATTTACTTTAGCATTTATTATAAAATTATTTAAATCAACAACTCCAAATCCTTCAAAATCTATTCCATTTCCAATAGTATTTAAATTATCAATTCTTAAAATATTTTCGTTTCTGTCATAAGTAAACTCCATATTTCCTTCTTTTAATGTATAAACACCTATGTTTTTAAGCCCTATACTAGCTGCTGGAAGTGCAAAAAGAGGATTAAATGGAAGAGTTACTAATTGTGCAGCAAGTGCAGGAGTTGTTTCAACAAACGCTAAAAGATTACTTAATATTGATAAATTTGAAATTGCACTATCTTTTATCAAAAGCTTTCCATTAAACAAATCATAATTCCCATTTGCATATAAATTAATTGTTCCACCATTTACAACTTGTTTATTCAACAATGTATTTATAAACTCTTCACTCAAATCAGCAGCAAGTATCTCTATATCATTATTCTCATATTCATTGAAAGTAAATTCACTATTTTTATGTTTTAAATATATAAATTTTTCTTTTTCATTTAAATTTACAATATAACTATCTGCTAAAATTTTATAATCTTCATTTATTGTAATATTCGAATTTATTCCATTTAAAAGTAGTTTTTTATAATTTAATTTACTAGCCCCTTTTAAAGTCAAAATAACATCTAAATTTTTTATATCTAACTTCAAAAAATCATTTTTTAATTCTAATTTTAAAGAGTCATCAGTACTAGAAATTTTTGTAATATCATCTTTGATATTTCCAGTTATTTCTAACTCTTTTAAATCTTCACCATCTTTTTTAAGTGGAAAACTAATATTTTCTAAAAGAGCTTCAAAATTTATTTCATCTTTTGTTAGAAAAACTTTTGCATTTTTAAAATCATAAATATCATCTTCTTGTTGTAAAGAGCAATTTTCTAAAGTAATATTTATATTTTTATCAAAACTTTTATTGATATTTTTTGAAAAATTATCGACAATTTTGTAATCTTTTAAATAAACATTATTCTTATCTTTTGTATCTTCTATTTTTATACTATTATCTTTAGAAATAACTCTTATAGAGTCATCTTTGATTGAACCTTCAATATTAAGTTCAGATACTTTATTCTCATTTCTATAAAGAGGTAAGTCCAAACCACCTATAATAGCTTCAAAATCTATATTATTTTCATTAAATACTTTTAAAATCAAATCTCCAGATTTTATAGAAAAATCTTGTAAAAATTTTGAATAGTTATAAATTTTGCTCAAATCTTCAATTATTATAAAAAGTTGATCTTCCATTTTTAGTTTTGTATTTAAACTTTGAATGTTGATATCTAATTTTTTTGAAAAATCCATATTCAAAGGAGTAATTAAATTTTTCACTTCAATTATTTGATTATTTTTATTATCTTTAATCAAAAGCTTACTTATGTTAGCGCTACCTTCAGCCTTTAAAGTTTTAGTATCTATTTTTATATCTGCATTTGCATCTATAATATCTTTAAACAAAAAATTTGCATCTTTAATATAAACTATATCATTTTCAAGTAAGACTTTTGCTTTTTTACTTTTAAACTCAAATGTATCAATTAAGATGTCACTATTTTCTACAATAAATTCACCTTTGGTATTTAAAGATTTTTTCTCATCATATGGGAAACTTAATAGAAGTTTTGCATCTGTAATACCACTTTTTTGTAAAATTGGTAAATTTATATCATATGCTTTTAGAATAGCTAAAACATCCTTATCTAACTTTGTTTTTGTTTCGATGTTTACATCAACTACACCATTGATTTCATCTGTTAAATTTTTTAAAGTAACATAAGAATCTTTTAAATTTTTATCCTTAAATTTGGCATCAATTAAATCAAAATGTAATACATTATCTTTAAATTTCACTTTTACATTTTGCGTTATTATCTTATCAACTTTTTTATGGAACATTATTTTTGCATTTTTTATATGAGCTTCACCCTGTAAAGATTTTTCAATAAGTTCATTTTTATTTAAATCATATTCTCCATAGAACCAATCAAATTTAAAGTCTCCAACTACATTATCATACATCCACTGATTTGCTATTTCAGGCAAATCTAAAAACTTTTTTAAAAAATATAAATTTTTAAAATACTCACTTCTTGTAAAAAATTTCAATTTATCTTTTGAAATATCAATATTTGTCTTAGAAATAATACCTTCGTAATGTATATCACCAAAATATTTAATTTCATTTTTAAAATAATCTAATTCAATAAATCCCTCAAATAGAACATTATAATCTTTTAAATAAAGAGATTTAACATTAAATTCTAACTGCTTAGAAGCTCTATTTAAAGTAGAAACTATATTTACAAACTTATTATCTAAATATAAATCATCATTATCTATGAAAATAGAAAATTCATTTCCATCTATTTTTAGGTTTTTTATGTCTACTTCTTGAAAAAAATTCATTATGCTAGGAAGTAATTCTATATTCTTTTTTAAGTCTTCAATTGATGATTTAACTTCACTCTTTTTTGATGTAAACTCAATTTTATCAACTTTAACAATGAGTTTTTTATCCAATTTTATATAGAATTGCGACACAAAAAGATTAGAGAAGGAAAAAGAGTTTATTTTGATACCTGAAAATAGAATAGAAAATAATAATATTATAAACAAAAACAAAAAGAGAAGTAGAGCTTTTATAGCTTTTAGCATTATTGAAAGTATCCTTATTTTTTCTATTGTTCTTTTATACTATTTGACTCTACCAATGACATCATCAAAAATCCTTTTTATTCCAAAAGGTAGTACTAATAATATCATAAATTACTTAAATAAAAGTGGTTATGAAATGAATATATTAGATGAAGTAGTAATAAAAGCAACAGGCTTTATACAAAGTGGTTGGATTGATATTGGAGAGACTAATCTTACGAAAATGGATTTTATTATTAGATTAGTAAACTCAAAAGCTGCAATGAAAAACATTACTTTAGTTCCTGGTGAAACGTATTATGTTTTTTTAAAAAAACTTGCAAAAGAGTTTGAGTTAAATGAAGAGAAATTATATAAAGTTTATAGTGAATTTGCATATAAACTAGATGGTAATATTCTTGCAGATACTTATTCCCTACCTATTGGAATGAATGAAGATTATATTATTTTGTATTTACTATCTCAAACAGATAAAAAATATGAAGAATTCTCAACTAAAATATTTGGTTCATATGACAAAAAGAAGTGGTATAACTACATAACATTAGCATCTATTATTCAAAAAGAAGCTGCAACAATAAATGAAATGCCAATAGTTGCTAGTGTAATTCATAATAGACTTAAAAAAAATATGGCTCTTCAAATGGATGGAACTTTAAACTATGGTAAATATTCAAATACTGTAATTACTGCTGATAGAATAAGAAATGATGAAAGTTCATATAATACTTATAAATATAAAGGGTTACCAAAAGATCCTATTTGTGCTGTTAGTTTAGATTCTATTAAAGCTGGAATATTTCCTGTAAAAAGTGATTACTTATATTTTGTAAGAGATAACAAAACAGGTCTTCATAAATTCTCAAATTCTTATGAAACACATCAAGCAAATATAAATTCAAATGTTGGCGTAGAAAAAACTTATACAAAAGTAAAAGAAGAAGAGACTCAAATTGATACTCAAGCTGAAGATATAATGAAAACTGATATTACAAAACAAAAAGCTTCTTCAATCAAAGACCTATTTAATAGCATAAATTAAGATGTGAATATTTGAAACAATCAAATATTCGCTCTGCTTAAATTACACAATTTCAATCCTTTTAAATAAAATTAAAGCTAAAATCCACGCATATCAAAATTTAACATTTAGGATAAAACATGGCACAAATTATTTACACAAAAGTTGATGAGGCTCCAGCCTTAGCTACATACTCTTTTTTACCAATTATTGAAGCTTTCACAAAAAGCTCTGGTATAAAAATGGTACAAAAAGATATTTCACTAGCTGGAAGAATTATTGCAGCTTTCCCTGAAAACCTAACACCTGAACAAAAAATTGGTGACGCTTTAGCTGAATTAGGTGCATTAACTCAAGATCCAAATGCAAATATTATTAAATTACCAAATATTTCAGCTTCAATTCCTCAATTAAAAGCAGCTATTGCTGAATTACAAGCAAAAGGGTATAAAGTTCCAAATTATGATGAAAGTGATGAAACAATTACTAGATATTCAAAAATTTTAGGAAGTGCAGTTAATCCTGTATTAAGAGAAGGAAATTCTGATAGAAGAGCTCCAGGAGCTGTTAAAAACTATGCTAAAAATAATCCACATAAAATGGGTGTTTGGACAAAAGATTCAAAAACTGATGTAGCTCATATGAATGCTGATGATTTCTATGGTACAGAAGTTTCAACTACTTTAGATAAAGCAGATGATTTCAAAATATCATTTGTAGGAAAAGATGGAAAAGAAACTGTTTTAAAAGGATCTTTACCACTACTTGCAGGTGAAGTTATAGATGCAACAAAAATGTCTGCAAAAGCTTTACAAGAATTCTATCAAAAAGGAATTGATGAAGCTAAAAAAAGAGATGTATTATTATCACTTCACTTAAAAGCAACTATGATGAAAGTTTCTGATCCAATTATGTTTGGATTTGCTGTAAAAGTATACTTCAAAGATTTAATTGCTAAACATGGTAAATTATTTGATGAAATGGGTGTTAATTTCAATAATGGTTTAGGTGATTTATATTCTAAATTAGAAAACATTGATAGTGCTAAAAAAGCTGAAATTTTAGCTGATATCGATGCAATTTATGCTGCACAACCAAGACTTGCAATGGTAAACTCTGCAAAAGGTATTACAAATTTACATGTACCATCTGATGTTATTATTGATGCATCTATGCCTGCTATGATTAGAGGTGGTGGAAAAATGTGGAATAAAGATGATAAAGAAGAAGATACTTTAGCTATGATTCCTGATAGATGTTATGCAACAACATACCAAGTTGTAATTGAAGATTGTAAAAAACATGGTGCATTAGATCCAAAAACTATGGGTTCAGTTCCAAATGTTGGATTAATGGCACAAAAAGCAGAAGAGTACGGTTCACATGACAAAACTTTCCAAGCAAAAGCTGATGGAAAAATTGTTGTAACAAACAAAGCTGGAGAAACTGTATTTAGCTTTGATGTTGATAATGGTGATATTTTTAGAATGTGTCAAACTAAGGATGAGCCAATCAAAGACTGGGTAAAACTTGCAGTAAATAGAGCAAGATTATCAAATACTCCAGCAGTATTCTGGTTAGATAAAAATAGAGGTCACGATGCTCAAATGATAGCTAAAGTTGAAAAATATTTAAAAGACCATGATACAAATGGATTAGAAATTTCTATTATGTCTCCAGATGATGCTATTCAATACTCTTTAGATAGAATGAGAAAAGGTCTTGATACTATTTCAGTAACTGGAAATGTATTTAGAGATTATAATACTGACTTATTCCCAATCTTAGAACTTGGAACATCTGCAAAAATGTTATCTATTGTTCCATTAATGCAAGGTGGAGGATTATTTGAAACTGGTGCGGGAGGAAGTGCTCCTAAACACGTTCAACAATTCCAAGAAGAAGGTTACTTAAGATGGGATTCATTAGGTGAGTTCATGGCTCTTGCTGCTTCGTTAGAGCACTTAGCAAATACTCAAGGAAATAAAAAAGCTCAAGTTTTAGCTGATACTTTAGATAGAGCAACTGGAACTTTCTTAATTAATGATAAATCACCAGCTAGAAAAGTTGGACAAATTGATAATAGAGGAAGCCACTTCTACTTAGCAATGTATTGGGCAAATGAATTAGCAAAACAAAATGATGATGCTGATTTAAAAGCAGAGTTCACTCCAATTGCAAATGCAATGAATGAAAATGAAGCGCAAATTGTAAAAGAACTTACAGAGTGCCAAGGTAAAGCTGTTGATATGGGTGGATACTATTTACCAGATGATGCAAAAACATCTGCTGCTATGAGACCATCTGCAACATTAAATAAAATTCTTGCATAATTTAAAAAGAGAAGATTTTTCTTCTCTTTTTTACTAAAATAACTAAAAAATCAGATCTATCTCTTCTAAACAATTAACTAAATAGTGATATAATCTTTCAATTTTAAACTAAGGTAATAATTTTGAATGATATAACAATTGGAATAATAGGAGTTGGGAATGTTGGCTCAACTTTGGCTTTTAATCTAGCAATTAGTGGTCTTTGTAATACAATTTTATTAAAAGATATTAGAGAAGATTTTACAAAAGCAATGGCTTTAGATATTTCTCAAGCAGCTAAAGCATCAAATAATAATACAAAAGTAAAAGCTTGTTTTTCTAAAGATGAATTTAAAAATTGTAAAATAATAATAATTACAGCAGGAATTGCAAGAAAACCAAATATGAGTAGAGAAGATTTACTTTTAACAAATACAAAAATTGTTAAAAATATTTTTGATGAAGTACAAGAACAAAATAAAGATGCAATTTTTATAATAGTTTCAAATCCTTTAGATACTATGGTATACGCTGCATTAGAGAAATCTAAATTATCAAGAAATAGAGTTTTTGGAATGGCTGGTGCTCTTGATACTTCAAGATTTAAGCACTATATTGAAGAAAAACTTACAATTAACTATAAAAATATAGATGCTTTAGTAATAGGAAGTCACTCAAATAAAATGGTTCCATTAATTAATCATGTAAAAATAGATGATAAACTGCTAATAGATATTTTAAATAAAGAGGATATCAATTATATTTTAGAAAATACTCAAAATGGTGGTGCAAAGATTGTTGAGCTTTTAAAAACTGGGTCAGCATATTTTGCCCCAGCACACTGTTGTTTTTTAATGTGTAAAGCTATTATAACTGATAGTAAAGATGTTTTTTCATGTTCAGTTAAACTTCTTGGAGAGTATAATTATAATGATTTACCTCTTGGTGTTCCTTGTATTCTAGGAAAAAATGGTATTGAAGAAGTTTTAGAACTAGAATTAAGCAAAGAAGAGCTAGATGAACTAAAAAATTCTATGTCGGTTATTGAAAATAGTATAAATCTTTTAAAAGGAGTGAAAAATGAAACAAACATTTGAAGTTTATAATGTTAAATGTGGTGGTTGTGCTAACACTTTAATCAAATCTCTAAAAGATGAATTTGGAGAAGTTGTTGTAGATTTAGAAGTAAATCCAAAAAAAATAACTTTAGATCTAGAAGAAAACCAACTTGAATCATTAAAATTAAAACTAAGAAGTTTAGGCTATCCATTAACGACAGATGAGTTAAGTGGTTTTGAAAAAGCAACAACAACAGCAAAGAGTTTTGTATCTTGTGCTATTGGAAAAATTGATGTTGCTATAAATAAATAATATTTGATTAGAATCAAGTTATATTAATTTTATTTATACTAGAATTAATCAATTTATTTCAAGAGGAGAAAAAATTATGAAAAAGATTATAATTGCAACTACAGTTTTAGCAGCATCGTTTGCTTTTGCTAATCCATATGCAAAATGTGTAGCATGTCATGGTGCTAATGGGGAGAAAGTAGCTTTAGGAAAATCTAAAATTATTAAAGATATGACAAAAGCTGATTTTGTTGCTGCACTTAAAGGTTACAAAGATGGAACTTACGGTGGACCACAAAAAGCATTAATGGTAGGTCAAGTAAAAGATATGGATGAAGCAACTATGAATGCTATTGCGGATCTTATTATTAAATAATTTCATAATTAAATAGCTAAGATTATCTCTTAGCTATTTTAAAACTTCACTTTTTTTATTTCATCTATTATTTTCATCAGCTCTTTTTTTTCATCTAAAAGTTTTTTGATTAAGATATCTTTTTCATCAACAACATTTGAGATATTTTTTTGTTCTAAAATTTTTCCAAAATGAAAAATAAAAAATCCTCTACTTTTATCGTACTCTAAATTGTCTATTTCAATAGTTATTTGTGGTTTATCATTACCTAAACCATTTGTTAAAATAATTTTCTCAATTTTATAAATATCGTATAAAATTTTATTATCCTCAAATTTAGGTTCTAATAACTCTTTTTTCCAATAACTAGATGCTTCTTTTTCTAAAAAACTAACATTTTTTGATAATATTGCTTCAAATATATCTCTGGAAATTGATAGTTTCAAAAGTTTTTTCATTTTAAGTTAGCTAAAAACTCATCAAGATTTTTATTTAACTCATCTATATTAATTCCTTCTTGTAAAGCTCCTCTTTTAACACTTCCTTGATAAATCTTTACTATTTGATTATTCTCTAAAACTTTATAAATAATATACATATTTTGAGAATCATCATTTAATTGAAAAAATCTTCTAAATTGGGCATTAGAATCATTTATTAATGGTATTTTTGATTCTTTATACATTTTTTCTAACTCATCATCAACTGCAATATTTTTTATAAGCCAAGGTGTATTTGAAATATTTGCTATTAAAACTATATTTTTATCTACTTTTTTATAAAGTTCTTTAAAAACAGCCAAAGAATCATGATTTAATAAAACAATATAACTATCTTTTTTAAATAGTTCCTCTTTTTTAACATCTTTTCCAATAATTTCAAAATATTTTGGAAGGTTTTCAACTACTTTTTCAACCTTCTCTATTTTTTCAATTTTTTCGCTAGGAATAGTAAGATAAACTAAAAATCCAAATCCAATAATTCCTAATAAAACTACTTTAAAAATATTTTTCAATTTTTACCTTTATTATTTAATTTTTTTGCCCACCTAGAAAAAAGTCTAAAATTCTCTATTTCTTCTGGTAATTTCTCATTTTTTACGACTAAATTAGTAAGAAGATTAGCTAAATATGGCCCTAAAACAAAACCTCTTCCTCCTACTCCATTTAAAGTATATAAATTTGGAATTATCTCTAAATTTTCATTTTTTATATGTGTTCCATTTTTTATATGAGGATATTTTAAAAAACTATTTTTACTATCAACTAAGCTACCAACCATTGGAAAATAATCAATACTTGAAGCTCTCGCACCAATTTTTATATCGACAACTTCAACATTCTCAATTTTCTTTATGTCTTTAGCTTTATTTAATAATTTTTCTATATCTTCATTTATTATTTTTATAGTTTTTTCGTCATGAACTAAATTATTTATATTTTTAAGATTTAAATTATATGAAGTATCACTCATATCAGATGTAAATCTATTATGAGTTGCACCTATTGATATTTTTTGCTTTCCATTGATTTCAATACTTTGAGACAAAGAACACTCTTTATGATAATTGCAATCAATTTTAGAAGAACTCAAAACATCTATTTTTTGTCCCCAAACAGCTCTTATATCAAAATAGTCTTCTTCTATTAATTCAATATTTGACCCCGTACACAAAAATAATTTTGAAGCAAAATAATCTTCATTAATTTGCCAATTTTCTTTTAGTTGTTTGATAGACTTAACTTCATAATCAAAAACTTTTTCTATATCATTTGTCAAAGCTTTACAAATTTCATATGGTTTTATAGTACTTCCTATTGGAAAAAAGTAACCATCATCTTTTTTTTCAAACTCAAAATCCATAAATGGTATATAACTTTGAAATTTTTCTTCATCAGTAATATTTTTAGGAATTCTTACTGTTCCACAATCATTTAAAAAATTAGGAAAGTTATTTCTATAAAAGTTCATTGAAAAATTTAGAGCATTTGAAACCAAAGTTTTAAATTTATTATCAATACCCAATAAAGGAGATAAAAATGCTCCAGCAGCTCCACTAGCTCCATAAGCTACATCAGAATTTTTATCTATTAAAAGAATATTTTTTGAGTATAAACTCAAAAAATAAGCAAGAGAGCAACCCGAAATACCGGCACCAATTATTATAAAATCATATTTTTTCATATCAATAGTATAGTATATTATTATTAAATAAAAGTTTTTCTTAAAACAATATAGGTAAAATATTGCTCATATTTTAAATAAGGCTTATGAATGAAAATTTTAGTTACCGATGATTCGAAAATGGCAAGAAAAATGGTTTTAAAAACTTTAGAAGATACTTTAAATTTTGAGTATGAAGTTTTTGAAGCTACAAATGGCCAAGAAGCGGTTGATTTATACAAAACTCATAAACCAAATTTAGTTTTAATGGATTTAACAATGCCGGTAATGGATGGTTTTGAAGCTTTAAAGCGTATAAAAGAGTTAGAAAGTGATGCTAATGTTGTTGTAATTTCGGCTGATATTCAAAAACAAGCTATTGATAAAGCATTAAAATTAGGGGCTTTTAATTTTATAAAAAAACCTATTGATTCTTTAAAAATGAAACAAATTTTAAATAAAATAATTTCATAAAGAGTAAATGATGGATCAAAATATTACATTAACTGAAGATGAAAAAGATTGTTTACAAGAACTCATGAATGTTGCATATGGAAGTGCAACTGCGGCAATTACTGAAATTTTAGATGCTTTTGCAAAGCTTAGTATTCCTAAAATACAAATAATAAATGCACAAAATTTGAAATCTTATTTATCAAAAGAATTAAATCTAAATGAAGAACATTTAGTAGCTCTACAACAAATAAATGGTGTACTTAGTGGTGAAAATATGTTTGTTATAGATAAAAAATCTGCAAAAAACATGGCATATAAATTTGGCTTAAGTGAAGAAGAGATAAACGAGGAAGAAATTTGTGATATAACACTAGAAATTACAAATATTTTATCATCTTCAACTATTAGTAAATTAGCTGAAGATATTGAAACTTGTGTATCTTTTTCTGCTCCAACAATAAGAATTATAAACTCAATAGATGAATTAAATAATATTTTTATAAGTCAATATGAAAAAGTTATAATCATTTCTACAAAGCTAGAGTTTATAGATTTAAATATAGATGGTGAACTATTTATTTTAACTACGGATAATTCTATTCTTTATATAAAAGAGAAATTAAATAAAATTTTGGATGAACTTTGAATAATATATCATTAAGTAAGTTTGATGCAATTTGTAGCACTGTTGATAATGGAATTATACTTTTAAATAAAAATCTTGAAGTTGAATTTTGGAATAAATGGCTTGAAATTAGAACAAATATTAGCTCTTCAGAAATTGTAGGAAAAAAGCTAACAGATTTTTATTCAAATATAGATGAAAAAAGATTAAGTAGAAAAATAATAACTGCTTTAAAACTCAATTCTCCAACATTTTATACACCTCAAACAAATAATTTTTTATTAAATATAGAGCTGTCAAAAATTGCTGATAAAGTTTTTGATAATATGAGACAAAGTATAACAATTACTCCTTTAGATGTAAAAAGTGGTTTAGTAATTTTATATATTTATGATGTAACAATGTTATGTGAGATAAATCATAAATTACAAAATGCAAAAGATCAATTATTAGAAAGAAATGAGGAAATGAGCCTTATTTTTGATACTACAATGGAAGCTATAATTCTTTTTAAAGATCAAAAAGTAATCAATTGTAATAAAATTACTCTTGATTTGTTCAAAAAACAAAATAAAGATGAGTTAATTGGTAAAAATTTCAATGAAATCATAAGTGATAAAAAAATTCTACAAACTAACAACAATTCACCTATTGAAACAATAATTTATAGAGAAGACCAAAGTAAATTTGAAGCAATAGTAAATGTAAAAGATGCTTTCATAAATAATCAAATTTTTAAAATACTTACAATAGTTGATATAGAAGAGTTAAAAAGGAAAGAGTACTTATTAGCAGAACAATCAAAATTGGCTGCTATGGGAGAAATGATAGGAAATATTGCACATCAATGGAGACAACCCCTAAATATTATCTCTATTACAGCTTCGAACTTAAAATTAAAAAAAGATTTAAATGAATTAAATTATGAAAATTTAGATGACAGTTTAAAATTGATTTTAAAAACAACAGAGCACCTATCAAATACTATCGATACTTTCAATGATTTTTTTAAACATACAAAAGAGAGAAGTTTATTTAATTTAAAAGAAAATATAGAAAACAACCTATTACTTATTAATACTTTCTTTAAAGAGTTTAATATTGAAATTTTATTAGATTTAGAGGATGATATTTACATTTTTGGTGTCGCAAATGAATTTTCTCAAGCTTTTATTAATATATTAAACAATGCAAAAGATGCTCTTGTCCAAAATATTGATGATGATGAACTAAGACTTATAAAAATAAAAACTAAAAAAAATAATGAAAATATTGAAATAATAATTAAAGATAATGCACTTGGAATAGAGAAAAGTATATTAAATAAAATATTTGAACCATATTTTACTACAAAACATCAGTATCAAGGTACAGGATTAGGCCTTTATATGACTAGACAAATAATAACAACTAGTATGAAAGGTGAAATACACGCAGAAAATTCTTACTTTAAACATAATACTATTCAATATTTTGGTGCGAAATTTATAATAAGTCTTCCTACAAACCTTGATTGACTTTGACTCAAGGTTTGTGATATAATTCTACTTTATAATTTAAAATTTTTAATAAAATAGGATTTAATAATGGCAAAAAGTTTATATGAAACACTAGAAGTTAGCGAAAATGCTACACCTGAAGAAATTAAAAAAGCTTATAGAAAACTAGCAAGAAAATATCATCCAGATGTTAACAAAGACCCAAAAGCTGAGGAAAAATTTAAAGAAATAAATGCAGCATATGAGGTTTTAAGTGATGCAACTAAAAAACAACAATATGATCAATATGGTGACTCTATGTTTGGTGGTCAAAATTTTAGTGATTTTGCAAGAAGCCAGGGTGGTGGAGTTGATTTAGACGAAATCTTAAGACAAATGTTTGGTGGAGGAGCCGCTGGATTTGGTGGAGGCTTTGGTCGAGGAGGTTTTAGTGGAGGATTTGGTTTTGATGCACCAGATTTAGATACAAATGCTCAAGTAACAATTCCTTTTGATGTTGCTATTTTAGGTGGGAAACAAAATATATCATTACAAAATGACTCTTTTGATATTAAAATTCCTGAAGGAATAGAAGATGGCCAAAAAATAAGAGCAAAAGGTAAGGGAAAATCTTATCAAGGTCAAAGAGGTGATTTAATTTTAAAAATTAATATTGCTCCTAGTAATGAGTATAAAAGAGATGGAGATACCCTTATTAAACAATTTGATTTACCTTTAAAAACTGCTTTATTTGGTGGAAAAGTGGAAATAAAAACTATTCACAAAAATATCACTCTTAAAGTTCCACAAAATACAAAACAAAACCAAAAATTTAGAGCAAAAGAGTTAGGGGTTTTAAATAGAAAAACAAAAGTTAGAGGTGATTTATATTTAGAAGCAAATATAATTCTTCCAAAACTTGAGGATTTAAGTTCTGAACTGGTATCTTTACTAGAAAAAGAGCTAAAAGACAATTAGGAGTTAAGAAATGGAGAAAAATAGCTATATTGAACCTGTATTTTTAATATCAGCAGTTGCTGAAATACTAGATATTCATCCACAAACTCTAAGACAATATGAAAGAGAAGGCTTAATAAAGCCTTCTAGAACAAATGGGAAAATAAGACTATATTCACAAAAAGATATAAATCATATAAAATACGTATTAACTCTAACTCGTGAGTTAGGAGTAAATTTGGCTGGTGTTGATATTATTTTACAATTAAATCAAAAAATTGAGGAGTTAGAAAATGATTTACTTAACTTTAGAAATAAAACACAAAATAGAAAGAATTTGTCTGTAGTTCCTGATAAAAAAGCTTTAGTTATCCAAAAAACCTCTTTTGAAATGATAGTTTTAGATAAAAAAACAAAATAAGATGAACTGATTATAACAGTACATCTTATAATAATCTAATTTCTAAATTCAATTTTTAATAAATCTTTTCTTATTAAATCTTCATTTATAAATTTAGTCTGTGTTATATTTCCAATATTAGATTCTGTTTGTAAGAATTTTTGTATATAAAAAATATTATTATATCCTATACAAAATACCACTTCTATAATATTATTAATATCTTTTTCATCTAATAAATCTCTATTCACTGTAGTTCTTAATTCAAAAGGAAATTTTATATTAATCAAGTATTTTAAAGTATTTAAAAATGTATCATAAGAGTTTTTAGAAGTTACTATTTTGAATTTATCTCTTGTAGCTTTGAAATCTAAAGATATAAAATCTATTAATTTTTCATCTATTAACTCTTTTATTCTTTTTAAATTTAAACCATTTGTATCTAATTTTACTTTAAATTTCATTTTTTTTAATTCTCTACAAAATGGTCTTAAATCATGCATAGTAGCCTCTCCACCAGATAATACAACTGCTGTTAATAAATCTTTCCTATATTTTAAAAAATCTAAGATATCAAGATAGCTATATTCCCCATGTTCACTAAAAACTATATTATCATTATAACAATATTTGCATTTTAGATTACATGAAATATGCCAGACTACACATGAAATTTCTCCTGGGATAATCTGTCATATTAAATTTTGTATAATCATAAATAATTTTTTGACTCAACAAATTTAACTCTTTCTCTATGTTCACCTTTTTTTCCTATATTAAAACTCTCAACTGGTCTATGATAACCCATAACCCTAGTATATACTATACATTTAGTTCTTTTTGTCATATTTTTCTCAAGCAATTTTGTTTTTTCCATCTTTCAACTCCTTTTCTAAAATTTCATCATCACATTTAGGGCAATACTCATGCTCACCAACTAAATACCCATGTATTGGGCAAACACTAAACAATGGAGTAATAGTTATATAAGGTAATCTAAAATTCGTTATTACATTTTTAACAAGTTTTTTACAAGCTTCTACACTTGAAATTTTTTCTTTCATATATAAATGTAAAACTGTTCCCCCTGTATATTTACATTGTAAATCATCTTGCAAACTTAGTGCTTCAAAAGGATCATCGGTATAATCAACAGGTAATTGAGAAGAATTCGTATAATAAATATTTTTATTCATTCCTGCTTGAATAATATCTGAGTATCTTTTTATATCTTCTTTTGCAAATCTGTATGTTGTTCCTTCAGCAGGAGTTGCTTCAAGATTATATAAATTTCCAGTTTTTTCTTGATATTCCACCATTTTGGCTCTCATAAAATCCAATAACTTCAAACTAAACTCTATACCTTTTTTAGTTGATAAATCTACATCTTTTTCAAAAAAGTTTTTAAGCATTTCATTCATACCATTTACACCAATAGTTGAAAAATGGTTATTAAAATGAGGTAAATATCTTTTTGTATAAGGATAAAGATCCCTATCATACATCTCTTGTATAAAAACTCTTTTTCTTTCTAAACTATCTTTGGCCAAATCCATAAGCTCTTCAACTCTATTGAAAAGAGTTTCTACATCACCTTTATATAAGTATCCCAATCTTGCCATATTTAATGTAACAACGCCTATACTTCCAGTCATTTCAGCACTTCCAAAAAGTCCTCCACCACGTTTTAATAATTCTCTTAAATCTAATTGTAATCTACAACACATACTTCTTACATGTCCTGGTTTATAAGCCTCTTCATTTTTAATTAAATTTCCAAATTCATCTTTTTTATATTGACTACCTATAAAGTTTTGAAAATAACTACTACCTATTTTTGAAGTATTTTCAAACAATATATCTGTATTTTCACCATTCCAGTCAAAATCTTCAGTTATATTTACTGTTGGAATAGGAAATGTAAAAGGTTGTCCTGTTTTATCACCTTCTGTCATAATCTCATAATATGCTTTATTTATCAAATTCATTTCATTTTGAAAACATTTGTAAGTCATTTCAACAAAACTATTTACATCCCTACTTTTAGCCACAGCTAAAAGTTCTTCATCATTTAAATCATAAAAAAGATGCTTTTGATTTTTTGTAGGTATTTGATCTTTTAAATCTTCAGGAACTGTCCAATCTATTGTAATATTCGTAAAAGGGCTTTGTCCCCAACGTGCAGGAACATTTAAATTATATACAAAGCTCCTTATTGCTTTTTTTATCTCTTTATACTCTAGTTTATCTTTAAAAACATAAGGTGCTAAGTAAGTATCAAAAGAGCTAAAAGCTTGGGCTCCTGCCCACTCACTTTGAAGTATTCCTAAAAAATTTGCCATCTGTCCTAAAGCTTCTCTAAAATGACTTGGAGCCTTACTTTCAACTCTTCCTCTTACTTCATTAAATCCTTCATCCAAAAGAACTCTTAAACTCCAACCTGCACAATAAGCACTTAAACAATCTAAATCATGAATATGAATATCTGCATTTCTGTGAGCATAACCTTGTTCTTTTGTATAAATTTTATCTAACCAATAATTTGCTATTAATTTTCCAGCACTATTGTTTATAAGACCTGCATGGGAATACCCTGTATTTGAATTTGCTTTTATTCTCCAATCTTCACCATTTATATACTCTTCAATAGTCTGAGTTGAATTTACATAAGTTGTATCATCACTAAGACCTAATATCTGTTCTCTTTGAATTTTATGAAGATGTCTGTAAAGCATAAAACTTTTCATAACTTCAAAATATCCACCTTTAAACAACTCTTTTTCAATACAATCTTGGATATCCTCAACTGCTTTTATTTTTTCTGTTAAAGTGGAAGATTTTAATTCAAACAAAACTGAAAAAAATATAGAATTATCATATTTAACATTTACACTTTTAAAAGCTTTTCTTATGGCATCTTCTATTTTAAAAGCTTCAAAATTTTCTTTTTTTCCATCTCTTTTTAAAATCTCTATCTGCATTTTTTATCCTTTTTAATACCTCCGCATTCTAAAGGATATCTTCTTAATGAAAAATAACCCAGATTGTCACTAAAGTGTCATTTTATAGCTATTTAAAAGAATACTCAACTGTTTATAAAGATAAATTAACTAAAATGTTCCCTTTAATCCATATAAGGAAAATATTATGAGACACTTCTTAAGTTTAGTAGACTTCTCAAAAGAGGAGATTTTAGATATTTTAGCTCTTGCAAAAAAAATAAAAAATGATGCAAAAGCAGGAAAGCATGAAGATTACATGCATAAAAAAATACTTGGAATGATTTTTGAAAAAAGTTCAACTAGAACTAGAGTATCTTTTGAAGCTGGTATATATGAACTTGGTGGTGTTGGTCTATTTTTATCATCAAATGATATTCAATTAGGTCGAGGTGAACCTATGAAAGATACTGCTAGAGTAATTTCAAGAATGGTTGATATGGTGATGATTAGAACGTATGAACAAGAAAAACTTGAAGAGTTTGCAAAGTATTCAAAAGTTCCAGTAATAAATGGACTTACAGACAAATATCACCCTGTTCAACTAATGGCAGATTATCTTACTATTATGGAAGAAGGTTTAGATAAAGACTTAATTGTTGCATATATTGGAGATGGAAATAACATGGCACACTCATGGCTAAATCTTGCAGCAAAATTAGGATTTGAACTAAGAATAGCAACTCCAAAAGCTTATCAAGTAAACAAAGAAATTTTAGAAAAAGCTTTAGAAGATGCAAAAGTAAGTGGAGCAAAAATAGTAGTTGGATTTGATCCCAAAGAAGCTGTAAAAGATGCTACTGTTGTTACAACTGACACATGGATATCAATGGGTCAAGAAGCTGAAAAAAATATGAGAATTAAAGAGTTCAGAGGATTTATGGTTGATGAAGATCTTATGAAGTTAGCAAATAAAAAAGCTATTTTCTTACATTGTTTACCAGCATATAGAGATTATGAAGTTAGCGAAGCTGTTTTAGAAGGACCACAAAGTAGAATTTTTGACGAGGCTGAAAATAGACTTCACGCTCAAAAAGGTATTATGGTTTGGTTAGATAAAAGAAGAGATAGCTAATGATAGATTTTGCTAAATTTGTAAAATATTCAAAACCAGGACCTAGATATACTTCATATCCTACGGCTCCTGAGTTTACAGAAAGTTTTACACAAAAAGATTTAAAAAACTATTTTAAGAATCAAGATAAAAATAGAAATTTATCATTATATTTTCATCTTCCTTTTTGTAGAAGTGCATGTTATTTTTGTGGTTGTAATACAATCTTTACTTCAAAAGAAGATAAAAAAATAAGATATATAAGCTACATAAAAAAAGAGCTAGATATTTTAAAAAATCACTTAGATACATCTAGAGTTGTTAGTCAAATGCATTTTGGTGGAGGAACACCAACATTTTTCTCTCCTAGTCAACTAGAAGAATTAATAAGTAAAATAAAAGAAGTTTTTCCTAATTTTAGTGATGATGCTGAAATTTCTTGTGAAGTTGATCCTAGATATTTTACAAAAGAGCACATGGATGTCTTAAAAGCTGGAGGAGTTAATAGATTAAGTTTTGGAGTACAAGATTTAAATGAAACTGTTCAAAAAACAATTCATAGAATTCAGCCGTTTGAATTAACTCAAAATGTTATTAAAATAGCAAGAGACGCAGGAATAAAATCAATAAATACAGATTTAATTTATGGTCTTCCCCATCAAACAAAAGAGAGCTTTAAAAATACTTTAGAAAAAATGCTAACTTTAAGTCCTGATAGATTTGCAGTATTTAATTATGCTCATGTTCCATGGCTTATGAAAACTATGAGAAAATTTGATGAATCAACTTTTCCAAAACCTGAAGTTAAACTTGAAATGTTAAAAGGGACAATTGATTTCTTTACTTCAAATGGATACAAAATGGTGGGAATGGACCACTTTGCAAAACCAGAAGATGAACTATTTAAAGCAATTGAAAAAGGTGAATTACATAGAAATTTCCAAGGATATACTACTAAAGGTGGTGCAGATTTAATCGGTATTGGTGTTACTTCTATTGGAAATGGTGTAAATTATTATGCACAAAATTATAAAGATTTAGAACAATGGGAAAATGCTATTGATAATGGTGATTTACCTGTATTTAAAGGTTATAAACTGAGCGATGATGATATTTTAAGACAATATGTAATCATGGAGCTTATGAGTAATTTTTCTTTAAATATCAAAAAAGTTGAAAATGAGTTCAAAATAAACTTTAAAGAGTATTTTAATGATGCTATAGATGCTTTAAAAGAGTTTGAAACTGCTAATTTAATATCTATTAGTGATGAAAAAATAGAAGTTTCTCAAACTGGAACTATGCTTATTAGAAATATATGTATGCCATTTGATGCTTATTTAAATCAAATTCCTGAAGAGAAAAGAAGATTTTCTAAAACTATTTAAAAACTAGAATTTCTAGTTTTTAAATGAATCTATATAAAATTCTAAATCTTTAAAATCCAAACTGCTGCTAAATTTTATATCTAAATCCATTAAATAAATATTTTTTAATCCAAAATTCTCTAATTTTACAAAATCTTTTTGTGTTGTAACAATAGAGAAATCTTTATATTTTCCCAAAATTTCATCTATTTCAGCTTTTGTAAAATTATGATGATCTTCAAAAGCCAATAATTCTATATTTTTTGGTAAAAATTCAAGAAGTCTTTTCGGTTTTGAAATAGCTGTTAGAAGTAAACTCTTTTTTGGAAGTTCTACTTCAATACCATCTTTCTTGATTGTTACAACTCTTTTGAAATCTCTATCCTCTTTTAATTCTAAATTAGCTTTACTATAAAAGCCTTTAGGTTCTCTGTAAGCTCCACTAGGTAGACAAAAAATATTTGTAGGTTCTTTTTTTGCTCTCAATAAAATATCAAATTTTTCTATATGATATTTTGAAAATGCATCATCCAAAAAAACTATTTTACAACCTAATTCTTTTGCTTTTATAATTGCATTTTCTCTATTTTCACTTACAATTATTGTTGCATTTTGAAGGCTTTTTGCTAAAACCATTGCTTCATCACCGCTTTGATTTACATCTACTTTTATATCACCATTTAAACTTACAATAACTAAGCCTTTTGATGCTCTACCATAACCTCTTAAAATAACGCAAACATCTTTATACTTACTTGCTAATTTAATAGTTATAGGAGTTTTTCCACTTCCACCGACAGTTAAATTACCAACAGAAATAACAGGAATTTTATAATCTATTTTTTTTGCTAAACTTCTTTTTAATAAAACTACACATACATAAACAAAAGTTAAAGGTAAAAGTAAAAATGAGATAATTTTTTGAAAAAAATTTGGATAGAAAAGATAATCTTCTATCCAAAGAATAAATCTTTGTTTCAAATCATACCCACTCTTTAGCCACTTCTATTACTTGGTCACAAATATAATTTACATCTTCATCTAAAAGACCTGCATAAATAGGTAAAGACAAAATTTGCTGATAATTATTTAATGCATTTGGGAAAGCAGTAATTTTTATAGAATACTTACTTTTATAATATGATAAAAGATGTAATGGAATATAATTTAAAGCTGTTGCAACACCTCTTTCTTTTAAGGCTCTTGCAAAAGCATCTCTATTTCTTGATATTTTTATAATATACTGAGTATAAATGTGCCCTTCTTTAAATGGTAAAACAGTAATATGTTTAACTCCACTCAATCTTTGCTCATAAATTTTTGCTATCTCTTGTCTTCTTTTTATAAAGCCATCAGTTTTTTTAAGCTGTGCTATTGCATAAGCCGCATCAAGCTCTGATAAATCAAACTTATGTCCAATATCATCAACATCATAAACATAATCAAGATTTCCATAATTATCATATGCTGTAGTAATTGCATGTGTTCTTAAAAGTTTTGCTCTTTTTGCTAACTCTTCATTATTTGTTACTAATACTCCTGAACGACTTATTGCATATTTTGATGGAGAAGGATTTGTTGAAAATATTGTCATATCAGCTTTTAAATTACCTACTTTTTGTCCTTTATATTTAGTTCCTAAAGCTGCTCTACAATCTTCAATTATTAAAATATTATATTTTTTTGCTATCTCATAAATTTTATCTAGGTTTGGAGCCAATCCACCAATAAAAGTAATAATAGCTGCTCTTAATTTTTTTGATTTATTTGCAATAATCGCCTCTTCAAACTTTTCTATATCTAAATTCATATCTTCTAAATTTATATCTACAAAAATAGGTTCAGCATCAAAATGTCTTACAGTTTCAGGTAAATTTACGAAAGAATTTACAGACATTAAAATTTTATCACCTCTTTTAAGTTTCATCGAACTTAAGGCTAGATGTAAAGCTGATGTAGAAGTTGATGTAGCAATAGCATACTTTGAACCAATATATTTGTTGATAAGTTCTTCGAATTCTAAAACTTTTGATAAATCGTTTTTAGCTTCAAGAACAGATCTTATTTGATTTAATTCTTCATTGTCTAAAGTTGCTTTGTATATTGCTATATTTTTACTCATATCTTTCCTTATTTTCTATATTTGTGCTATTTTTGGTAGCTCTCTTTTGAAACTATTTATTTTTACTCTTTTTATAATCTTTTCAATCATCTCTTCTTCAAAACCAAGTTTTAAAAGCTCATCTTTTGAACTATTGTTATCCACAAATGCTTTTAAAAACTCATCAATTCTACTATATGTGTATCCTAAATCAGATTCATCACTTTGACCTTCATAAAAATCTGCACTAGGTGCTTTATTTACAATCGATTCAGTAACGCCCAAAAATTTTGCAAAATCAAATAAATCACTTTTGTAAATATTACCTATAGGATTTATTGCACAAGCTAAATCTCCATAAATCGTACCATATCCCAATAACAACTCACTTTTATTTGATGTTCCTACGACAATACTTCTTTCTCTAGCACTAATATCATATAAAACACTCATTCTAAGTCTTGCACTGAAATTACCAATTCTTAAATTATCATTTTGCATATTGTTTATATAACTTATTAACATTGGTTCTATAGAGACAATTTCATACTTTATATCAAACTTTTCACAAAGTTCTATTGCATCATCAACGGAAGCTTTAGATGAAAATTGTGACGGTAATAAAATACAAAGCAAACTATCTTTAAATACTTCTTTGCATAAAACAGCCACAACAGCAGAATCTAATCCACCAGAAAGTCCCAATACAACTTTCTCATGTCCAGTATTTTTAACCTCTAACTCTAAAAAGTTAATTAATTTTTGCTTAATTTTTTTCCAATCATTCATTTTCAAATCCTATTTTAAGATTATAGCTTATCTTTTTTTGTTTTTTCATAAATCTCATCTAAATAAGTAGAGTTTAACTTTGAAAACTCTTCTTTCTTCTTTTGTAAGTTATATTTTATTTCTTCTAATTCCTCTAAGGTAAAATATTCAAGATATGATGGATTTATAAAAATCTCTTCATCCTTTTTTGTTTTAATGAGCTCTTTTATCTCTTCTATTAAATCTTCTTTCATTAATCAACCAACAAATTTATTTAAAATCTGAATTAAATATAGTTCCATTTTCTTTTCACCTATATCATCTTCACTTCTTCTACAACATCCACAACAACTTCCAGCATCTGTTATTTTTCCTAAATCATCAAGATTTTTTGCACCTTTTTCTTTAATTGCAAAAATTATCTCTCCTAAGCTTACTTGCTTACATTCGCAAACTATGTATGAATGAGGAAAACTCTTTCCCATCAAGCACCTCTACTCTTTTTGATAATTTCATAAGCTTCATTTATTTCTTGTAGTTTTTTCGTTGCTTCATCTATTTTATTTTGAGATTCACCACGACCAGAAATAATATCAGGATGATTTTCTTTTACTAACTCTCTATATTTTTTCTTAATTGTATTGTCATCATCACTTGAACTAGAATTTAAAATAGTATATGCTTTTTCTAAACTTAGTTCATCTTGTTCTTTCATGTTTATATGAAATGCTTCTAATTTAGAAATTAATTGTGCATAATCTTTGTTTTCTATTTTTAAAGCTTGAGCAATATCTTCTGTAATTTCTCTTTCAGTTCTACTAAAATCTCCATCAATAAAAGCTAAATTCAATAAATAATCTAAATATGTAAGTCTACGCTCATAGTCATTTTTTGTAAGAATATATAATCTTTCACAAAGCATTATAAGATTTGAAAAATTATCTTTTTCACCATTATATAACTCTTTTAATCTTCCTCTAACTTCTTCTTGATTTTCAAAATGACTTGATATATCATTTAAAGTGTGTTTTATAAGTTCTGCTTCTAGTTCTCCTACTTTTCCATCTGCTTTTGCAACTTTTGCTAAAAGTGCTACTAAAAGACCTGCTTCATGATTTAGGACATCTCCTCTAAAAAATTCTTTTCTTTTTAGATTAATATTTTTGAAATCTTCAGTTCTATAATTTTTACCAATAAAATATAAAATAATAATCACAATAGTTAAAACAAGAAACTCCATTTTGCTACCTTAAGTTAAATTTTCCCTGATTTTAGCGAAGTTTTGATAAAACATTGGAAATACTAAAAAACACCAAAGAATGATAATAGCTTCATCATCTTTATTTATATTATTTAACTTTATTTAGTATTTTTATCATATTTTTTGTTACAAAAGTTAGATTTAAAAAAATATATTAATATAATAGAATATTAAAATTATATATAAATTTAGGAATTAAAACTATTCAATATAATAGAAAGCTAGTTAAAGTTAGTGATATTTTAAATAGTGACATTCTTAAACAAATATCTTTAAAATATAACAAATCAGTAGAATTGATTTTTTATAGATTTTTAAATCATATAGATATTATTCCATTAAATGGTACTACATCTATAAATCATATGATAGAAGATTTAAAAATTTCCGATTTTGAATTATCAAAAGAAGAAATAGAAGCTATTTCTAACTTAACAAAAAGATGAAATAAAATTAAAATTATTTGAATCAAAGAGACCTTTATCACTTAATTTTATTTCAGGAATAACTAAAAGAGCCATAAATGAAAGCGTCATAAAAGGTGAATTTAAACTAGAACCTAATTTTATTTTTGCAAAATCATTTAACTCTTTATATTTTTGTGCAACTTCAAAACCTTGTTTATCACTTATAATTCCAGCAATACTTAATGGTAATACATTTAGATTATTTTTGTCTACACATACTATGCCACCTTTATTTTCTATTACACAATTAATAGCTTTTAAAATCTCTTCATCACTACATCCTACAACAATAATATTATGTGAGTCATGTGCTACACTTGAAGCAATAGCACCTTTTTTTAGACCAAAACCTTTCACAAATGATATAGCTGGTTTTTTATCCTCATATCGATTAATAACTGCAATTTTTAAAATATCATTTTCTATATCACTTTCAAAAAATTCTGTTGTAGTTTTATATGTTGATTGTTTAGTTATAAGTTCTCCATCAATAGCTTCAATAACACGTATCTTTTTAAAATCACTTTTAAATTTAAAATCATCTAATTTTTTTATATTTGTATGAAAATTATTAAGTAAAGTGTGTTCTATTTTTGGTAAAACTATTTGCGAATTACAATATAAAATTTCTCCATTAATCACTGTTTGAACTACTTCAAAATTTTCAAGATCTTTTACTTCTATGAAATCAGCGCTATCCCCTACTCTTAATATTCCAACATCTAAGTTATAATGTTCAATAGGATTTATACACGCAATTTTTAAAACATCAAAAAGGTCATATCCTTTTTTAATACAACGTTTTACCAAACTATTTATATGTTCTTTTTCAAGATCATCTGGATGTCTATCATCACTACAAAACATTAAATCATTTTGATATTCTTTAATTAGAGGAGATAATGCTTCAAAATTTTTAGCAGCTGAACCTTCTCTTATAAGAATCTTCATTCCTTTTTCAATTTTTTCTTTAGCCTCTTCATAGCTAAAAGCTTCATGGTCTGTAGTTATTCCAGCTTGAATATAAGCTAAAAGTTTATCATCTTTCAAATCTGGGCAATGTCCATCTATTGGTTTATTTTGTTCTTTCGCTAGTTTAATTTTTTCTAATACTTCTTTATCTTTAAATAAAACTCCAGGAAAATTCATCATCTCACTAAGATAGTAAATATTATTTTGCTCTAAAAGTTTTTGTACACTTTTAGAATCTAGTATTACCCCACTTGTTTCAAAAGGTGTTGCTGGAACACATGAAGGAGCACCAAAATAAAATTTAAAAGGAGTTTTATTTGAACTTTCTATCATAAACTTTATTCCTTCAACTCCTAATACATTTGCTATTTCATGTGGATCACTTACAGTTGCCACAGTTCCATGAGTTAAAGCTAATCTTGAAAATTCATAAGGAGTAAGCATTGAGCTTTCTATATGTATGTGAGCATCAATAAAACCAGGTAATAAATAATTAGTATATTTTTCTTCTGTTTTTTCAATAAAACTAATTTTTCCATCTTCAATACTTATGCAAGCAGGATAAATATTTCTATTTTTAATATCAACAATATTACTACATATTTTCATTTATATTTTTCCTTACTTTTTTATAAGTGTATCTAATAGTTATTGTTACGATTCTTAGAATTTTAATTTTGTTTCTTTATAACGTGAATAACCTATAATAAAGCTCTAAATTGTTAAAAAGACTTAATATGTCTTTTTGTTGAAATTTGATAAAATCTCTACCCTATAAAAATTATGGAGCAAAAAATGTTTGGAATGGGAATAACTGAAATTTTACTTATCGCAATAGTCGCTGTTATTGCCTTAGGTCCTGAAAAACTTCCTGATGCAATGGTTAAAATTGCAAGGTTATTTAATAGTGTTAAAAAGGGTTTGAATGATGCAAAAACAACTCTTGACAATGAATTAAATATAAAAGAATTAAAAGATGAAGCAAACAAATTTAAAGCTCAAATTGAAGATACAAAATCTTCTTTATCTATTGAAAATAAGTTTGATTTAGGACTTGATGATATTTTAAAAGATGATTTAAAACAAGAGAGTGAAGTAGAAAAAATCAGAGAAAAATTTGCAAAAGTAAATGAAGAAAAAGCTTTAGAAAAAAAAGAAGAAAAATTCTCTTTAAAAAATAGTGAGGATATTAAATAATGTTTGAAGATTTAAAACCACATATAGCTGATCTTAGAAAAAGATTAGTTATTTCAAGTATTACTGTTGTTATTATGTTTTTTGCTTGTTTTAGTTTCTATGAACCAATCTTAGAATGGATGATGGTTCCTGTAAAACATGCTCTTCCTGCAGGGACTTCAATGATTGCAGTTGAAATTCAAGAAACATTCTTCACAGCTATGAAAGTAGCATTCTTTGCAGGATTTATTCTTTCTTTACCTGTAATTTTCTGGCAATTATGGTTATTTTTAGCTCCTGGATTATATGACCATGAAAAGAAACTTGTTATTCCGTTTGTATTTTTTGCAACTTTAATGTTCCTTATGGGTGCATCTTTTGCATACTATATCGTTGTTCCTATTGGATTTGATTTCTTAATTGCATTTGGTAATAGTGTTGTTAGCGTATTACCTAGTATTGGAAAATACGTAGGATTTTTTACAAAACTTATGATTGGTTTTGGTATTGCATTTGAATTACCTGTTATTACATTTTTCCTTGCAAAAATTGGTCTTGTTGATGATAAAATGCTAAAAGACTTTTTTAGATATGCGGTTGTTTTAATCTTTATCGTCGCTGCAATTTTAACTCCTCCAGATGTTATTAGCCAAATTTTAATGGCTGCACCACTTCTTGTTCTTTATGGAGTATCAATTTATATTGCAAAAATATTTAACCCTGCACAAAAAGAAGAAGAGGAAGAAGAATAATTTGAGTGATTTTTTAAAAACTTCTAGCTATGATTTTTTTCTTCCACAGAACCAAATAGCAACTACTCCAGCAATACCTGCTGATAGTGCTAAATTATTGGTTTATGATAGAAAAAATGACAAAATTATCCATACTGTATTTAAAAATATTATGGATTTTTTACCAGAAGAATTAACTATTTTTTTAAATGATACAAAAGTAATAAAAGCAAGAATTTTTGGACAAAAAATAAGTGGTGCAAAAATAGAACTTCTTTTAAATAAACCTTTGTTTATGGATAGATTTTTAGTAATGATTAGAGGAAAAGTAAAAGTTGATACAAAACTTATATTTGATGAAAGTCTTACTGCTGTGGTTCTTGAACTAAATGAAGATGGTTCTAGAGTAGTTGAATTTTTTAAAGATGATAAAAAACTAGACTTTAATTCATTAGTAGAAATTTTAAATAAAATTGGACATATTCCTCTTCCACCATACATGAATAGAGAAGATACAAAAGATGATGAAACAAACTATCAAACTTTATTCGCAAAAAATTATGGAGCTGTTGCTGCTCCTACAGCTTCCCTACACTTTACTTCTGAACTTTTAGAAAAATTAGAAAAAAAGTATGGTTTAAACTATCTAACTTTACATGTTGGAGCAGGAACATTTAAACCCGTAGATGTAGAAGATATTTTATCTCATCCAATGCACAGCGAATATTTTGAAATTAATAAAAATTGTAAAGATAAAATAGACAATGCAAAAAATATCTTAGCAGTAGGAACAACTGTAACAAGAACTTTAGAGTTCTATGCTAGAAAAAATATGATTTGTGGAGAGTGTGATTTATTTTTAAATCCTTCAAATAAGCCAATTATTGTAAATCACCTTTTAACAAATTTTCATCTTCCAAAATCTACTTTAATTATGTTAGTTGCATCTTTTATAGGACTTGAAAAAACACTAGAAATATATGATATTGCGATAAAAAATAATTACAGATTTTACTCATATGGCGATGCCATGCTAATAATTTAATAGGACTAAAGAATGACTCATTATATACTTTTTGATACAGAAACTACTGGAGCTAGTACAGAAGATAGAGTTATTCAATTTGGTGCTATTATTTTAAATCAGAAAAATGAAATCGAAATTTTTGATGAATTATGTTTTAGCGAAATTCCTATAAAATTAGAAGCTATGGAAGTACATAATATTACTCCTAGTATGATTGAAAATAAACCAATGGCAATTGAAACGAAATTCTATAAAAGATTAGAAGAGTTAAATAGTAATGAAAATTTTTTAATTGCTCACAATATAAATTTTGATTTAGAAATGATAAAAAAAGAGGGATTTATAAATAATTTTCAACTAATAGATACTTTAAGATGTGCAAAACATCTTTTTGATGATTTGGCATATCATAGACTTCAGTATTTAAGATACGCTCTTGATTTGTATAAAATTGAAGAGACAGAAGCAAAAAAACTAAATATTACTATAAAAGCACATGATGCAATTGGTGATGTTTTGGTTATGAAACTTTTTTTATCTAAACTTGTAGCAAAGTGTAGAGAAATTTATCCAAATCTAAATCCTATGCAAAAATTAGTTGAATTAACACAAACTCCTGTTTTAATAAAAACATTTAAATTTGGTAAATATAAAGGTGAGAATATCGAAGAAGTTGCTAAAAAAGACGCGAATTACCTAAATTGGATGAAAGATAATATGAAAGATTTAGATGAAGATATGTTATACAGTATTAATTTTTATCTAAAAAGATAAATACATATAAGTATTAAATCCTAACATTAAAATATTTAAAATTGAAAAAGCTTTATTACTAAAAATTGAAGAAAAAGAACAAATTAAATAAAAAATTATAAACCATACTGGTGTTTTTACTTCATATACATAAAATTTATAACTCAAAAAAATCTCTATATATTTGTCAAAATAGTTTGAAAAATTAAAAATATGTGCAAAAATCTCAAAAGGATAAAATATTGTAAAAAACATAGTAATAGGTATTGAATAAAATTGTTCAATTGTAGTTTGATAAAAAAATAGATGAACAATTGGATTAAAAATCAAAAACATCCAAAAATTAAAAAAAAGAATTGCTACAAGTTTATTTAAATTTTTAAAATATTGTAAAAATAAGTATATATAAAACACTGCTATTGTAGAGAACCAAAAACCTATAGAAAATATATATTTAGGATATATGGCAATAACTATTAAAAATGTATACAAAAGTGTCATATATGAAATAATCTTTATGTTTGACCTAAGTAAAACAATTCCTAAACAAAAAAGGACAAATGCTCTTAAAAGTGAAGGAACAACATCTGTTAAAATTAAGTAATAAAACAACACAACTATTGTAAAAAGTAAAATATCAAATCTTCTATTTCTATATGGAAAATATTTAGTTTGAAAAAAACTATATGGAAAATATAAAATCCAATAAATCACAAAAGATATAACAACCAAATGAAATCCTGAAAGAGCTACCACATGGCTTATCCCATAATTTATAAAAATGTCTCTTAAATTTTGTGAAACTGGAATTGCTAGAAAAAGTGTATTAAATAACTCAATTATTTGTTCATTTGTATGATTATTTTCCACATTTTTTATAATTTTTTCTTTAAAACCAATATTCTTTTCTAAAGTTTCAAAATATATAATATTTGTAAAAAATCCTTCTAAGTAAGATATAAAATCAATATTTCTAGTATCAATTGCACAAGAAATGAAATCTAATCTTTTCAATCCCTCATTTTTATTTAGCTTTGAAAAAAATTCAAAATCATTAGTTTTAAACTTTAAAATATCAAAATTCTCTTTTGGATAAATATTTAAAATTTCAGCTTTTACTTCAAAAATATCTTCATCTTTAAAATCTAAAAATCTACTATATTCAATTGATACATTAATAAAAAAGATGAATATTAGTAATAGTATAATTTGTATCTTTTTTAATCTATAGAATTTAATAATCATAAATATTATTATATAGTTTTTTTATAAAAGATTTATATCTTAAAAACTTTTTTAAATTATTTTTACACAAATTTTAAATATTATTTCCAAAAGGATTCATATATGCAAACCATTAAAAGAAGTTTATTTTTGATTATTTTTCCAATGTTCACAATTTTTCTATTTAGTGCTTGTACTTCAAAAATTACTATAAAAGCTTTAGAACCGTCAAAAGTATCTTCACAAAAAGTAAACGTTGTTGCTATATCAAATATAAGAAATGATAATTTAAATCAAACACAAAGTATTGCAAATGCGATTTCAAATAAAGTAATTGATAATAAAAGAGTTTTTACTTTACAAAATAATCCAATAGGAGTTGATGCAATTGTAAATGGTGAAATTATAAATTCTAGTGCAAATTACGATGTATATTATGAAGAAGAGATAGACTACTCAAGATGTAGATATTTCAGATATGATGAAAGAACTAGAACAAAACAATGCTTACAATATGATATTAAATATATTCCTTGTGAATCAAAATATTATAATGTAACAACTGCTTTAAGCTTAGTTAATCCGAACACAAATACTGTTATATTTTCTAAAACTTATGATAAATCTTCAAAAGATAATGTTTGTTACGATAGATACTTCTCATATTCAAGAGTTTTTCCTAGTCATTTAAATGCTCAAAATGATAGTTTTAAAGTTAATTCACAAATAGCATTTGAAATTGCAAGAGATTTTGTAAATGATATTTCACCAAATTATATCTATTTCAATGTAGAAATTATTGAAGAATTAGCTAGTAATAATCTTTATACATCTTCACACAAAGATAGATTTAAAACAGCTGTTTCTTATTTAGAGAATTCACAATTTGAAGTAGCATTAGATATTCTTAAAAATTTAGATATAGAACTAAATGGTAAAAGTTATGAAGTTGCTTATAATTTGGGATTAATTTTTGAAGCGAATGATGATTTAGAAATTTCAAATAAATTATATTTAGCTGCTAAAGAGTTAACAATAACTGATTTAAAACATAGAAATTTGATAGATTATGCAATAAATAGAACTAATTTAAATATACAAAACAAGATAAAAGCTAAATCTCAATTAAACTAGTAAACATCCTTGTTTATGCAACTTTAACTAAAATTTCTGTATATTATAAACTTAATATTTTATAGATTTTAAACCAAAAGGTATATTTTAATAATGAAAAAATTTGATTATACAGCAATCAGTGATGATTGTGTAAAATGTGGAAAATGTAAACCTGTTTGTACTATTTTCAATATAAATCAAGATGAAGCAACTAGTCCAAGAGGTTTTATTGACCTTTTGGGCGCATATAAAAGAGATGAGCTAGAACTTGATCTTAATGCAAAAAATATATTTGAATCATGTTTTTTATGTACAAACTGTGTTGAAGTTTGTCCAAATGATTTACCAACAGATATGATTATAGAACAAGTAAGAAGTGATATTGCAGAAAAATATGGGATAGCTTGGTATAAAAGATTATTTTTCTTTCTATTAAGACATAGAACAATTATGAATATTATGTCAAAACTAGGATATATGTTTCAAACTTGTGGAATCAAAATAGATAAAGAGAAACAAAGTGCAACTCCAAGATTTTCTCTACCTATTATAAAAAAAGATAGAGCTTTACCTTATGCTGATAGTGTTAGCTTTTTAAATAAGTATCCAGAAAATATAAAAGCAAAAAATAAAATTGAATCTGAAACTAAAAAAAATAAAGTTGCAATTTTTATTGGTTGTATGAGTAATTATACATATACAAACACTGGTGATAGCCTAGTAAAAATATTAAAAAAACTAGAGCTTGATATCTTTATTCCTAAAAAACAGTTGTGCTGTGGAGCACCTGCTTATTTTACAGGGGCTTTTGATACTGTTGATTACCTAACTAAAAAAAATATTGCATATTTTGAAGAATGGATAGATGAAGTTGATGCTGTTATTATTCCTGAAGCTACATGTAGTGCAATGATAAACAAAGATTGGGAACATTTTTTGCACGATCAACCTGAATGGAAAGAAAGAGCTGTAAAACTATCTAAAAAAATATTTTTAGCTACAAAATGGCTTGAAAACAATACTGAATTAAAAGAACTTTTAGCAAAAACTGGTAAAAAGTTTGATCAAATGGTAACTTATCACGATCCTTGTCATGCTAAAAAAATGCAAGGTGTTTGGAAAGAACCTAGAGAACTTTTAAAACAAAACTATGTTTTAAAAGAGATGAGTGATTCAAATAGATGTTGTGGTTTTGGTGGAGTTACTATGCAAACAGAAAAATTCAGTTTTGCAAGAGCAGCAGGAGCACCAAAAGCAGCAATGATTAGAGATACAAAAGCTCAAATAGTAAGTGCTGAATGTAGTGCTTGTAGAATGCAAATAACAGATAGTTTATGGAATGCAAATGTTGATGTAATATTTAAAAATCCAATTGAACTAATAGCAGAAGCACTGGAAGATTAAAATGGAACTTTGGCAAAACATATATTCTCATTTTAATCCAGTTGCTTTTAATATAGGTTCAATATCAGTTCACTGGTATGGAATCATGTATGCACTTGCTCTTTTAAGTGCAATTTTCATAGCAAAATGGTTTATTCAATACGATAAAATAAACATAAGTCAAGATATTTTTGATTCTTACATATGGTGGGCTGAAATTGGAGTTATTTTAGGAGCTAGGTTAGGCTATGTCTTATTTTATGACACAAACACAGTTTATTATTTAACAAATCCTTGGCAAATTTTCAATCCTTATGTAAATGGTACGTATGTTGGAATCTCTGGAATGAGCTATCATGGTGCATTTATTGGATTTGTATTAGCTTCATTTCTATTTTGCAAAAGAAAAAATATTAACTTCTGGTTTATAACTGATATTGCAGTTCTAGGGATTAGTGCTGCTTATATTTTTGGAAGAATTGGAAACTTTTTCAATCAAGAGTTAGTAGGAAGAGTTACAGATGTTCCTTGGGGAATCTTTGTGGATGGAGTTTTAAGACATCCATCTCAAATATATGAAGCAATTTTAGAAGGGCTTTTTGTATTCATAATTCTAGCTTATTTTAGAAATAAAAAAAGATTTGATGGTCAACTAGCACTAATGTATGGAACTTTATATGCCATAGCTAGAATTATTGCTGAATTCTTTAGAGAACCAGATTCACAACTAGGTTTTTTAGTTGGAAATTGGCTTACAATGGGAATACTACAATCTTTAGGTATTTTAACACTTTGCGTAGGTATTTTTATATATAAAATAAGAAAAGCAAGTCTTTAATAAAAGACTTGCCAAAAATAATAAAATTCTAAATTTTAAAGCTTTTAGAAGGCTTTAGAATTATTTTATAAAATTCAGCTTTTGTAATATCTTGCAAAAACTTCGGTTCAATATCATGAAGAGCTATGATATCAACTTGAACTCCTTGCATCATCCAAGCTCTACCTGTATCAGTAATTACTTCATCATCAAAAAGCTTGATTAGCTCCTCTCTAGTAACTATCAGCTCTCTCTCCATTTTATCCCCTAATTTTATTAAATACTAATTATTTTTCACTATGTCTATAGTATATCCTCTATTTGATTGATTTTTAATTATTTCATAATAAGTTTTTTGTCTAATTTTATTTACTATGTTTCTCATAGTATAAATTGACATATCTTTACCTTTCCAAACAACTTCTTTAATTGTTTCATAATCAATAACTTCATTTTTCTTTGCAATTAAAAGTTTAAGAAATGATTTTTCTAATCTTGTAAAGTCTATTAAAATTCCACCTGGTCTAAAGAATTGATCTCTATACTCATCAAAATAAATACCATGATCAAACTCGATTTTATCACCTCTCTTAGTTTGATTTAAACACATAATAGTTGTAAGTTTTAAATCTTCCATTCTTAAAGGTTTTGATAAAATTGTATAAGCTCCAACGTTAATTGAAGTTATTATATCTTCTTCTTTACAAGTATTTGCAATAATAATCTTTGGAAGATTAGGTGCAATTGAAGATAGTTCAGAACAAGTTTCATAAAAACTTGCATCATTTAAATCTGTATCAATAACAACTATATCAAATTGACTAGAAACAGCCAACTCTAAAGCTTCTTTTAAAGTTTTAACTTGTTTAAACTCCTTAAAGCCACTTATACTTTTTTCATAACCATCATCGTTACTAACCATTAACAACTTTGTATTGTTTAACTTTCTAATGTTCTTAATTGCTTTTAACATATTTTACTCTTTTTTAATAATTTTAAATTCAAATAAAATAATAACAAAACTTTCTTTATTTGTCAAAGAAAAATAAAATATTTTAATAATTTTTATTTATTATTTTAAGTCTTGCCATGAATCCCCAACCGCTAAAGACACGCTTAATGGCACATTTAAGATAAAAATTGTCTCCATTATATTTTTTATATTTTTCGTTATTTCTTCAATAAATTCTTCTTTTATTTCAAAAATAAGTTCATCGTGTATTTGTAAAAGCATATTTATATTCTCATCATGCTCATATTTTTGCTCAATTTTTATCATAGCTAACTTTATTAAATCGGCAGCACTCCCTTGAAATTGAGTATTTACGGCTTCTCTTAAATAAGATGCTCTTAAAAGTGGACTTGCACCTTGAAAATCAAAAAATCTCTTTCTATTTAATAAAGTCTTTACATAGCCATTTTCTAAAGCTTTGTCTTCAACAGATTTTAAATAATCCTTTACACTTTTAAATGCATTAAAATATGAATCTATATAAAATTTCGCCTCTTTTTGGCTAATTCCTAAAGTATCACCTAGTTTTTTTGCTCCCATTCCATATAAAAGCCCAAAATTTATAGATTTTGCAATAGATCTTTTATTTTTCGCTTCTTCTTCACCAAAAATTTTAATAGCTGTTTGAAGATGTATATCTAAATCATTTTTAAAAGCTTCTACCAATGCTTCATCTTTACTAAAATGAGCAAGAAGTCTAAGCTCAATTTGAGAATAATCCACGCCAACAAGTTTATAACCTTTTTTTGCAATAAACGCTTTTCTTATCTCAACTCCATTTGCTCCAAAAGTTGGAATATTTTGAAGATTTGGAGATTTAGAACTAAGTCTTCCTGTTGTTGTTCCAGTTTGCAAAAATGAAGTAAAAATTCTGTTATCTTTATCTTTTAATCCTAATTCTAAAAGAGGTTCAATATAAGTAGAATGTAATTTAAAAGCTTCTCTATATTTTAAAAGAAATGGAACTACTGGATGCTCATTTTTTAAACTTTCTAAAACAGATTCATCTGTACTATATCCAGTTTTTGTCTTTTTAGAACTTTGCAATCCCAATTTCTCAAATAAAATAACTCCCAATTGTTTTGGAGAATTTATATTGAAACTTTCTCCACAAAGCTCATATATTTGTGAAGTCAAAGAATTTAAAAAATTCGAACTTATATCTTTATATTTAGCTAATAAATCAACATCAACTTTTATCCCTTTTTGCTCCATAGAAGCAATTACATAAATAAAATTAAATTCTAATTCAAATGCTATACTTAAAAGTTCTTCTTCTTTTTTTTCTTTAAAAACTTCTAATTGTTTGTTAAATAGTTTTAAAGTCATTAAAGCGTCTTCAGCAGCATATAAAGTGGCTTTTTCTAATTCTACACTTGAAAAATTTTCACCTTTTTTAACTACATCATTAAAAGGTATCATATCAGTATTAAAATATTTTTTAATTTGATAATCTATACCTACTTTACTATCTGTATCTAAAATCCAAGACAAAATCATAGTATCAGCATAAAGTTTTAAATCTATATCAAAATTGTTTTTAATAATCTGCCAATCATATTTAAAATTTTGAAGTACTAACTTATATCTATTTAAAATTTCTATTGTTTTTTTTGCAACTTCAAAAGAAATTTGTTTTTCAACACCTAAATAATTATGTGCTATTGGAACATAATATGCCTTATTTTCTTCAAAACAAAAAGAGAAACCAACAATTTTTGCTTTATGCGTATCAATATCAGTTGTTTCTGTATCAAAAGCAACTATAGAATCTCTTGGAATTTTATTTATAACTAAACTTAGTTTTGTTTCATCATTTAATAAAATATATTCTATTTTTACATCTTCTTGTTTTTGAGGAAGTTCTGTTTTATAACTTAACCCATTTTTATTCACTCTATCAAGAACTCTATGCATATCATATTTTTCCAAACTACTAGCAATTTTTAATATTGGATTTTCACTAGGAAGCACAAATTCTTCTAAATTATCAATATAATGACAATCATCTTTTAAAGTTACAAGTTTTTTAGATAAAAATGCATTTTCTTTATTTTCTAATAAAAGATTTTTAACTCTTTGTTTATCGATTTTTTCAATATTATCATATATATTCTCGATATTTTTAAACTCTTTTATCAATGCTTCAGCCGTTTTTGCACCAACTCCTTTTACTCCTGGAATATTATCAGCAGTATCACCAACCAAAGATTGATAATCCGTAAATTCACTTGGAAGAACTCCATATTTTTCTATACATTTTGATTCATTGATTATCTGTTTTTTTGTTGGATCAAATAAATATACACTATTTTTATCATCTATTAATTGATATAAATCTTTATCATGAGATACTATTCGTACTTCTAAACCTTTTAAAACTGCATCTTTTGCGATTGAAGCCACCATATCATCAGCTTCATATCCTGTTCTAATTGCTATTTTAAATCCCATTTCTTCAACCCATGATATAGCTATTGGTAATTGAGTTAGCAAATCTTCGGGAACATCAGGTCTTTGAGCTTTATAATTTGAATATAGCTCATTTCTAAATGTATCTCCTTTTGCATCAAGCGCAAAAACTATATAATCTGTTTTAAAATCTTTTCCAATACCAGCAATAAAATTCATAAATCCTGTTAATAATCCAGTTGGAAAACCACTATTTGATCTAAGTGGTGGCAAGGCATAATAACTTCTAAATAAAAATCCAAATGTATCAATAATCGTAATAGTTTTTTTCATAATCTTCTTTCAATAGTATAGTTTGAGTCTTTATGATATAATAAACTGATTTAAACTATCTTAATTACATCATATTTACAATAACTTTTCTTGAGATAGAAATTTAATAAAGTCACTATATAAATATTAAAGTAACTAAAAAAATAATATTTAATTTATTTTCAAATAACCGTACAATAAGTTCTATTTTTACAGTAGAATTTTAGTTGTATGTTTAAATAATTTAAAAAGGATTAATTATGAAACATAAAAATTTTCGAAAACTATTTACAATTTATTTTATAACTTTTGGAATTCTTATTTCATTAATGGGGGCAAGTATAAATTATTATATACAAACCATGCAAGCAAATAAAATCCTAAGTCAAAAAGCTTCTGAAGTTTTTCAAATTAGAAATGAAAATGAATTAAAATATTATCTTAATCACTTAGATAATACTTTGAAATCTATAAAAAACAGTAGACTAATGCAAGATTTTATCTCTTCTAAAAACTTATACAATAAAGAAAAAATAAATGATTTATTTTTAAGCACTAGTAATGCAAATGAGCTAATTATGAGAATAAGATATATAGATAAAAATGGTAAAGAAGTTATTCTAGTGGATAAAAATAATTCAAAAAACAACTCTTTTGTAGAAAATGATTCCAATTTAAAAGATCAAAAAGAGTCAGACTATTTTAAAAAAATATCAAAATTAGATAATAGTAATATTTGGTACTCAAAATTAAAATTAGTTACTACAAATCAAGAAATAGAAAAGCCTTATAAACCAACATTTATTATAGGTACTCCTCTCTTTAATAAAAATAATTTTGATGGAATTCTTGTAATTAATATATTTTTAAATGATCTTTTAAAAATGGTGGCTAATTCAACTATATTTAATCATTACATAATAGATAAAGACAATAACTATATATTTCATCCTAATGAAGAGTTTTCTTTTAGCTCTTATAAAAATATAAAAAGAGATATAAAAGAAGATTTTCCAAATGGTTTAAATGATAGTGAAGTTTTTACATATTCTTTAGAAAATATTTTTAAAAATGAAGAAAATTTACTTATGGTTATCAAAGCAAAAGATAATTATAAAAATGAAATTTTTCTTGATAAATTAAAAACTCTAGTTCTTCTTCTTTTTATAACACTTTTTTTAAGTTTTATAATGGCTGTTATGATGTCAAATACACCTATTATGTTGGAAAGAGAACTTTTCAAAGCACATGAAGACTTAAATGAATTTAAAGAAATTATAAATAAATATGTGATTACTTACTCAGCAAAAAATGATGGTACAATTATTGAATCAAGTGAAGCATTTGAAAAAGTTAGTGGTTATTCAAAAGAAGAACTAATAGGAAATAAAATATCAATAATCAAACATCCAACAGAAGATAAAGAGACAATTAAAAATCTATTAAACACTATTAGAAAAAATCAAATATGGATTGGAATTATTAAAAATAAAACTAAAGATGGAAGAGAATTTTGGCTTGAACAAACAATTATTCCAAAAATAGATGAAAAAAATCATTCATTAAAAAAATATTTATCAGTAAGTATTGATATTACTGATAAAAAGTTATTAGAAGAGATGGCTTCAATTGATAAATTAACTGGAATTTATAATAGAAGAATGCTAGATGAATTTTTACAAAAAACAATTGATGTTGTATCAAGACATAATGAAGAGTTATCTTTAATTATTATAGATATAGATTATTTTAAAAATGTAAATGATACTTATGGACACGTAGAAGGAGACAACGTTTTATTTCAAGTGTCAAAAATCATTTCTGAAAATTTAAGAAGTTCAGATATATTTGGAAGATATGGAGGAGAAGAATTTTTGATTATTTGTACAAAAACAGATAAAAATTCTGCGTTTATATTAGCTGAAAAACTAAGAAATGCTATTAAAAATCACGAATTCCCAAATGTTGGAGAAAAGACGATATCTTTGGGAATTGCTGAGTTTGAAAAAAATGACAAAGTTAAAAGTTTATTAGAAAAAGCTGATTTAGCACTTTATAAAGCGAAGAATAATGGTAGAAATAAAACTATTATCTATGAAAAGGAGATAAAATCTTTAGATAAAAATTCAAATTTTTATTATATTTAACATTTAAATTTACTATTTATTAGTTTGAAACTTATATATGTTAGAATTCTTTTCAAAAATTGTATATATTTAAAGGTATTTTAGTGTCTATTTTTGCTTTACAATCCTTAGTAGGTGGTTTCTTAGATGAGGATTTACAACATTTTAATAAAAAATTTGATGATTGGTGTGTTCAATTTAAAACTTATGAAGATGCAATAGAAGTAGTAAAAACTCTTGAAAATCAAGAAAATATTGATATTGTTGAAATAACACCTCTGAGTTATCCAAAATATTTTTTTCCAACTCTTCAAGGTACAATTTATGCAACACGAGAAGTTGAAGATAAAATTGTTTGTGTAGTAGAACCATTCATGGGGTCTAGTTTTAGAATTGCTATATGTGATTTAAAAACAAAACACGTAAGATTAACAAACACTCATTATAAAAGTATTCCAAGTGTTGAAGGAGCTTTTACTAGTTTTAGAATATCTAATTTTTAGTATTTTAATTTATAGTAAAAGCCACAAAAAAGCGTTATTTTTATATAATGAAATATTAGAAAAACGAGTATAACGGAGAAAAAATGATAATAATTCCAGCGAGATTAAACTCAAGTCGATTTGCAAATAAAATTTTAGTTGATATTTTAGGTCTTCCAATGGTTATAAGAACAGCTAAACAAGTAAGTTCTCTAGATAGAGTAATAATAGCAACAGATAGTCATGAAGTTATTGAATTAGCAAAGAAGCATGGATTTGAAGCAATAATGACATCAATTGAGCATAATAGTGGAACAGATAGAATAAATGAAGCTGTAAATAGTTTAAATTTAAGTGAAGATGAAATTATAATAAATGTTCAAGCTGACGAACCATTTATTGAAGTTGATGTTGTAAAATCTGTAATAAATAGAGTAAAAGAGGTTAAAAATTGCTCAAATACACTTATTACATCTTGTTATAAAGAGGTTTCAAGTGAAAATGCTGATAATCCTAATTTAGTAAAAGTGGTTATAAATAATTTAGAAGAAGCAATATACTTTTCAAGATCTAAAATTCCATATCATAGAGATCATAATGAAAATGGTACTTATTTTGGTCACTTAGGAATCTATGGATTTACAAAGAAATCTCTAAATAAATTTTGTAGTTTAAACCCTTCAAAATTAGAAAATATTGAAAAATTAGAACAATTAAGAGCTATTGATAATGGATTTAAAATTGCCATGGTAAAAGTAGAATCAAAATCTTTTGGAATTGATACTCAAGATGATTTAAATAGAGCTCTAAAAATATTTGGAGACAAGTAACAATATGTTAACAAAAATTAAAATTCTCAGTTTTACTCTTTTTATATCATTCTTTTTAGCAGCTTGTAGTACAAAAGATATAAAACCAAAAGTTCCATTTGAAACAATAACACCAAAATTGGATTTAACAACTCTTTCAAATAGTGCAAATGATAATTTTTTAGATCAAAATCTAGCTAGTAATGAATTTTTTATTAAATATTTTAAACCTTGGAGTTCTTCAAAACTTTCATATCCAAAAAATGAAGCAATGTGGGGAATATCTTATAAAAATAAAAAAATATATTTAGAAAATCATCAACTAGCAAGTAAAGAGTGGTTTGACAAAGTAATAAAAAATACAAATTTTGAGGAATACAATTTAAATGTAAAAAAAGCTATTACTTTAAAAAATACAAATGTAAGAGTAATGCCTACAAATTCACCATTTTTTTATAATCCGAAACTTCCAGGAGAAGGATTTCCTTTTGATTACAACCAAAATTCATTAATCAAAATAAATACACCTTTAATAGTATCTCACCTATCAGTTGATAGAGCTTGGGCATATGTTGAATCACATTTTGTAGGTGGTTGGGTTGATATAAATAGTATTGCTTTTGTTGATGAAGAATTTATAAATGAATTTAAAACATCAAACTACTTCGTAAGTATAAAAGAAAAATTTCCTATTTATGATCCTGTATTTAGAGAATATGTAAAAATTGGCTCAATTTTTCCAAAAAGGGGTGAAAAATTTATTATTGCTTCAAATGATGAAAACCAAAATGCAAAAATTACATATATTGATTTAAACATTGATGAAATAGAAAAAATGCCTATAAAGTACAATAGTGAGAATAGAGTAAAAATTTTAAATAGCTTATTAGAAGAACCTTATGGATGGGGAGGATTACTAAATAATAGAGATTGTTCAAGCTTTACTCAAGATTATTTTACTGTATTTGGAAAATATCTTCATAGAAATTCAAAAGCTCAAACAACAAATGGAAAATATTTAGATATTTCAAATTTAACTTTAAATGAAAAAAAAGATTTTATTAGAAAAAATGCAGTTCCTTTTTCTACATTAGTATATTTAAAAGGTCATATTATGCTTTATGTTGGAGAGAAAGAAAATGAACCTTTAGTAGCTCACAACATCTGGAGTATAAGACTTAAAGACAAAAATAAACAGGAGTTTAGACATATTATTGGAAAAGCAACTCTCACAACTTTAGAACCTGGAATTGAATTAGAAGGGTTTGAAGAAAATAGCAATATTCTAAAAAAAGTTCAAGGGATTACAATTCTGAACTAAAAGCTTAGTTGATTACTCTTCTAAGCTCTCTTTATCTATTTTTTGTTCAATTTGAACAAGAGGATTAAACAACAAAGAATCAATAATTTGATTTTTAAACTTCATATCTTCAAGTTGTTGAGACAAAAATTTATTTTCTTCTTGAAGAGAAATATAGTGCGCATACAATCTATTTATATCTTTACTTGTATAGTAAATATTATTTGCAAAATATATTTTTGGTAAAAATAAAATTCCAGCTAATATAAACAAAAAAATCACTATAAAAAGTGCACTTCCTGAATTTAATCTAGTCAAATTTAAATATCCTTAATTTTGAGCTTCTGCTTCTTGGATTCTGTTTTATCTCATTTTGAGTTGGAATTATAGGCTTTTTTGTAATAATTTTACCTAAAGCATGATTATTCCCACATTCACATCTAAAAACCCCGTCTGGACAAATACAATTTTGACTCCACTTTTTAAAATAGTTTTTTACAATCCTATCTTCTAAAGAATGAAAAGATATTATAGCTACTATACAATTTTTAAACTTTGCATTTTCAATTGAATCAAAAAGTTTTTCTAATACTCCTAACTCATCATTTACTTCTATTCTTATTGCTTGAAAAACTAAAGTTGCTGGATGAATTTTACCTTTTGGCATTTTTTTATATAAAAAGTCTGCAAGTTCTTTAGAACTATAAAATGGTCTATTCGAAACTATTAAAGAAGCTATTTTTTTATATTCTCTTACTTCTCCATACTCTTTTAAGATTTTTTCAAGATCTGTTTGAGAATAACTATTTACAACTGTTGCTGCATCTAAAATTTGATTTTGGTCCATTCTCATATCTAAAGATAATGAGTTAAAGCTAAACCCTCTTTCAAGTTTATCTAATTGTAAGGAAGATACTCCAATATCTGCTAAGATACCTTTTATATCATATGATTCAAATTCTGAAATTACATTTTTGAAATTTCCTTTATTAAATTGGACCCTATTTTCAAATTCTTTTAATCTATTCTTTGAAAATTCTAATGCTTCATCATCTTGGTCATTACATATTAACTTTATATTTGAATTTTGTTTTAATAATCCACTGCTATGTCCAGCGTAACCCGTAGTACAATCTATTATAAAACCGTCATTTATATTTTTAAAAGCTTCTAAAACTTCATTATATAAAACAGGTATATGAGGAATCTCTTGCAATTTAATCCTTTTATCAAAATTGATATATAATAGCAAAAATATATTTAAGGCTTAAAATGGTTGACCAAAGTACAATGCAGCTACTATCAGATTTATCTTTTTCTATGTTTAGTAAAAACTTTTTTGGTATTTATCATGGTTCGCTTTCAGCAAAGTTAGACCAAAATAATTTTATGATAAACACAAAAGATGCAGTATTTGATAACATTGATGAAAATTCATTTTGTCGTTTAAATATGAATAAACAAGATTTTAGATGGAATATTGCAAGTATGGAAGCCCATGTTCACTCTACAATATATACAAATATACATGAAGCAAAATATATTGCATTTGGTATGCCTATTTATACAACAGCTTATAGCTTAGTAAATGACAATATAATATTTGAAGATTACTTTGGAAAAACAATGTTTGAAGAAATATCTATTTATAATCCAGGAGATTTCTCAACTTGGTATAAAAGAAATGCTTTAGAAATTACAAAATACCTAAAAAACTCACCTAATAATATGATGATTATAAAAGGTGTTGGAACTTATGTATATGATAGAGATATACATGAACTTGTAAAAAAAATAGCAATTTTAGAGAATTCTTGTAGATTATTAAGCATAAAAAGTACTTTCAAGTAATAATTTTTATATAACTTTTATTCTGTAAGCCCCTAAATTTCAGCTTTATTAAAGTTTTTTTACTATAAAGTTTTCTCAATATTAATTACTAAGAGGAGTTACACATGAATAAGGCTGAATTTATTGATGCAGTTGCAGCTAAAGCTGGATTATCTAAAAAAGATGCTAAAGGTGCTGTTGATGCAGTATTAGATACAATTACTGAGGCTTTAGTTAAAAAAGATTCTGTAAGCTTTATTGGATTTGGTACATTTACAGTTGCTCAAAGAGCTGCTAGAACTGCAAAAGTTCCAGGAACAACAAAAACAGTTGAAGTACCAGCTACAACAGTTGCTAAATTTAAAGTTGGAAAAGCTTTAAAAGAGGCTGTTGCTAAATAATTATTAAAGACTAAGCTTCTAAGCTTAGTCTTTACTTTCATATTTTGAATTTCAATATAATTCAAAACTCAAATTTACTATTTATAATTTATGGCTCTATGGCGGAATTGGTAGACGCGTACGATTCAAAATCGTGTTCCATTGGAGTGCCGGTTCGACTCCGGCTAGGGCTACCATACATTATGTAACTTAACTTATTTTTTATTAATCAATTACATTACCTTCTTTAAGAACATCTCCTAATTTAGCAATTACAACTGTTCCATATGGATGTTTAATAAAAAATCCATCTTTAGATATTATTGTCCTATTGTACTTGAGTGCAATTATTTAATAAATTATGAGAATTTTAAAATAAAAGCTAACCTATTTATTACATTAAACTTTTCATAAATACTTTTCGTATGTGCTTTTACAGTTCTTATCGAAATATTTAACTGCTTTGAAATATCTAAATATGAGATTTTTTTCAAAACTAAAAAAGCAACCTCTTTTTCTTTTTGAGTCAAAACTTCAAATTCTTTATCAATATTTATAGTTTTATTATTTGTATTTAAATTCAAAGCTAAATAGTTTATAAATTCTGGATATAACCAAATATTTCCAGCCTTTACTGTATTAATAACATCTTTTAAGTGAATGTCATTTATTAAAATATTCGCATATGCTTTTACACCTAATGATAGTAGTTTTACACCTTTTTCAAATGATGGATTTGAATCAAGTATAATTATAGATGTATTTAAATCAATTATCTCATTTAACATAGGACTATCTAACTCTATATTTAAAAATACAACTATATCTTCATCTGTTACTTCAATAAGATTTTTATTGGTAAAAAACTTATATTTCAATTCCTTTGGTAATCTAATAGATTTGTTTAGTAAAGTTAAACCATCGTCATGAATATAAATCATTTTAATTACCTCTCTGTGAATGTGTATTGCTTTGCCTTAAATATAGGTTTCATTATATAATCAAAAACAGTTTTCTTACCAGTTAAAATATCAACATTAACAACCATACCAGGTATTATTGGAAGTTTTTGTTCACCTTTTTTTAGGTAGTTATCTTCTGTTTGTACATTTATATTATAAAAACTCTCTTTTTTTGTTTCATCCATCTCCGTATCAGGACTAATTTTTACAACTTTTCCTTCTAATCCACCATATATAGCATAATCATAAGCTGTAAATTTAACTTGAGCTTTTTGATTGTAATGTATAAATGCTATATCAGATGGTTTTATTTTTGTTTGAATTAACAGATGTTTTCCAGTAGGAACAATTTCAACAAGATTATCACCAGGTTTTATTACTCCACCAATAGTATTAAAGAATACTTTTTGAACAATTCCATCATCAGGAGAATATACATTTGTTCTAAATACTTTATCTTTTAAACTACCAATACTTGCATTTATTCTTTCAAATTCAGCACTTGATTCATTAAGTTGCTCTTGGGCAGTTTTTTTGAAATTTTCTTTAGCTTCATTAATTTTATTTTTTATTTCAGTAATAGATGACTCTATCTTTGGAATAGAAATTCTAGCTGATGAAAGTTGCATTTGAATATTATTAGCCTCTTTTTTGACTCTTAATAACTCAGATTGTGGTTTTAACTTCTTAACAACCAAAGGTTCTAATATTTTTTGTTCTTCAATTACAAAAGAATATTCACTACTTAAATAATTAATACTACTTCTTGTCGAGCTTAAATCATTAATTTTTTGTTTTAATTGTTCATCTAAAACACTTATTTCAGAATTTAATCTATTTTTATTTAATTCATATAAATTTAATTCCAAATTTTCATAATGTTTAAATTCTTCAGTGCTATAAATATCAACAACATAGTTTTTATCTTCAATTTCAGCTTTTAATCTATTTATTTTAGCTTTTAATTCTAATAATTTTTTATTTGTTGATTCATAATCAGCAACTGATTTTTGATTATCAATTCTAAGTAAAATATCACCTTTTTTTACGATATCTCCATCTTTTACAAAAATCTCCTCAATTATTCCACCTTCTAAATTTTGAATCATTTTATTTTCATCAAAAGATATTACTTTCCCCTCACCTCTAACTATTTCATCAATTTCAGCAATAGAAGCCCAAATAATAAAAGTAAAAACTGTAATAATCCAAAACCAAAGAATTAGTTTAAATTTCTTAGGATTTTTTTCAAGAATAGCTGAATTTAAGCTATTCATAAATTCATAATCATCTTGACTATAATTATAATTATTTTTCAAAACCATCTCCTTGAGATAAAGCTTTAATAACAGCTTCCTTTTCTCCTTGAAGGTATACTGTACTATTATTTAGTACTATTATTTTATCTACAATTCTAAGTAAAGGCATTTTTTGAGTAATAACAATTAGAGTTTTATTTTTCATAAAATTGTTTAAATTATCTAAAACAATATCCTCAGTTTGCTTATCCATAGAGCTCGTTGGCTCATCAAATAAATTAATTGGATAATCAAATAAACAAGCTCTTGCTAATCCAACAGATTGTATTTGTCCTCCTGACAAACCTTCACCTCTTTCACCAATAGGCATATCATAACCTCTTGGATGAGTATTTGCAAAACTATCAACATTTGCAATTTTTGCAGCTTTTAACATTTTTTCATCATTTACATAAGATGCTCTAAAAATAATATTTTCTTTAAGAGTTCCATTAAATAAGGATATATGTTGAGATACATACCCCATATTTCTTCTTATATCAGCAGGATCTAATTGTGTAATATCTATATCATCTATTAGAATTGAACCACTAGTTGGTTCATAAAGCTTTAATATCAACTTTAATATTGTACTTTTACCAGTACCAATTTTTCCTAGTATGGCAACTCTATCTCCTGGATTTATCACAAAAGATGCATTTTTTAATATTTCAACTTCTGTATTGGGATATTTAAATGTAACATTTTTAAATTCTATTCTTCCACTTAATTCTCTTCTAGATACGAAATCACTATTTTTTGGTCTTTCTTCTGGTTTATTCATTAACTCATTTAAAATTTTGTATGAATTAGCCGCATCTTCATAATTTGTAATTAATCCTGCTGCTTGTCCCATAGGAGCAACTGCTCTTGAAGATAAAATCACTATTGCTATTAAAGAACCCATAGTCAATTCAAAATCTCGAATTAAATAAACTCCTGCAATTACTATAACAACAGTATTTAATTGTATTAGAAAAGATGTAAAAGAAGGAATAAAAGAAGATAACATTCTTGATAGAAAACCTATTTTAGCAATATTACCATTGCTTTCTTCCCAGTTCCATCTAATATTGTTATTACCACCTAAACTTTTTAAAGTTTCAAGATTATTTAAAACTTCAATTAAAATAGAATTCTTTTTAGAAATTATTTCATTTATTTTTTTAATATTATTCTGAATTGGATTTTTTAACAACACAGACATAAGTAAAATCATTAGTATCACAACAATAGGGATAATAACAATTACACCACCCAAATAATAAATAACAATTAAAAAAAGAATTGTAAATGGAACATCAATAAACGCAACTAAAGTAGAATTTGTTAAAAAATTTCTTATAACATCAAAATTTTTTAAATTGTTTGCGAATGCTCCTATTGGTTTTGGAATAAATTCTAATTTCAAACCTAAAACTTTTTCAAAAATTATAGAAGACATAATAATATCACTCTTCTTAGCTGCTATTTCTAAAAAATAACTTCTTAATAATTTTAAGAAAATGTCCAATAAATATACTAAAAGGATTCCTGCTGAAAAAAACCACAACGTTTCAATTCCATTATTAGGAATAACTCTATCATAAACATTCATCGTAAATAAAGGCGTAGCCAAAATAAAAAGGTTTATTAAAATTGATGCAAAAATTACATCAATATAAATACCTTTAGAAATTTCTAATGTGCTCCAAAACCAATGTTTTACAGTAAAATTAGATTTATCTTCTTTATCAGAATTTGTATAAGTAAATATCTTTTTAAGTAAAATTCCAAAACCTATATACTCTTTTTCTATTTTTTCAATATCATACCATTGTTCTACAATTTCATTTGAAACTTCTGATATGATTTTTACTTTACTTCTGTCATCAGAAAAAGAATCAAGGATACAACTGCTTGAATTAGACATCAACAATATCATAGGCAATTGAAGTTCTGAAATATCTTTTAAATCTTTCTTAATAAATTTTGTTTTTAAACCAGCATTAGTAGCTGCTCTTGAAAAGAGTCCCTTTGAATTACCTAAAGAAAATAGTTCTGGAGCAAATTTACCATTTTCAATTGGCAAATCATGAACTAAAGATTCTCTAGAAAAAGGTTTATGATAAAATTTTGTGAAAGTAACTAAAGACTCTAAAAGTGAATTTAGAGTCTCTTCATTATATTGATCATACATATATTACTAACCTCTTAACTTGGTTTATTAGTAATATTTTCTAAATAAGGTGTAATTGTTTTAAAAGAGGTATTGTTCTCTAATTTTAAATCACTATTTTCATTTTTATCTGAGTTAATTTGTTCTTTTTCACAACCAAACATATCAACTTTAATTCCTAATGAAGTATTATCACACAAATCTTGTTGATCTTTTACTCCATCTTTATCTAAATCTGTTCTATCTATTACTTTACCATCTGTTACATTTTCATAATTTGCAAAAACTGGTTTATAGTAATTTAGGCTACTATCTTTATAAATACTATTTACTAATTCTCCCATTGCATCTAAAACTCTATATTTAGCAAACAACAAATCATAATTTGCAGTAATCAATTTATTTCTAGCTGAGATATAATCATCTTCTGCAGTTAAAAGGTCAATAAGACTTCTTGTTCCTGTTTCAAACTCTTCTTTATATAGTTCTAAAGTTATTCTACTTTGTTCTTGGTATGAAGTTAGGAATACGATTTGTTTTTGAAGCATAGTATATGCACTCCAAGAGAGTTCTAAACCTTCAATAATTTGTCTTTTAATATCACCTTGAATTTCATATTCTTGATTAATAGCAACTTTACTTTTTTTAACTGAATTATAATCTGCTTGACCGTTATATAAGTTTTGTCTATAAACAACTAAGGCACTATAATTTCTTTCATGACCTTCATCTCCACCAGTATTTTTATCTAGGTTATAAGCCAATTCAAAATCTATTGTTGGTGCAAATTTACCTTTATTTTGAGCCAATTGAGCTTTTGCAGTTTCAATATTATGATTTGCTACAATTATTGAAGGGTTAAATTTAATTGCGTGACTAACAGCTTCATCTTTTGTTTTTGGAAGATCAAATGTAAATTTAGGGAGAATTAATTCATCTTTATCTATTCTTTTACCTGTTAATCTAGCCAAATTAAATTGAGAATCCATTAGATTATTCTCTTGAGTTAACAGATTAAACTCTGCTAATTGTAAACTAGCGCCAACTTTTTCTACATCAGAAATAGAACCAGAACCAGCATCAGACAAACTTTGTGTTTTTTCTAGTATTGCTCTTGTCAAACCAACATTTTCTTTTTCTAAGTTATACAAATCTTTAAATTTCAAAACATTAATATATTGTCTAATAACATTAAATGCAACATCATTTGTTTGTTCAACATAGTTATATGCAGCTGCCATTACTCTAGCTTCTTCATAATTAACTCTATTAACAGTTTTTAAACCATTAAATAGATTTTGAGTTAATACTAAAGAGTTTCTATAAGTATTAAAACCTCTATCATCATTTGCTCCACCAACTTGTTCTAAAGTTTTTTCATAACCTAATCTACCAATATAATCTAACTTAGGTAGATATTCAGATTTAGCAATTTTTAAATCATAAACTGTTTGTTCATAATTGCTCATTTTTTGTTTTATTAATGGATTTGTAGTTAATACATCATCCAAAACTCTATCTAATTCAGCAGATAAAGATGATGTAACCAAAATAAAACATGAAGTTAAAAGTGATAAATATACTTTTTTCATAATTGTGCTCTCCTTACAATTTTATACAACCAATTTATTCATCACTGATGATAAATTCAACATAAGTCTACTTAACCTTATTTGACAATTTTTAAAGATGAAAACTTAAACAAAACAATATCAGTATAGAACCCATTAACATAATCTCTCCGTTAATCATCTTATCCTAATTCTATCTAAATTTCAAAGGAATTATCTATAAATTAAACAATATATTGCAACATTTTAATATAAATGTGTAAGATTTTTGTAATATTTAAAATTAGTAAATTAATTATTTATTTATATTTAAAGATTTAAGAAATTATTTTATTAATTATAATCGAAAAATAAAGCTCTATAATAATTATTTTATTTTAAATAATCCAATAATAAAAATTATATTTTAAAGCCAGAAAATTATTGAAATTGTAGAAGTTTAAATTTAATGGCGACCCCAGCATGATTCGAACATGCGTCACTAGGAGGAAATCCGGATTTTAATAATTTTTTTATAAACCTTAAATTTTAACATATGCTAGAAAATACCAATTTATAGGGATTTATTAACATTTGACAAAACTCAATAAACCATATAAAATTCATTAAATATATTATGTGGTGTGAAATAGGTGTGAAAGATGGCAAGACATACAACAAATTTAACAGGTGTAATTTATAGAGATTCTATAACAAATGGGAAAGCTGATAAAACTTATTATATCAGATATAAAGATGAAAATAATATGACTGTGGAATTGAAAATTGGCAAATATAGTGAAGGTGTTAGAGAAGCTTATTGCAATGCAAAAAGAAATGAAATTTTAACAAAACAAAGAATCGGAGAAGAACCACCAATAATTGCTCAAAGAAAAAAAAGAGAAATTTTATCTATTCAAACTTTGGCTGATGAATATTTTTCACATAGAGCTGAAAAAGAAACTAAGATAAATGATGAATTTTCGTATAAAGCTCACATATTACCTTTTTTTAAATTTTATGATTTAAATCGTATATCTAAAAATGATATTTTGAAATTTACAAACCATTTAAAAGAAAAACAAAATTTAAATACAAAAAAACCGATAGCCCCCAAAACTATAAACAATATCTTAAATCTTTTAAAAGCAATAATAAAATACTCTTTAAAAAATGATTTAATTAGAAATGATTTCACAAAATATATAAATTTATTAGATATTGATAATGCTAGAGAAAGATTTTTATCAAAAGAAGAGATAGAAATTTTATATGATAAAACAAAAAAAGATGAAGTTGCTTACTTATTTTTTAAATTAGCTTTGAGTACTGGAGGAAGATTATCAACTATTTTAAATATTCATAAAAAAGATATTGATTTTACTCATAATCTTATAACTCTAAAAGATTTTAAAAATAATTCAACTTATAAAGCTTTCTTAACAAAGGATTTAAAAGAACTACTAATTTCAAAAATACAAAATATATCTTTGAATGATAAGATTTTTAAATCTAATCCAGGAAAAAGACTAAGAACTATTTTAGATGATTTATTTAACATGGAAATTTACAAAGATGATAGAAAAAATAAAGTTGTAATTCATACTTTACGACATACATTTGCAAGTCATTTAGCTATCAATGGAACTCCAATTTTTACTATTCAAAAATTAATGAATCATAAAGATATAAAAATGACTTTGAGATATGCAAAATTAAGTCCAGATAGTGGAAGAGAAGCTGTTGAAAACTTAGGAGTATAAAAATACTTTAAATTTTATCCTATAAAGTGTTGACAGATCAGGCATTAAAATCTTAATATTAATTTTATATCTAAATAGATATACTTTTATATATCTTAAATAAAGGATTAAAATTATGTTAGCTGTTAAAAATACAAAACTTTTAGTATCAATGCCACAAAATTTATCAGATGAAGTTACAGAATTTGCAAAAGAATTAAATCAAAATAAAAGTGCTTTAATAAATCAAGCTTTGGAATTTTATTTTGACCATTTGGATTTACAAATTGCAAAGAAAAGAAGTTTAGAAAAAAATGAAACTATAAGTTTGAGCCAAATGAGAAAATTATCAGATGAACAAATATAGTTTAGATTTTGATAAAAAAGCTTCAAAAGATTTATTGTCTTTAGATAAATCTGTAAGGAATTTTATTTTAGATGAGTTAGAAATTTTTATAAATAATTTTGATGAAGATTATGAAAAAGAGTTGATAAAAATAAAAAAAATAAAATCTTTGCAGGGAGAATTTAAAGGTTTATTTAGATTAAGATTAAGAACTTATAGAATAATTTATGAAAAGCAAAATGAAAAACTTATAATTTTAGTTCTTAGAGTATCTCATAGAAAAGATGCTTATCAATAAAAAATTACAAAATCAAATTTTATTTTTTAACTGCCTAGTTTGACACTGATTAAAGTGGAGTATTTTCTCCATTGAAAATATTAATTAAAATACATAGAGGTTCATCTAAAAGTTTGAAGTTAAAGATTGTTGATGATTACTTAGTTAACTATAAGAAAAGAGAATAACTCAGCCTAACTTTTTTAATTAAGCTATATTTTAATATTAAGTTATATATAAAATGATATTAATATACTATTATATAAATAGTATATTATTAGATAAAATAATTATCTCTTCAACATATTAACATTTATTTCTCATAAAACTTATCCACAAATCCAACTATTCTTTCTAATACTCTAGTTACTATCATTTTTCTCTCTAGATATTTTGGAGCTACATTTAATGTTTTAGCAATATCATTAGGAAGTGGTTCTCTTTGTTCATAAATATAGGTATCTACAACTTTTTTTAGTTCATCTTTATTTAGATTCTCTTCATCTGCAATTGCATTAAATGCTTTGACTTTCTCTTCATTGATAATAACAAAGTACCTTGAGGTAATACTTTAGCTGATGACTTTTTTAATCCGAGTTCTGTAATAGTTCTGTTACTCCCCTTAATATATTTACTCTTTATTTCAGTAGAAGTAAACCATTGTATTTCACCATTCCAATAATCTTCTTGTGTTGTATCAGGCGTTCCTCCACCAACAATAGAAGCAATATCTTTTAATGATATGTGTTGCCACTCGCCACTAAACTCTTTAAATCTTAACTTAGGTACATTAATACTTTTGCTCATTTTAAACTCTTTTTAAACTATAGTTGTATACAATTACAGCACTTACGGTAAGTCCCTGCATGCACACTTACCTTGTCTTTATTTTTATTATATTCATAACAAAATCTTCAACTTTTTTATCACATTTATTTAAAATATCATTTACAAATAGCTCTTCTAAAATATTGATTTAATAAAATGTATAGTTTGTAAATATTTAAAAAATTTTTCACTAATAAAAACCTAAAACTTTTTGAAAAAAAGTTTTAGCAAGTGAGTCTCGTAGAGCAGAGAATAAAAATGTGTACATTTTTGGGAAGTCATTCCCTATCTCTGCATTACATAAAAAGTGGATTTAATATTAAAATAATTCTTATGCAAACTACTTCAAATATTAAAATAAACTTTATACTATATATGCTAACATTGTAAAGAAAATATATAAAAAATTGATTTTCATAAGGAGAATTTAAGATGAGAAGATATGTTAGAAGAGAAGTACTTCTTAACAATAATGTAAATATGTCTAATCAAAATATTACTCTAAATCATGAATCAAGTTATGATAATAAATTTTTAGCATATTGTAACTGGTCATTTGTAAAAGATAAGCAATTAAAAATAAATGAAGCTTTGACTATCTTTGATCAATTTGAAAAAGAAAAAAGTCCTATATATGTAAGAATTTTTAATGAAATGCCTAGAAATGTATTAGAAAAATTTGTTGAAAAAAATCATATTAACAAAGCTAAAATCAAATCAATTCACGCTGCATTAAAAGAGAAAACATCTTATAAAGTTGAAGAATATGAATGAATATGATTTTTCAGAACAAGCTGAATTATTAGAGGATGTAACTTATATATTAGATGATTATAATATAACTGATTGGAGTTTTGGTGGAGGAACAGCACTGTCATGCTATCATTATAATCATAGAATGTCTTATGATATTGATATTTTCACAGAAGATATAAGTAGTATTCAAAAACTAATCGATTATAAGCTAGCTATTTGTGAAGGATTTGAAATTTCTGTAGAAGATACTGAAGTTTCAAATTCTGGAATAACATTTATCTTATCAGATCTAAATCATCAACTTAAATTAGATTTTTTAGAAAGTAGATATCTAACTTCAGAACCTTTTATTGTGGATGATGTTTTAGGACTCAGAAACATAAAAATACAAACTCCATTAGAAATTATTGCAAAAAAAATAAAACATAGAAAACATGTTACCATTAGAGATTATGTTGATTTTGCTTTTGTAGAAAAACAACACAATATAATTTCAAAAATTAAAAAAGAAAATATTGTTGATTTAGAAAGATTTATAGATATTTATAAACAATTTATATCAATTACAGATGAAGATTTCAATAATCACTTAGAATATTTAAAGCCAAGATTTATGCAATGTAAAAATGATATAAAAGAAATTATTTATAAAGCTTTCAATCCTGGTAAAAATTTTTCTATTGCTATTGATAATAATTATGAAGTTTTAGCTGTTGATGAATGGGTAAATATTTATGAAGATGGTTTTATTGATGCTGGAGAAGTATATAAAAAATACAATGAATTAAGTAAATTAAAATTATCTTCAATTATTAATAAATCTGAAAATGAAATCACATACAGTGATATATTAGAATTATCAAATACTAATGTAAAAAAATTACTTTTATAATTAATGATCAGATATTCTATTTGAAAAATTAAATAGTTTTGATAATATTTATTTTCCACCTTCTTTGTCTCAGTTGTCTCCTTCTTGATTTTTTTATTTTTATAGGGAAAAAACAAAAGAAGGAAGATGATTTGATAGGGGAGGAAGGGAAGCGGAGACAACTTGCCCTTGTAACAAACTGGATTTAACAATTTGTTACAGGACAAGTTAAGTTATGACTCGACTTTTTCGGTCGGTCGCTTCGACTTAAGTAGATTATTGTTCAGCTCTTAATCTACAACACAATTACACTAGACGGTTCCCCTTATCTAGTAACCTATATCTTTATCAATCCAGTATTAGTACTTATTACTAATTTAAAAACCTCTGTTTTATATCTTAACTGGTAAATCTATAGGGGTGTTCTTGCTACTACATAAATAGTAGAACGGGCATCTCCAAGGTGAATCGTACCACATACACATCCTCACACCTTGCTGATTTGGTCTCTTATTTGGCTATGATTATTTTCGGTGAGTTCATTCTCACCTCATGTAAGTATTCCATTTATTGTAGGATTTCGCCTTACTGTGCAGTCCTTACACTCTACCGCTTAATAATAGTTTTATTTGGACAATATTTTATTCTCAACATTTAAGTTGCTTTTTTGAAATTAGAATAAGGTTGATTTTATTTGTGATTTATGTTATAATGCTTTCACTTTTTTAGCAATTCTTGTAGTCGCCAAACTAACAGGTAAAGAATTGCTAGGAACCTCCTTTTTTAAACTTCAAAATATTCTCCAACAATAAAGTGGCTTTATATCTTTAAATTTAATTATTATAAAATTAGTAATAAAATAGAGTGCTTATTTGGCGTTTACTCACCCATTAAAATACTTAGAGCTTAGGCAAATTTATCGGGCGATAAATCTGTCTAAGCAGATGTGAGCTTGCCAAAGCTCTAAATATTTATATAAGTATATATAGATTTAGAAACAATGTAAATATAATGAATTTAGCGAAAATATCGTTACAATATGTATTAAAGAATATTAGAATGACGTAGGGAATCAAATATACATAGAAATTTTAAGCACATAGCTTAAATTAATATATTAATTATAAATTTTAATATTAAATTAATAATTTATTTTAATTTAGAGTATTAAGGTATTATAAAATTAAAAGCTCAGCAAAACTAATAAAAGACTAACTTTAAAAAACTAAACTATTTTTATCATATTAATTATTTAAAAGATAAATAAAACACTGAATAATATATTTTTTGTATTAGGAATAAAAACTTTATAAAATAATCTTAGCATTGAAATTTTATTTATTTTTTTACAAGAGAGGTGTGAAATAGGTGTGAAAGTAAAAAATAGAAAAACTTTAAAAGTTCTAGAAGTACCATGATTACGTGGCGACCCCAGCATGATTCGAACATGCGTCACTAGGAGGAAATCCTAGGGTCCTTGGCCACTAGACGACAGGGTCTTTAAAAAGAAAATGGATTATAGTTTAGTTTCGGTTTTGTTTTGCTTAAAATTAAAAGATATAAACAGTCTACCTTATTCTTGTTAAACTATTTTTACCAATTTTATAAATTCTTGAAGATGTTGTTTCAAAAAAACCCAGATTATTTATCACTTCCACATCTGAATTATTTATAGCATATTCATATTGAAAATTTTCTTTTGTTTTATTAGCAGATGTTGAAGAAAGAATCTTGAATTTTTTTATAAAATCAAAGAAATGTGATTCTTTAGATATCACTCTAAATGATGATAAATTTGGATAAATGAATGTAGATTTTTTACTATTTCTAACTAATTTATTATATTTTTTAGGAATTCTTGTAAATTCTTTTAAAGTATTAAAACTATCTACTGTTTTAAGATTTTTTTGATTTTTATCTCTTTGTTTGGTAGCTGAAAGTTTCTCATCATTAATTGATGAGAAACCAACAGTGGTATCAGTTTGTACCAGGTACACCAAATTAGGATTCATTAGTAATTTAAATATTCTTGAATCGATTTAGGAGTTGAAACATCAGAAGTTTTTAACTCTTTAATTGCATCTGCAGCAGCAAAAGCAGCAGCAACAGTTGTAAAATAAGGCACACTCATTCTTAAAACTGCTCTTCTAATTTCTTTACCATCATCTTTAGAACTTTCTTGCTCACCACTTGTATTTATAGCCATTGCTATATCACCATTTGTTAAAAGATCAGTAATATTTGGTCTCCCTTCACTTACTTTTAACACTTTCTCACAAGCAATACCAGCTTCAGTAATAATTTTCTCTGTTCCACCAGTCGCAGCAATAGTAAATCCACTTTCAACTAAACTTTTTGCAATAGTTGCAGCAAAAGGTTTATCTAAATCACATAAAGATATAAATACTTTTCCTGATTTAGGAAGTGAGTTTTTAGCTGCACTTTGAGATTTTGCAAATGCCATAGCAAAGTTTGAAGCAATACCCATAACTTCACCTGTACTTTTCATCTCTGGACTTAAAAGTAAATCTGCTCCTACAAGTTTATTAAATGGGAAAACAGATTCTTTAACAGCTACGTGATCTTTTAATCTTGGTTTTAAGACACCGTTATCTTCATATACGATATTTCTATCATATACTTTAAGAGCATCTCTTAAACTTTCTCCCCACATAACTCTAGTTGCAACTTTTGCTAAAGGCATACCTGTCGCTTTAGATACAAAAGGAACTGTTCTAGATGCTCTTGGATTTACTTCAATTAAGTAAATTTGCCCTTTATGAATAGCATATTGAACATTCATTAACCCAACTACACCTAATCCTAAAGCCATCTCTTTTGTTTTTGTTTCTAACTCTTTAATTAAATTATCTTCTATACTAATTGGAGGTAATGAACAAGCTGAGTCACCTGAATGAATACCTGCTTCTTCGATATGTTGCATGATTCCACCAATATAAGCCTCTTTACCATCACAAATACAATCAACATCAAGCTCAATTGCTCTATCTAAGAATTTGTCAATTAAAACAGGAGCATCATTTGAAACAGAAACTGCTTCATCCATATATTGTTTTAACTCTTCAGTAGAATAAACTATTTTCATTCCTCTTCCACCAAGAACAAATGAAGGTCTAACTAATACTGGATATCCAATTTTTTCAGCTATTTTTATAGCTTCATCTAATTTAACTGCTGTTCCATTTTCTGGTTGTAAAAGACCGATTTTTTCAACAAAAGCAGAGAATTTTTTTCTATCTTCAGCAAGATCAATTACATCAGCAGTTGTTCCAATAATTTTCGCTCCAGCTTTTGTTAAGACTTGCGCTAATTTTAAAGGAGTTTGTCCACCAAAATGAACAATAACACCATCTGGTTGCTCTTTTTCAATTACACTTCTAACATGTTCAAAATCAATTGGTTCAAAATATAAAACATCTGATGTATCATAATCTGTACTTACAGTTTCTGGATTACAGTTATACATAATTGTTTTTACACCCATTTCAGCTAATGCAAAACTTGCATGTACACAACAATAATCAAATTCGATTCCTTGACCAATTCTATTTGGTCCACCACCAATGATCATAACTTTTTTCTCATTTGATTTAGGAGTTTCTACTTTTGGTAATTTTGAAATATTAGTAGTTGAATATAAATATTGATTTAAAGCTTTAAATTCTCCAGCACAAGTATCAACTTCATTATATTCAAAATCTATATCTAAAGCTTTTCTCGCATTATATACATCTTCTTCAGTTTTTCCTATAATATTTGCAATAAATTTATCACTAAATCCATTTGCTTTTACTTTTCTAAGAAGTTCTTCATCTTTTAAAATAGCTGGAGTCATTGCTAACTCTAGTTCGTATAATTCTCTAAATTTTGCTAAGAACCATGGATCAATTTTTGATAATTCAAAAATATCATCATTTGTAAGACCTTGTCTCATACCATCCATTAAGTATTGAAGTCTCTTATCATTTGGTCTTCTTATCTCTTTTTTAATTAAGTCTAAATCTGTTGTAATGCTATCAAATCCACAAATTCCTGTTTCTAGTGAACAATAAGCTTTTTGGATAGTCTCATTAAAGTTTCTTCCTATAGACATAACTTCACCAACACTTTTCATAGAAGTTGTTAGAGTTGAATTTGCTTTTGGGAATTTTTCAAATGTAAATCTAGGAACTTTAGCAACTATATAGTCAACCGCAGGCTCAAAACTTGCAAGTGTTCCAGTCATATCATTTGTAATCTCATCAAGTGTGAATCCAACTGCAAGAAGTGTTGATACTTTTGCTATTGGGTAACCTGTAGCTTTAGATGCAAGTGCAGAACTTCTACTAACTCTTGGATTCATCTCAATAACAATCATTCTTCCAGTTTTTGGACACATTGCAAACTGAACATTTGATCCACCACTATTTACTCCAACTTCTCTTAAAATTGCAAAAGAAGCTTCTCTCATTACTGCATATTCTTTATCTGTTAAAGTAAGTGCAGGTGCAATTGTAATACTATCTCCTGTATGAACTCCCATAGGGTCTAAGTTTTCAATAGAACATACTACTATACAATTATCATTAGTATCTCGTATAATTTCCATCTCATATTCTTTCCAACCTAAAACTGATTCTAATATCTCAATTTCGTTTATTGGAGAAGCGTCAAGCCCCGCTTGTGCTAAAGCTTTAAATTCTTCCATATTATAAGCAACTCCACTTCCTGCACCTGCAAGAGTAAATGAAGCTCTACTAATTACTGGAAAACCAATCTCTTTAGCAACTCTTATAGCTTCTTCAAGACTATATGCATTTTCACTTCTAGGTAAATCTAATCCTATTCTCTTCATACATTCAGTAAAAAGATGTCTATCTTCACCTCTTTTAATAGCTTCTGGATGAACTCCTAAAAATTTAATTCCTTCTAAAAGACCTTTTGAATACATAGAAGTTGCAACATTTAACGCTGTTTGTCCACCCATAGTTGGAAGGATTGCATCAATATTCTCTTTTTTAATGATATTAAGAACAACCTCTTCTGTAATTGGCTCAATATAAGTCTTATCAGCAAACTCTGGATCTGTCATGATAGTTGCAGGATTTGAGTTTACTAATATAACTCTATATCCTAGCTCTTTTAAAGTTTTTGTTGCTTGTGTACCTGAATAATCAAACTCACACGCTTGCCCTATAACAATTGGTCCTGAACCAATTAACAAAATGTTTTTTATATCTTCTCTTTTTGGCATAACTTTCCTTTCGCTGATTTAAAAATTTGGCAAGCTTATCTAAAAAGTACTTAAGTTTTTGTTAGATTAGTAATTAAAATGTGATAATTTGATATAAGTTTGTAAAAAAAGAATTAAAAAGGACAAAATTCAGCTTCTTTTAATAAAAAAAAGCTGAATAATAATTAAAAAATTATTATATATCTATTTTGGTAAATTAAATTTTTTAATTCCTAAATTTCCATTTTTATCAAAATATAAATAATGCAATATATCTTTTTGAACTTCCAGTCCTGCTAAAAATCTAATCGCAATATTTGCTTGAAGAGATCCTATATTCATAACAATTGGACAAGCAATACCATTTGGTTTTCTATTTGTTATTTGAAAAACAGCTTCATAACTTGATTTTTCAAATAAACAAACTTGTCCATGAAACTCTTCAACACTTCCATAAAGCCAAATTTGATTATTTTTTTGACACCATGAATTTATTGCAGCTCTTGTAGGAAGATTATCTGTTGCATCGATTACTAAATCAAATTTTAAATCTCTTTTAGAAAATTCATCAAAACTCTCAACATAAGCAGTTGCTTTTGTAAAAGGACATCTACTTTCAATCAATTCTTTTAAAACAATTGATTTATGTTTTCCCTCATCAGAGACTTTAAAAGCTATTTGTCTATGAATATTACTAACACTTACCGTATCAAAGTCAACTAGCGTAAATTCTCCAATACCACTAGCTCCTAGTGCAAATCCCAAGCTACTTCCTAATCCACCACTTCCAATAATTGCAACTTTTTTATTTTGAAGAGATTTTTGAGTATCTTCTCCCCAAAGATTTATTTGTCTATTAAAATATTCATTAAAATTTATCATATTGATACCTTTATTAGTAAAAATTATTATTTTTATTTGTTTAGTTAATAATAGCTTATTTTATAGAAAAATAAGAGTATTTAGCTCTTATTTTGTGTAGTAAAAACTAATTTTGCTTCTTCTAGTAATTTTTGAGCAACTTCTAGTTCTTTTAGACCTTCATTATATAATTTTAGAGAATCACTTAAAGTAATATCATTTTTTGTAAGCTTTTCTAAAATTTCTTTTGCTTTTACTATTTTTTCTTCAAAATTTAAAGTTTCTTCATTATTTTTTTCCATTTTAATCCTTTAATACATTTTTTACATGCTCTTCAAATTTTTCAACTTCAACTAAAAAAGAGTCATGCCCACTAGAACTATCTACAAGTTTGAATGTAACTTGTTCCTTTTTACCAATTTTTATCATGATATCTTTAATCTGTTCCATCTCTTCAGGGAAAAACAACATATCGTCTTTAAAAGCAATTAAATGAAGTTTTCCTTCAATTTTCGTAAAAGATTCTTCTAGGCTATCTTTATTTCTTCCTGCATCAAAAATATTAATTGTTTTACATATATATAAATATGATAATGGATCAAAAAATTTTGGAAAACTATAAGAATTATGTTCTAAATATTTTTCTATTTCAAATCTACCAAATAGCTCATAAAGCCCATCTGTTTCAACATAATCTCTTGAAAATTTTCTATTAAATAAATCTGGACTTAAATAAGCAATCAATCCAGCCATTCTACCAATAGCTAATCCTACAAGACCATTTGCTCTTAAATCTTCTTTATCATACTCACCATTTTTAAATGCTTTATCATGTCTAATTGCTTCTATTCCTATCTTATTTAAAGCTATTACCCAAGGTCTTGTATATGCTGTACATGCCATTGCAATGTAGTGTTTTGCAAAAGTTGGATGTTCTATTGCATAACACAAAGTTTGCATTCCTCCCATACTTCCACCAATTACTGCAACTGCATTATTTATTCCTAGTTTTTTATAAAGTTTCATTTGTGCATTAACTATATCTGAGATTGTTAAAACAGGAAATTTCAATCTATACTCTTTTTTTGTTGATGGATTAATACTTAAAGGAGATGTCGAACCATAAGAACTTCCTATGTTATTTGAACAAATAACAAAATATTTATTTGTATCAATAGTTTTTCCATCTCCTATAAATTTATCCCACCAACCTGCTTTTGCTTCTTTTTCATATCTTCCTGCAGCATGATGACTACCTGATAAAGCATGACAAATAATAATTACATTTGATTTATCTTCATTTAGTGTTCCATAAGTCTCGTAAACTATTTCAAACTCTTCAAGTAATCTTCCACTCTCAAGATATAACGGTTCATTAAATTTCTCTATTTTTGTCTCTATTTTCAAAATATTTTCCGGTTTACACAAATTTTCAATAATAAAGTCTATCTAAACTAAAATAAAAAAGCCTTTTAGTGACATAAATGTTTAAAAATAATCATTTTAAAGAATTATATTAATAATTAAAAGTAATTTTTAATATAATGTTTAAAATTTATAAAAGGATATGTTTTGAGTAAAATAAAAGAACTAGAAGTACTTTTAAAAACAGATGTTTTAATAGAAGTAGAAGAAGAGATAGTTGCAATAGAAAAACTTTTAGAAAAAAATAGTAGTAATAAAAATTTGAAAATAGAACTAGAATATATGCAAGATGTTAAAAAGTTTTATAATGAAGCACTAAATCAAATAGATAAAGGTCTATTAACTGAGGAAGAGGCTAATAATATTCTTTTAGATCTTGAAGATATGAGAGAAGATGATGAGGATGAAATATAGATATGTTTGAATTAGAAACTTATAGTTTAGTAAATATTTTAGGTTTAGCCTTAGGTATAATTTTTGGATTTATTGCTCAAAAAAACCAGTTTTGTTTTAGTGGAAGTATAAAAGATTTTTTACAAATAAAATCTACAAAAAGAGCAGCAAGTGTAATTATGGCAATGATTGTTGCAGTAATTTCTACACAAATTATTTCAAATTATTTTGAAATTGATTTAACACAAAGTGCTTATTTCAAAAAAGATATTAACTATTTTGCAATTATAGTTGGTGGAGCTTTATTTGGTGCAGGGATGATGATTGCTGATGGTTGTAGTAGTAGAAGCATAGTAAAATTTGCCCAAGGTGATTCAAATGCTTTAATTACATTAATTTTTATAGCAATTTTTGCATATGCTACAACAAAAGGAGTATTATTTGAGATTATAAATCCATTTATAAATAATCCTACATTAATAGAAATATCTAAAACTATAGATAATTTTCAACTAAACATTTATGTAGTATTGGCTGTATTATTTGTACTTTTATATACATTTACAAAAAAAGTAAAAAGAGTATTTAGCTTATATGATGGAGTAATAGTAGGTCTATTAATAGGTGCTGCTTGGTTTGTTACTGGTTACATTGGTTCTGAAAGTATGGAAAAAGAGATACAAGTTCAAGCTATAAGCTTTGTATATCCTAGTGCAAAAACACTTGAACTTTTTACATATTATCAAGTAAATGAGTTTAGTTTTGGTGTTTGTTTGGTTATTGGTGCACTTGTTGGAACTTTTGTTTCGACTTTATTTAATAAAAAATATAGTTTTGGTTGTACAGCAAACAAAAATATTAATAAAGTAAAATATAATATGATTGGTGGAGCAATGATGGGTGTTGGTGGAATTATGGCTATAGGATGTACTGTTGGACAAGGGCTAAGCGGCTTTTCTACTTTGGTATTTAGTTCATTTTTAGCAATAATATCTATTTTTGTATCTGGTTATTTTACTGGTAAATACTTACTTAAAAAAGATAAACTAGCTATGTGTTTCATTTTTGAATGGGAAGATGAAAACAAGAAAAAATCTAAACAGATAGATTTCCAAATATAAGAAGAGTTGTAAAACTCTTCTTATAAAGATTATTTTAAAGCGTATTGAATTTTATAGTCTCTCATAAGAGGTGGAGTGTCTAAATAGTTTTCACTATCAATTGGAACAGATTTTTGTTCAGTCTCATCAGTATTTTCAACTTGATCTCTATCTTCATTTTTTGAATCAAATCCAGTTGCTATAATAGTAACTTTAATTTCATCATTTTCTAAAGTTTTATCAGTTGTCGTTCCAAAAATAATATCAGCATTTTGATCTAATTTATCATGAATTGTACTCATAACACTTGATATTGCAAAAAGTGTTATATTTGGACTCATACTAAAATGTATTAAAATCCCTTTTGCTCCTTCTAATGGAACCTTATCTAAAAGTGGAGAGTTTATTGCATTATCAAGTGCATCTTGAACTGAATTTTCCCCTTTTCCTTTTCCAATACCCATTAGAGCAATACCTTTATGCTTCATAATTGTTTTAACATCAGCAAAGTCAGTATTAATATCAGAATGTCCTGGATTTAAGATAACTTCACTCATTCCAATTACTGCTTGATATAGAACATTATCAACTATTTTAAATGAATTTTTGAAAGTTAATCCAACATCAACAATTTCATTTAACTTTTCATTTGGAATTACTATTAAAGAGTCACTAACTTTTTTTAATTCTTCTAATCCTAAATTAGCTAAACCCGCTCTTTTTTTACCTTCCCAAGCAAATGGTTTAGTAACTACAGAAACTGTAAGTGCACCAACATCTTTTGCTGCTTTTGCAATAATTGCAGCAGCACCTGTTCCAGTTCCTCCACCAAGTCCAGAAGCTACAAAAACTATCTCTGTTCCTTCTAAAACAGATTTAATCTCTTCATAACTCTCTATTGCAGCATCTCTTCCAACTTCAGGATTCATACCTGCTCCAAAACCTTTTGTAAGTTTTGGTCCTAGTTCAATTTTTTTAGGTGCTTTTGAAGAATGAAGTGATTGAAGATCTGTATTTGCGACAATTAAATCAATTTTATGAGAACCTTCTTCTATCATGTGGTTTACCATATTACAACCACCTCCACCAACTCCAATAACTGCAATTTTTGGTTGGTTATTTGATAAAACTCTTGTTGGCATCTGTTCTGTTACTTTTATTTCAGCTGTTCCAAATAAGTTGCTATTTTCCATTAAAACCACTCCGTTACTTTTTTAAATAATTTTCCAATTCCCTCTTTTTTCTTCTCTTTTACAAGATGAGTTAAATCCATTCCACCACTCTCTTTTATTTGATAAGAGTCTGTTTTTTGCTCCATAACTTTGTTAGCCATATTTTGCATATTAATAATATCCATAGCTCTTTCTTTTTGAATAGGTCTAACTAATTTCTTACTTGAATCTAATTGATAACTTCTATTTTTTCCTAAAGAATATTCTAAAAGTCCAACTATTGTAGACATATATGCTTCGTCAAAATTTACATCAAAACTATTTATTATTGGTTTTGGAGCAGAAACACTAATAGGAATTCCTTCAAAAACTTTTCTAGCTAAATCTTTTATTCCATCAAGATACGTCATTCCTCCAGTTAGTACTATTCCTGAACCTGTACTATCTAAAAGTGCATTCTTTTTTAACTTCTTTTTAACTAACACTAAAACTTCTTCAACTCTAGCGTGAATTATTGTTTGAATAGAATCTAACCCTATTTCTGATGTACTGTTTTCATCACCAATTCTAGGAGTTTTAACTTTTCTATCTTCTAATTCATTATTTTCAGAATAATTTTTTATTAAAGAGCCATACTCTAATTTTATATTTTCAGCTGCACTTGGTGGTGTATGAAGCATAATAGATAAATCTGTCGTAATATGATTTGAACCAACAGGAATAAATCCATTATAAACTATAGAATTCCCTTTAAAATATACAAACTCAGTTGCTGTTGAACCTAAATTTACTACTACTGCTCCAAATTTCTTTTGTTGTTCATCTAAAACCGCTAATGCTGAAGCATAAGAATCCAAAACAAATTTTACATTATCAATACCAGAAGTTTTTAAAGCTGATTTTATATTTGTTAAAGCTGTTCTTTTTGACATTACAATATTTACTGAAACTTCTAATCTTGTTCCATTCATATTTAATGGATTATCAACCTCTACACTATCATCTACTTTAAAAAACATAGGAATTACATGAACAACTTCATAATCTGGAACTATTGTTGCATTATAAAGTGCCATTTGCATAACTTGATTAATTTCTGTTTCAGAGATAAGACCATTTGGAACATTTACAGAACCTGTACTTCTATGACTTTTTGAATAAGCTCCTGAAACAGAAACTACAGTCGTATCTACTTGTTCATTTGTTGATTTTTTTGCCATATCAACAGCATCTTTTATAGATTTAGAGGCATCTTCAATATTTATTATTAAACCTTTATTTATACCATTACTAACTTGAATTCCTGTACCTAAGATACTTATATTATTTTCATTATCATGTTTTGCAATAACAGTAGTAATAGCAGAAGAGCCTAAATCAATCGCTAAAATATTATTCAATGTCACTCCTTTGTTTGTATTGATGTTTTAATTGGATAAATTGTTTCTAATTTTTTTAATAAATTGTTTATTAAATCACCTTCTTGAACTTGAATCACAGCATTCTTAACTAATTCATCTTTAGACTTGTCATAAGTAGCCATTTTAGAATTATTTATTCTATATAAAACTGCTTTATCATCAAGTCTTATAACACCTTCTTTTTTAGTTGATGAAAATAATTGATTTAAGAAAGTTGCAGCTTCTTGCTGACCAAGATTAGGTATTTTAGAGATAGATTCTCTAGTAACATCATTAATATTGTCCCCCACAAATCCACTTAACATACTATTTGCTGTTTCATCTAATTTTTTTGATTTTAATTCTCTTTGGAAATCTAAAGTAACTTTATCTTTTGCTTCTTCAAAACTAAGAGGAGCCGAAGGTTTTTTATTTACTAATTTAACTATATAGTAATTTTTATTTTCAAAAAATGGTTTAACAACTTCACCATTTTTAACTTCATCTATTTTCTCAATATTTTCAGCTACAAAAGGAAGTTTAGATTGTGCAAAACTCTCAGATTTGTCAAATTTTTCTTCATCTTTTTTAAGTTTTAAGAATAAGCTCAAAGCTTCTTTTTTTGTGAATTTTTCATCTAAATCTGCAATTACTTGTTCTTTTGCTTCTTCAAAAGTTTTTATTCTTCCATCTTCAAATTTATAATCTGATTTAAATTTATCGTATTGTGTTTTAATTTCCTCTTCACTTGGGTTTGAGGAAATTAAAGGAATAGTTTTGATTTCTAAATCATAAACTATCTCACTCATATACTTACTTTTGTTAGCTTCATGATAAGATTTTATCTCTTCGTCTTTCACATCTACTTTCATATCGTTTAAAGATAAAATTTTAATTGTAATATCATCTTGAATAAATAATAATTTACTAATATTTTCAATTTCATTTTGAGTAGGATTTAAAGTAAATAACTCTTGAGTTTTTTGAAGTAGAATAGAATTTTTTAAACTATCTTCAAAATCTTTTGGTGTTAATTTATTTTGATTTAAAACGTTAACATATAAATCTTTATCAAATTTTCCATTTTTTTGGAAAACTTCATATTTTAAAAGTTCTCTTGCTACTTCTTCATCTGTTACAGTAAATCCAACAGAATCACCATAAGCCATAACAAGATTTTTTTCTAAAACTTTTTTAAATGCAATATCTTCTAATCTTAATTGTTGAGCTAACTCTTTAGAAAACATAGGACCAAACATTCTTGAATATTCACCATAAAGATTTGAGTACTCTTGTTGATACTCTTCAACAGTCACTTCTTTATTACCAACTGTTGCTACAACTCCACCTTTAGATCCATAATCATAAGACCCCCAACCTACAAATCCAGCTCCAACAAATGCTATTGTACTAATCCAAATAGTAATAACGAGCCATTTTTTATGCCTTTGCATCCAAGTTATCATAAAATCAAATCCTCTTTAAATTTTTTAGAGGATATGTTACAAAAATATTGCTTTTATGTTATTTAAATAGAAATATCTATAATATTGTTTGGATGTGCAATTTTAAAATTTTCATCATTTTTACTCAATAAATCGTTGATTATTGATTCTCTAATTGTAACCTCAATTTTTTTGCAAGCGCTTTTAAAAGCTTCTTCTTCTCCTACAATAAAACACATTCTTTTTGCTCTTGTAATTGCTGTATACAATAACTTTGTATTATGCATTATGTAGTGAGAAAATGTCATAGGAATAAGTGCATTTTCGTACTCCATTCCTTGAGTTTTATGAATTGTTAAACAATATGCTAAATTTAAAAGAGTATGAATATTATCAAAATCATAAAAAACTACCATATCATCATTTGGATATAGTACTACACATTTTTGTTCATCAAAATCAAATTTTATTATCAATCCTAATTGACCATTATAAACTCTTCTTTCCATAAAATCACTAGAATTTGATTTATACATACTCATAGTTTGAGCTTTCATATTTTCATTTTTTATATGAATAACTTTATCTGTTAACTTATACTCAAAATCTTTTATTTTAAGACTTTTTGATTTTGTATGATTAAAAAGTCTTTGAAGTTCAACATTTAAATTTTCAACACCTAAAACTCCTCCTTTCATAGGAGTAATTACTTGAAACAAAGTTAATGCTTTTCCAATATTTTTATCTTTTATAAAATCATAATAGTTTTGAATATAATCACTTGCTATATTTAAAATATTATTTAAAATATATTCACTATTTTCACCTCTAATATTTGAAAACTCATTTTGACTTAGTGAATTTTTCATAGAATAATAGTTTGAAATTGAAACATCTACAAATTTAAAATCTTCATAGTCTTCTTTGTAATTTGGAAGTTCACCTTTTCTAATATCATTTGCAATAGTTGCAATAGCTTGATTTTCATTTTGTCTATAAATTTTTGTAAGTTTACATATTGGAGCAAGCTCAAACTTTATACTATCAGCTAAAATATTCCCTGCCCCAATAGCAGGTAATTGTCCATCATCTCCAACTATAATAAAAATTGTATCATCACTGATTTTTGAAATAATTTGATAAAAAGTTACTGAATTTACCATTGAAGCTTCATCTAAAAGTATTGCTTTATATGGAAAAAATTCTTTTTCTTTATGCTTTACAAGTAAACTTTGAATAGTACTTGATGAATAACCTGTTGTATCACTTATTCTTTGACTAGCAATTCCTGATAAAGCAATAGTTATAATATCATCATAGCTCATAATCTCTTCAAGAAGCTCTAAAATAGCCCTACTTGATGTTGATTTTCCTGTTCCTGCATAACCTATTAAGAATAGTGTTTTTTCTCCAGAATTTATAAGTTCTACAGCTTTCTTTTGTTCGTCACTTAAAGAAAAACCTAAACTTTGTTGTTTTTTATTTAAATATTCTTCAAAATTTTCAATAATTTTTCTATTTTTATCATCTGCTCTTCTATTAAAAAAATCTAAAATTCTTTTCTCAGCAAAATATAACATAGATAAAGCAACTCTATTTTGGCTTGTTTGATAAATTTCTTCCTTCGCTAACATATTTGTTAAAATATTTTCATATAACATCTCTTCGTTTGAGAATCTCAAGCTTTCATCTAATAGCTTGTAAAGATGAAATTTATCTATTGAAGAGTTACCGTTGTTATCACAAAATTCTCTTAAAGTATAATTTATACATGCTCTTATTCTAAATTCTGATTTGGGATCTATTCCTAAAGCTTTTGCTATTTCATCTGCTCTTTTAAATCCTATCCCTTTTATATTTATCAAAATATATGGATTTTGTTTTATTTTTTCTATTAGATTATCAACTTCACCGAAAGTTGAATATATTTTTGTGATTAAGTTTGATGTTACGCCAAATTTTCCCAAAAAAGCTCCAAGTTCTCTTAAATGTTTAAAAGAGTGCCAAGAAGATAAAATAGTTTTTAATTTCTTTTCTTTAATTCCTTTAAAATTTAAAAGTTCATTTGGATTATTTTCTAAGATTTCTATTAAACCTTCTTCACCATATTTTTCTAAAATCTCATTTGCAACTTTTTTTGTAAAACCTTTAACAATTTTAGTAAGAAAAAAGAATAGTTCATGCTCTTTTATTTGCAAAGTATCAAATTCAAATTGAACCCCATATTTGTTATGAGTTGTCCAATTTCCACTTAGAATTATCTCTTCACCAACTATTTTCTCAATATCAGCATCGAAATATACTCCACAAATCTTTTGATTATTTTCTAAAACTGCAATAATGTATTTTGTTTCATCGTTTTTATAAAGAACTTTTTTCAAAGCACCTGTTAGATTGAATTTTTTCTCACTAGTTTCCATCATAAAATCTATCTTTTTTGTGCTTGTCTTTTTTGTAAGTATTTTTATTTTTTTCTTTTTGAAGTAAATTTGCATCTTTTAACAAAGTTGCTCTTTCATCTACAAAATCATCACTTGGATTCTTTATAAAAGTAATTGTTTTATCAATAAAACTATTTAATCCAGTATAATAATCTGAATACAAGTCTACTTTTTGAGTTTTACACATATCTTCATAATTTTTAGTTGTTCTTTTTATAAATAACTCTTTATTAAAATCTTCTAACTTTAACAAAGAAATTGTTCTAGTCAAAAATTTCTCAACAACTCTTATATATCTAATTCTTAACTGTTTCTCATTTATATTAAAACTCATTTATTATATCTTCTATCTTTTTTGGTGGTCTTGCTATATAAGCTTTTTCATTGCTTATTAAAATTGGTCTTTGAATTAATATTGGATTTTCTACCATAAAATTTAAAAGAATATTTTCATCTTCTACATTTTTAATATTTAAATCTATATATAGTTTTTCACTATCTCTAATAAGTTCTTTTACACTTATATTTAGCTTTTTTAAAACCTCTTTTATTTCATCTTTAGAAGGAGGATTTTCTAAATAATTTCTCACATCAAACTCTATACCGTTATCTTCCAAAAAACACTTTGCACTATTTGATTTTGAACAAGAGTTATTGTGCCAGATTATTATCTTCTTCACTTTCTTCCTTTATATTTTTTATTATAACTAAAAGTTTAAAATTCATCTAAAAATATTACAAATTGCAATATTTATATTTTATCATTTTCTAAAATTTTAAATTCACCATCTTTTAAATCATCAACTCTAAATCCAGCAAATTCTAACCTATGAAGTTTTATAACTTTATTTCCTGTATATGCAAACATTCTTTTTACTTGATGGTATTTTCCTTCTACAATTTCAAGATGAACTAAATTAGAATTAATCTGTTTTAGAAAAGCTGGTTTTAAAGGTTTGTCTTCACCATTTAAAATAACTTCTCCACTAAAAAAAAGCTCTTTTTCATCACCTTTTAATGGATTTTGTAAAGTTACTTCATAAATTTTTTTAACATCTTTTTTCGGGCTTGTTAATTTATGATTTAATTCTCCATCATCTGTAAGTAAAATAGCACCTGTTGTATCAATATCAAGTCTTCCTATAGTTGAAATTTTTGGATTCCTATTTTGATATCTTAAAGGTAAAAGAGAATATATAAGCTTTCCTGCATCATTATGAGAACAAATATATCCACTTGGCTTATTTAAAATAATAACTAATTTTTCAGCATCTAAAGGTTCACTATTTATCAAAACATCACAATGATTTACTTTTGTACTTGGATTAAAAACTCTTTCATTTTTTACTAAAACTGTATTTAATCTTAAAAAAAGTCTTGCTTCACTTCTACTACAATATCCCAAACTCGATAAAAATGCATCTAATCTTTTCATAAATATTCTAATCCTTTTTAAAAGTTTGGATATTAACATATTTAAAATAGCAAAGTGCTAAGAAATGAGTATCAGTTACTCCTAATATATTAAATTTGTATAAAAATTTCAAAAGCATAAATACTATTTTTATTTAGTTTATACCGAACACTTTAAGCATTACATATTTTGAAACACTTAGTGATGATTGTTTTGCTCTTTTAGTAATTTCATCTTTTTGTTCTTTTGTAAGGTAAACTATAATTTGTTCATGTTTTAATTCATCATCATTTAGTTTTGGTCTACCTTTAGGGTTTAGAACTTTTTTTGTTTGCCCTCTTCCTGAATTTACAAATTCATCTAATTCATTTACATTATTTTGAGTATTTTGATCTTCTACAAATGCAAATGATTTTTGTTTATTTTTATTAAAAATAGATTCTTTCATTATATAACCTTTATTAATTGTTATTTATTATTATTTTAATATTAATCTAATAGTATATTAATGGTTATTAGTTATTAACATACTCAACTAATTCATCAAAGAAGTTATTAAAGTCTTGGTAAGCTTTAGACTTTTCATCAAGGAATTCTAAGATACCTAAGCCATTTGAAAAAGAGTTTTTATATGCTTCTCTTTCAAATATTACACTTTCACAAAGTTTTATATCTTCAAGGTCTTTATCTTTAATATATTGTTTTAAATCTTCTATTTTTTTAGTTAAGAAAGGATTTGGGCTAGCTTTAGAAATAGTTATAAGTGCTTTAGCATTTGGGTTAAATACTTTAGCTTGATTAAAAAGGTTTATCATTTTATTTAAAACAGCAATATCTAAATCACTAGGTAATGTAGGAATAATAATTAGATCACTAATAGCTAATGCTTGTCTCATCTCTTCACTATCTCTTCCACCTGTATCAATTACGATTGAAGAGTATTTATTTTGCAAGCTTTTTACTTCTTTTCCTAAACTACTTCCAAATTTAGAAACAGTATTAAAAATAAGATCAATATTTTCATTAGCTCTAATATTAGTAAATACTTCAATACTTCTTTGAGGATCTGCATCAATTAGCAAAGTATCTTCTTTTAAAAGTCCGAGTTTTACTGCAATATTTAAGGCTATTGTAGTTTTACCACTACCACCTTTTTCATTACAAACTGAAATTATCATTATTAATTCCTTAAGTTATTTATATAGATAATTATATATAAAATAATATTAATTTACTATTAGATTAATATTATATTAAAAATATAATAATTATAAAAAGTTATTATGAATTATTTAAATTAGGAATTTGTTATAACTTTATTTAACATATTTTTAACTAAAATTCTAAAATGAAATTATTAGATAAAAAAGAAAAAATTTGGCTTTTAGATGAGGAAGATTTTTCATTTCCTTCTTTAAAGCAAATGAATAACGATTTGGTTGCTATTGGCGGTGATTTTCATCCTCAAAGATTAATTAATGCTTATGAAAATGGACTTTTCCCTTGGTTTATAGATGATTATGGTTACATAAATTGGTATAGTCCAAATAAACGAATGGTTTTGAAGCCTGAAAATATGAGAGTATCAAAAAGTCTTAGAAAATCTATTACAAACAAAGGCTTTGTTGTAAAATCAAACACAAATTTTCTTGAAATTATAAAAAACTGTTCAAGTATAAAAAGAAAACATGAAGATAATACATGGATAAGTGATGAATTTATTTATGCATATACACAACTACATGATTTAGAAATTGCAAATAGTATAGAAGTTTATTTAGATAATGAGCTTGTTGGAGGACTTTATGGGCTTGTAATTGGCAATATATTTTGTGGGGAGAGTATGTTTGCAAAAGTAACAGATGCTTCAAAAGTTGCTTTTTATCATTTGTGTCAATGGGCAAAAGAAAATGAAATCGAGCTTATTGATTGTCAAGTATACAATGACCATTTAGCAAGTTTAGGAGCAACTGAAATAAGTAGAGTTGAGTATTTTAAGATATTGGGTATAAATTAACTTACCCAATTCTTAGCCCAAGTTTTTTGCTCATCCTTTGATAAAAAGGTCCAAGCTACTATTCTACTTATTTTTTGACCATGTGCCATTTCTATTGTTTTAACTTCAACTGCTTTTATATCTTTTAATGATTTATAAATAAAAGGTAGATTCTCTTTTTTTGATACAAGAGTTGTAAACCATAAACAGTTTTTTGGAAACTTCAAACTCTCTTTTATCATATTCTTAATAAATGCTATTTCTCCACCTTCACACCAAAGTTCATTATTTTTTCCACCAAAATTTAAAGCACTTTTTGTATTTTTTTGTTTTGTAAGATTTTGAACTTTTCTTTTATTTCCAGCTAATGCTTCGTCTAATGATTTATGAAATGGTGGATTACATAAAGTAAAATCATATTTTTCATCTTTATTTATAATATTTACAAAAATATTTGAAGAATTTTCTTGCTGTTTTACTATAATATTTTCTTTTAAAATTTCATTTGAATTTATGATATTTTGAACTGATTGAATAGAAACTTTTTCTATATCACTTCCTAAAAACTTCCAACCATAAACACTAACTCCAATGATAGGATAAATACAATTTGCTCCAATTCCAACATCTAAACCTTTAATAGTTTTTCCTCTAGGAACTTTTTCGTCATTACAAGAAGCTAATAAATCAGCAATATGATGAATATAATCAGCTCGTCCAGGAATTGGAGGACATAAATATCCCTTTGGAATTTCCCAATTTTTAATTCCATAAAAATGCGATAACAAAGCTTTATTTAGTGCAATAACAGCATTAGAATTTGCAAAATCTATTGATAAATCACCATATTTATTTGGTTTCACAAACTCTTTCAGGTCATTTTGAGATTTTATTAAAGTAGAAAAATCATACCTATCGTTATGAAAATTTCTTGGATGTAATGTTTTTGTAGTTGACATATCTCTTCTTTTTGTAATTTTATCCTATTGATAATGAAAACTGTATTATTCATTTTCTAAGTATTTGGTACTTTTTATTTTAATAGTGTAATATTTCTAATCAAAAGTAAGGAGAATATGTGGATTATCAAAAATTTAGTGAAATCTCACCTTGTGATTATGCAGGAACTTTAAAAAGAGAAAGTTTTATGGATGCTGGAATAAAAGAGCTTTGGTCAAATATTCCTAGAATCTCAGGTCCTGCATTTACTGTAAACATGGTTGCAGGAGAAAATTTAGCACTTCATAGGGCTATTTATGAAGCACCTGCTGGTTCTATAATCGTAGCACAATCAAATACAATGGATTATGCAGTAATAGGTGGAAATGTAGCCACTATTGCATACAATAGAGGAATTGTAGGTTTTGTGATTGATGGTGTTGTTAGAGACATTGCAGAGATTAGAGAAAAAAGAATTCCCATGTTTGGACGAGGTATTTTAGCAATGCCAGGAACAAAAAAACAAGCTGTTCCTGTAAACACACCAATAATTGCAGGTGGAATAAACGTAAACCCAGGTGATATAATAGTTGCTGATGAAGAAGGAATAGCTGTTATTCCAAAAGATAGAGCTGAAGAGATATATCAAGAGTGTAAAGAAAAAATTAAAAAAGAGTCTGCTTTGAGTTTTGAAGAGTGGGCATCTAGACACAAAAAGAATATAGATTCTTTTTACGAATAATTTTAAAATCTTAAGAAAAGATTAGATTTTGCTATCTTTTCTTAAAACGAAAAGTATAAATTTTCTCAAAATAAAAAGAATTTTATATAAGAATCTTGAAAAAATATTTTCATAAGCAAAGAAAAAATGCAATTTTCCCAAAACCGTAGTTTTATCAACTGCACTATTTAAAAACTCTAAAGCCTTAGCTCCTTGAAAACAGTGATTTTCATAAATAACTATAAACCCGTCATTTATATCCAAGTTTTTACAAATATTTTGTAGTTCTACTTTATCTTTTCTAGCATCAATTAGTTTTAAATCAAAACCTTTTTTTAACTTTAAAAAGTTTGTATAGTTTTTACAAAAAGGACACTCCTCATCATAAAATATGATTATTTGATTAGTTTTCATTTTTAAATACTAAACCTCAACAACCCGCTCAAACATCTCTTTTATCTCTACTTCATGGCTTATTAAAAATATTTGTCTATATTGCTCTTTGATTGTATGAAAAGCTTCTAGAATTTCCATACGTCTTGAGTCATCTTGACTTCCAAAAACCTCATCAAAAGCTAAAAACTCTACACTATTTGCACCACTTAGTTCACTCAAAGTTTTTGAAATAGCGATTCTTAAAACCAAGTTTGCAAGGTCAATTTCTCCACCACTAAATCGCTCTATTGGATATTTTTTACCTTCATCATAGATATAAAAATCAAATTCATTTGAAACTTCTATATGCTGATATTTGCCTTTTGTAATTTGAGCAAACATATTTGAAGCAATATCAGAGATTCTTGGAGCCACTTTTGAGTTTAATTTTGTTTTAAACTCTGCTAGATTTATTTTAATTTTTTCATAATCATTTAAATCATCTTTTTTTGTTTGTACTTTTTTTAGTTGAGTTTCGTTGTTTTGTAAACTCTCTTGTATAGTTTTTATTTGCCCTTGTATAGTTGCTATTTTTACTTTTAAATCATTTATAAGAGTCACTAAACTATCTTTTTGTTTTTGTACTTCATCAAACTCTTTTAATTTCTCTTTATGTTTTACCTCATCATAGTTTATAGCTTTATACTCTAAATCTTTTTGTAGAAGTTCTAGATTGTACTTATCTTGATTTAAAATTGAAGTTTTTAACTCCTCTTTTATACTATCTACTCTTTTTAACATAGTTTCAAGTGATAATATATACTCATACTTACTCTTTAACTCTTTTTGCTTTAAAAGCAATTCTTCATGTAAATTCTTATCATAATTATAAATCTCAAGTTTTGCTAACTCTTCTTTATTTTTTACTCCCTTTTGTGTTACTTTTTCAAAATGCTCTTTTAAGGCTTGTAAATCTCTTTTTTTATTTTCTATTAGGTTTATCTTTTTAGAGATTTCAAAATGCTCTTTTATATTTGCTTTTTGTATTTCTTCTAATTTTTCTTTTTCTTCTTTTATGTTTGCTAATTGTTCTTTTGATATATCAATCTTTTCATTTTCTACTTTTATTACTATTTGCTCCAAAGAGAATATAACACTATCATACTCATCTAAAAGAGGTCTTGTACATGTTGGACAATTTGACTCTTTCCCTAATATTGTAATATTTTCAATTTTCTTTTTTATATCTGCTATTAGTTTTTCTTCACCTGCTATTTCTTGTATTAATCTTTTTTCATCTAACCCTTTGTTTGTTAATAACAGTTTATATTTCTCTATACTATTATCTAACTCTTTTTCTTTTTCTACTAGTTCTAAATGCTCTTTTGTTTCAAACTCTAAGACTTTAATACTATCTTTTGCTTTTGTGTATTGTTCTCTTAACTCTTTTTGTTCAAGTAGTAATCCATCTTTTCTTAGACTATATTCTTTTAATTTATCTTGTTCTTTTAGAGTTTCATGTAAAGTTATATACTCTTGTTTGATAGTTTGTAAACCTTTTAGTTCTTCTTGTTTCGTATATAAGGCATTTAATTCATTCTGTAGCTTTTCTTGAGTTTTTTGATGAGAGCTAATACTGTTTGTTAGAATTTCACATCTAGCTTTTAAAATTTGTTTTTGCTCTTTTGTTTTTGTTAGTTGTTCTAACTCTTGTTTTATAATAAAAACTTTTTTATTTAACTCATCTAAAACTAAACTTTGTTTATCTATATCTTTTAAAAACTCCTCTTTTTGAACTGTTTGTTCAACTATGTTCTCTTTTTTTATAGTTATATCTTCACTACTTAATAGTACTTCTTTAAAAGCATCAATCTCTCTTTTTAGTTCCCTACTCTTTTCTATTAACTCTTTTTCTACAAAATCAATCTTTTCAAGACCTAAAAGTTTTCTAATCATCTTCTTTCTATCTTCTGGTTTACTATTACTTAAACTAGTTAACTCTTTTTGACTAGCAAAGAGTGTATGCATAAAGGCATCTTTACTCATCTTTGTTAAATTTACTATAGCTATTGTTACCTCTTTTGCTCCAGTAGTTATAAGTTCTTCATTTTTATATAGTTTTGCATTTGCACTTAGAGTTTTTCCTCTAAACTCTCTAACTATCTTATATATAGTTTCTTCTATTTCAAACTCTAGTTCAACACTTACAATATCTTTTTCTAAAGCATTTGCATTTCTTACAACTTCTTTATCACCTTTGTTTTTTAGTTCCCCATATAAGGCAAACAATATAGCTTCAAAGATAGTTGATTTCCCACTACCGTTTTTACCTATAATTCCAATAAGTCCTAAATCAAAAGAGATTTCAAAAAATCTGTATTTTTTAAAGTTTTCTAGTTTTAATTTAGTTAGTATCATAACTTACCTCTTCATATAAAGAAAATAGTTCTTGAGTTTTTTGTTTTAATCTTTCATACTCCTTGTTTTCACTATTTTGTTTGATATGTTCTAAGAAATACTCTTCAAGTGAAATAGCTTCAAGATTATCAATATTTGATTGTGTACTCTCTTTTTTAAACTCTCTTTTTATAGTTACAGTTAAAGCATCTGGAAATAACTCTTTGATTTGTTTGTTTTGAATATCTATTGAAGAAAGTGGTGTAAGATTTGTTAGTTTTACCTCAACTATTGCATTTTGGCAATCACTTGTATCTAAAGCTTGGATTGAAGATTCAAAATCTTCACAATCTATCTCTTTTTGTCTTATAGCTCTTATATTTATTTCTTTATATTCTATATTTAAATCATCTTCAATAGTTGCAACTATAAAACCTTTTGAGTTTCTTTTATCATTTAAACTTGTTCGCTCACTACTCCCACTATAATAAACATTATCATACTTTCCAACATTTCCAAACCCATGCCAATGTCCAAGAGCTACATAACTCATCTTTTCAAATATATACTCTTTATTTGATGGATAAACCCACTCTCCAAATTCACTCATTAAATACCAAGCACCAACACTACAATGCATCATCATGATATTTTTTTTGTTTTCATCTATATTTGATTCACAAAGGTTTATTTGCTCGATTGCAGTACTTTCATCATTCATATGTGGTAAGGTATGAAATATTACATCTTCAAACTCTATTTTTTTGTACTCTTGATTATATGAAACATAAATATTTTTGAAATTTTCAAATATCTTTAAAATAGGAGAACTAAGATTTGTTCTTGGAGTTGAGTGATTTCCAGCTATTAATATAAATGGAATATCTAAACTATTTATCTCATTGAACTTTTCAAGTGCAAATGTTATTGCTCTATTACTTGGACTTGCTCTATGAAATAAATCTCCTGTGTGTATTATAAAATCAGGTTTAATTACTTTTATTTGGTCAACAACTTGAGAGAAAGCATCATAAAAATCTGCTTCTCGTTGATTTATATTGTTTTCATTTATTACATCTAGGTCATTAAAACCTAGATGCGTATCACTAAAATGTAAAATTTTCAATGTTAAAATCTTTCTATTATTAATTTTTAGAAGATTATAACAAATTACTAAATTAGTTTATACTTTTTTGAGTTTCAGTTTTCATTTGATGATTTGAATGATTATGTATTACGTTTGCTCCATAAGTTTTAAATACATAAACTTTATAAAAATTTAGACTCATATAAAAAATTATTAAAGCTGAAGCAAATGGAAAAGCTATAAGCTTTAAATATCTTTTAGTATTTATTAATTTTAATCTAAAATACATAATTACAAATGCCCAAATGTATCCAAAATGGGTAAAAATATTAAATATATGAACCCATTCATCTTTTCTAGTTGCTAAAGGTTTCATATTTTCAAACCCTAAATTAAAAACTTGGTTAAAACCATTTACAATATTTGATGCGTAAGAGTAAAAGAAAAACTCTCCAATATGTGACAATCCCCCAATAATAAATAAAGGTGCAAAAGCATATCCCAAAGTATAAAATGTATTAGAAAAATCAACTCTCATAATTTTTGAAGCTATAAATATTCCTCCTACACTTAAAAATATTGAGATTAAAACTGCATATAAAAAAGCAAATAAACCAACAGTATCAATTCCCCCAAAATCTATAATATTTTCAAAATATCTAGCTGTTTTTGTCCAAAAAAACTCTTCAAATATTGCACTTCGACTTAAAGCATGATGAAAACTCATAGTAATACTAATTGCTGCTGTTAATAAAATCAATGCCCAAACCTCAGCTTTTGAAGTTTTAAATTTATTAAACAATGTATTTGATGGTTTTTTAAATTTGAAAGCTACATTTTCACAACTACTTGCACAATCCATACATAAAGTACAATCTTCCATAGAGTTCTTTTTTTCGAAAGTAAAAGGTTTTAGATCATAGCTACAAGCTTTTGCACAATCAAAAGTTCTACAACTTTGACACTCACTTTTATATGTTTCTAACTTAGTAAAACCTACTTTTGAAAAAACTTTTGTAACAGTTCCTATTGGACAAATATATTTACAATAAGCCATTTTGTCATAAATGTAGTAAAAAATTACTGCAAATACTGTCATTACTAAGAACATCATTGCAGTTGAATATGGTGTTTTGAAAAATTCTGGGAACATATAGTATACAAACCACCAACCAAAGAATAGTAAAAGAACTCCAATAAGAGGATTCTTTAACATTTTTGGCATATCTTTTTTTAAACCAAATTTAGTAATATATTTTCCAATAAATCCATGTGGGCAAACTCCACAAAATATTCTTCCAAAAGTAGCCAATGTTGTAACCATAAAAAATGGCCAAAACAATCCCCAAAAAAGTGCTGTTGTAAACAAATTTTCTTCTTTCGTAGGATTTATGATTCCAAAATATATTGCATAACAAAACAAAAAAAGAACTATTATTTGAATAAGTCTTTGAAAAAATCTATTTTTAAATATTATGTTAAAAAAAGGAATTCCAAAAATATCATTTTTATCTCGTTTTATGAAATTTTCCATAGCCATTTCCTAAAACTTATAACTATAAGTTAGCATTGCCATTCTAGGACTAGCAGCTTTATATGATTCAACATTATAAACATCTTTTGAAGCTTCTGAAGCATAATATTTATCAAATAAATTGTTGATGTTTAATTGAATATTATGATTTTTCATCTCATATCCAATCATAAAATCTGTGATTAAATCATAACCTTCATATTTTTCAGTATTTGCATTATCCATATAGTAACTTCCATAAGTTCGTGCTGTTAATCTTGTTTTAAATCCATTTAAATTATAAGCAGTAAAAATTGAGTATTGATTTTTTGGAATAAATGGTATGTAGTTTCCATCTCTTGAAACTAAATCACCTCTTGCTGATTCGTTAAATTTATCAAATTTAAAATTACTATATGCATAAGATCCTCCAATCTCTAAATTTGATGTTAAATTATATGTTATGTTAAATTCTAAACCTTTTTTATCTGTTTTTCCTGCGTTATCATAAATAGAATTCCCATTTGCATCTTTTATTTGAATAATCTCATCATCAACATAGTTTTGATACAAAGCTAAATCATAAGATAAATCTTCAGTTCTTGTTTTTAATCCCACTTCATAATTTGTGCTTTGTGATTTATCTAAATCATTATTATCACTTAATTCACTAGTAGTTGGAGCTTGATTAGCATTTGCAATAGAAGCATACACATTTGTAAAATCAGTTAAAGCATAAGTTGTTCCAAATTTTGCTGATAAAAGTGTAAATGAGTTATCAATTTCATAATCACCTATACCATCTTTATAACTTTTTGAAGAGTAATCATATTTAGTAATCTCATTTCCATTTATATCAAACTTTAATTTGTCAACTCTACTACTTACATCAAATCCTAATTTGTCATTTACTTTGAAGCTTTCCATCAAATATGCTCCATAAAGTAATGTTTCTGAATCTTCTGTGTTTGCTAGGGCACCTTTTTTATTTGATAAAGTTTTTACTATTTGATTTGCTGTAGTTCTATTTCGTCCCCATCCGGTTGTTACTGATTTTGTTTCAACATCTCCATATTGATATTTTTTTGAATCATCTGTTTTATCTATTTTAAAAGTTAATCCACCTACAAGCATAGCATCTTGATCGAAAAGTTTATGAGCAGCATTAAACTCTAAATCTATTCCAAATACTTTATTATCATCACTATCATTTATTAAACCTGTAACTGGATGAAAATGCTCCCAAGTATTAAAATAAAATCTTGGTTTATATGTAATATCTCCAACTTCTTTTTCATACTTACTACTAAATGCTAATATTTTTGAATCCCTAGCACTATGTTGCCATTGATTTGAAGTATCATGCTGTTCTCCACTTTTTTTAAACTCTTTAAATTCATCTTTTGTCATAGAAGCTGGAAGATTTAAATTTGATTCTGTATAAGACAACTCATTCTCAATAATTGAATCATCTTTAAAAATATGACCATATTTTAATGTTGCTTGTGTAGTATCAAACTCATTATTATCTCTCCAAGAGTTATCTATTTTTCTCTTACTAAAAGTTAAAGATGTAAAGTCATTTTCACTAATTTTACCTCTTACTTTTAAATTAACATTTCTTTGTTCTTCGTTTCCAACTCCTAATTTTATACTATTTTTATCTTCATCAAATACAGATTTTGTTATTAATTGAATAACTCCACCTGTTGAATTTACAGCATTAATAGAACCTGGTCCTTTTTGAACTTCTATACTTGAAACATCTTGCATATCAATAAAATCAAACCTTGTAAAAGAGTCTGGATCGGTCATTGGTACACCATCTTTCATAACCATAATCTCTCTTACTCCAAATCTTGCTTTTAATCCAGCACCTCTAATTATTAGCTTTGGACTTGGTGAATTTGAAGTTGATTCAGCTATAACCCCTGGAATAGTTTGCAAAGCATCCTGAACATTTAAAATATTTTTATCTTCGATTGTCTTTTGATCAACAACTGCAATACTTTCACTAACATCCTTTGTAGCTTTTTCAATCTTAGTTGCAGTTACAGACATTTGTTCAAGAACTGTTGCTTGCTCACTTGCAATTATGTTTATGTTTAATGCTAAACAGGCAAATACTGAATACCGTAATTTCATAATTATATACTCCTATAAAAAAATTGATAAAATTATTACTCGGCTTTGTTAATTTGTTGTTAATCTTTTTAATAGTTAATTATTTTTATTAATATTAGATATGTAAGAATTGATAATTATGAGAATTGTGAGACTTTTATTTAGGATTTTTATATAAAAAGAGAGATTATCTCTTTTTAATTACTGCTTTGTTAGCTTTTATTTCAATTACTTCTACTTTTTCTTCTTCATTGAAATCATCTAAATCAATTGATTCATCAATTTCCCAATAAGTAGCTTTATAAAGTAATTTTCTATTTTTTATTATTCCAAAACCTTTTTCATTAAAAAAATTATCTGAAATCTCTTTTTCAGGTTTTGAGAATCGTTTTAAAAAACTCTTTCTAAAAGATACTAGTAAAAGTAAAGAAATAATACAAACTGTGGCTAATTGCCAATAAAGAGTAGAAAAATTTAGAAATAGAGTTAATACTCCTACAATAATAAACCCAAAGGCAAACCAAATAAGAATAAAAGAGTATATAAAAACCTCAAAAGCAATAAGTGCTATACCTATTGCAATTAAAGTATAAAAATCCATAATACTAAGCATTATTAGCCTTTTGATCACTTATCCCTTTAAAAAAGGCATCTCCTAAAACCGATGTAGAACCAATCATTTGAGTAACATCATAAGGTAAAATCATCTTATTTGTACTATTACTTTTTGCTAAAGCTTGAAAAGCTGCAACTCTATCTTTTGCAAGTAAAAATTCTGCTGCTTTTTCATTTTCCATCATAGAAATATTTATAAGTCTCATAGCTTCTTGTTGTCCGGCTGCAGTTTGTTCTTGTTCGTATCTTTTTGCATCAGCCATTCTTTCTATTGCTTCTGCTTTTAAAATTTCACTTTGTTTAAAAGCTTCTGCTTCCCTAATTTGAGCCTCTTTTTGAGCTTCTGCTTTTGTTTGAATTGCTCTTTTTTCTCTTTCTGCTTCCATTTGCATATTCATAGCTTTTTCAATAGTTGGAGGAACTGAAATATCAGCTATTTCAACTCTTGTTACTTTAATTCCCCAATTCGTAGCAGCATTTCCAAGTTCAGTTTGAAGTTTTGCATTTAAAGTCTCTCTATTTGATAAAGTATCATCTAAATCCATTCCTCCAATCTCTGCTCTTAAAGTTGTCATTGCTAAATTTGCAATAGCATTTTTAAAATTTACTACATTATATGTAGCCATTGTTGCATCTTCAACTTTACAAAAAACAATTCCATCAATAGATATGTTTACATTATCTTTTGTAATAACAGCTTGTTTTTCAATATCTACAAGTTGTTCTCTTGAGGTTAAAATAGCTCTAACACTATCAATTACTGGGATAATTATATGAAAACCACCATGTAAAACTTTATGAAATTTTCCAAGTCTCTCCACTACATATAAATCTGATTGAGAAACTATTTTTACACCCTTTGCAATAATTACAATTGCAAAAAATATTATTGCAATTGCAAATGCCAATGTTGCTTCCATCTTGTCTCCTTTGTGAATAATTTTAATTATTATAAGTTTTTAAAAGTTAAAAGAACTTTTGCGATTACTCTACAATCTTCAAATTTATAAGTTAAATGTGAATATTTTGGGTTTATAGATACGAAATACCTATTGTTATCGATGAATTTTGATTTTTTTATCCACATATTATTATCTTTGTAGATTAAATATATAGATTCATCTTCAAACTCTTTTTGACTTAAATCTGCAATAACCAAAGAACCATGTAAAATATCTGGTTCCATAGATTGCCCATCGACCATACTAACAAAAAGTGAGTTTAAGTTATATGGCTCTTTTAATAAGTTTTTTGGGAATTCCAAATCTTTTTTTTCAATTATTCCATTGATATTTTGATGATATTCAAGTTTTATATTCACTATTTATCCTTATTTACAAAAATATTTTTAAGATTTAAATTTATTTTTGTTCCATCTTCTAAAGTTTCAATATTTATTAAAATCTTGTGTTTATCACAAAACTCTTTTACTATTGCCAAACCTAAACCAAAACCACTATTTTGCGAATTTTCTTGAAAATATCTATCAAAAACCAACATAATATTTTTTGTATCTATTTTTTCACCAAAATTAAAAATTGATAAAACTGTATCTTTTAATTCAACTTTTATATATGGATTTATCGCTCTATTATATTTTATTGCATTTGAGAAAAGATTATCTAAAACTATTAAAAAACCATTATAATCTGTATAAAGTAAATGGTTTTTTATATCTTTTTCTATAGCTGTATCTTTTTTTATATCTTCAAATTTATCTAGAGATGTTTTTATTATATCTTCTAAAAAAAACTGTTCAAGTTCTATTTTATTTATCTCTTTTTTAAACTCATATTCTAAATTTTCATACAGTTTCAAAAGATTATCATTTGCTTTACTAATTCGATCTAATCTAGCCAAATCTTTCTCATCTTTTAAATTTTTTTTTAAAAGTTGAACATTCATTTTTATTGTTGATGCTGGAATATTAAGCTCATGAATAGTATTTTTTATATCTTTTTCTAACTTTTCTTCACTTCTAAAAATAGATTTTATAAAAGAGTTTGAAAAAAGAAGAAATATAAAAAGTCCCAAAAGTAGTAAAATTATCAAAAAAACAAAATATTGTTCTTTTGTAAAACTTAGTTTTGAACTAAAAAGAAAATTCAAATACAAAATTACTGATAAAGTAAATACAAAAACAGTGGAAATAGAGATTAAAAAATCAACTTTTTTAGAATTCAAGTTTATATCCTATCCCTTTTACATTTATTATTGCATCTTTATTTTCAAATAATTTTTTAACCTGATTTATATAAACTCTTATTGAACCTTCACTATAAGCTTGACTAGCACTCCAAAGCTTTGAAATAATCATATCTTTAGAAACAATTTCATTTTTATTTTCTAAAAACAACTCTAATAACTCTAAAACTTTTATAGGTAAATTCATATCAACTCCTGATTCAAAAACTCTTTTTGAAACTGGATTAAAAACAATATTCTCAGATAAAACTATTGTTTCAAACTCTTTTTTATTTCTTTTTAATACGGCTTTAATTCTAAAAAGTAATTCATCCAAATCTACAGGTTTTCTAATATAATCATCACAACCTTTTAAAAAAGCATCTTTTAAAGTATCCTTATCTTTATATGAAGTTAAAAAGATAGTTGCTGTCTTGTCATTATTTTGCCTTAGAAGTTTTAAAAGCTCTAATCCATCTATTTTTGGAACATTTATATCAAATATATATAAGTCATAATTATGTTCATAGTTTAAACTTAAAGCTTCTTCTCCATCTTTTGCAATATCTACTAAAAACTCTTCAGAAGTTAAAAAATCTTCTAAACTATTTGCAAAAAGGGTATCATCTTCCAAAATCAAAATTTTATACATCAAAACCTCATTTTTCTAAGTAAAAATTATTTTATTCTACCCAATATCGACTTATTTATAACAAATTAGCTATACTTTAGTTATTTTTTAGACAAGGAAAGATGTGCAAAAAAATATTTTTTGGTTAGTTGGTTTAATAATACTTGGATATATTGTTTTAAAATATGAGAACTTTACAGTTATTTTAAGTGGTATTTCAATATTTATCGTTGGTATGTTTTTTATGCAAGATGGATTCAAGCAACTATCAGGGGGGCTACTTGAAAAACTATTGCAAAAATTTACTAGTAACACTTTGTATGCAATATTAACTGGATTTTTATCAACTTCTATAGTTCAAAGTTCAACAATTATCACTTTAATCGTAGTATCTTTTTTAAGTGCTGAACTTTTAACTTTAGTTCAAGGTATAGGTATAGTTTTTGGATCAAATATAGGAAGTACAACAACTGCTTGGATAGTTTCTAGTCTAGGAGTTGATGTAAAAATATCTGCCTATGCATTTCCTATGTTGGTTTTTGGAGTAATTTTAAGATTTGGTAAAAATAATGCTTCTAAAGGTGGAGGTAATGTTCTTTTAGGATTAGGTTTCATATTCCTTGGAATTTCGTATATGAAAGATGGTTTTGACATAATGAAAGAGTCAATTGATCTTGCATCATATGCAATTGAAGGATATTTAGGAATAATTGTATACATCCTAATTGGAGCACTAGCAACTGTTATCATTCAATCTAGTGCTGCAACTTTAGCTATAGTTATTACAGCTTTAAATGCAGATAGTATAACTTATATAAATGCTTTAGCTTTAGCAATTGGAGCGAATGTTGGTACAACGTTAACAACTATTTTAGCTTCATTCACATCAAATGAAAATGGTAAAAGAGTTGCTCTTATACACTTTTTATTCAATTTAATATCGGCTATCTTTATAACAATTTTCATATATCAATTCCAAGGTTTAACAGACTTTATAGCGCCTTATTTAGGTGTTAGTGAAAGTAACTATGGTATGAAACTAGCACTATTTCATACTATATTTTCTGTAACAGGTGTTATAATTTTAACACCTTTTATACCTCTACTTGTAAAATTATCTGAAAGATTAATACAGAAAAAAGTATCATCTGCTTCAAAACCAAAATACTTAACACCTTCTGTTTTATCAAACCCTGATGCAGCTTTAATTTCACTTAGAAAAGAGATAATTAATTTATATGAAAATTGCCAAAAAGCTATGCTTCATGCTTTAAATCTACATACAACAGGTCTTACAAAAGAGACTTTAGCAACTAGATTAAATGATGAAGTTTCTATTATCGATACAAATATTGATGAAATTTATCAAAAAAATCTAAAATCTTTATATAGTGAAATTATTCACTACTCTTCATTTGCTCAAGAGCATATGTTTGATTTTCAACACAAAGAAGTTGGAGAATTAAAAAGAGCTGCTTCTTTGATTGTTGAAGTTCTAAAAGATACAAGAGATATACAAAAAAATATAAATTACTATTTAAAAAGTAAAAATGATTTCATAAAAGAAGAGTATAATATTTTAAGAAAAGAGCTAGCAGAAATTTTGATAGATATTAATGCTTTATCAATTTTAGAGAGTGATGTTGAGAAATTAACTCAATTTGAACTTATAAAGAGTGAATTAACACAAAACGATTTAGCAAGCTCAGAAGAGATAGATGCATTAATTAGAGAAGATAAAATAAAAGCAACTATGGCAACATCTTATATGAACGATAGTGCTACTGGTTATTCTATTCAAAAAAAGCTTGTTGAAGTGGCAAATATTTTATTTTTAAATAATGATCTATTAAAGAAGATAGGAGAAAAAAGAGATGAAGCTAAGTAAAATCATTGACAAAATATCTAAATATTTTAAAAAAGATAGACTCAAAAATTCTCAAGAAGAGAAAGTTTTAAAACTAATTGAAGAATTAAAAGAAAAAAAAGTAGATGTTAAAAAAGAGATCAAAGAACTTAAAAAAGATGACGATAATAAAAGAATTCAATTAAACAAAAAATTGTTTGCTATAAATAAACTTATTGAAAGTGCTGAAGAGCTTTTAAAAGATAAATAATTTAACTTTTAAAAGCAAGGAAGTTTTGTCTTAAGGCTTCATAACAAACTATTGAAACACTATTAGCAATATTTAAACTTCTAGCGTTGTTTGTCATAGGAATTGTAATATTTGTATCTAAACTTTTTTCTAAAATCTCTTTAGGTAAACCAGCATCTTCTCTTCCAAAATAAAAATAATCACCCTCTTTTAATTCTTGTTCAAAATAGACATTTGTTGTTTTTGTCGTAGCAAAAAAATGTCTAGAACTTAAAGGATGTTTTTGCCAGAAATCTTCTATATTTTCATATTCATATACTTCAAGATTATACCAATAATCTAAACCTGCTCTTCTTACCTCTTTTTCAGTGATTTCACCAAAACCATAAGGTTTTATTAAATGAAGTTTACAATTTAAAGCAAATGCCAATCTTCCAATTGTTCCAACATTTCCAGGAATTCGTGGTTCGTGTAATACTATATTAAACATTATAAAATCACCGTTTTATTTCTATGAATGAATACTCTATCATTTAAAAGTAATTCAAAAGCATTTGAAAGAACTACTTTTTCAACATTTCTTCCTGCGTTTCTCATATCTTCCCAAGAGTATGAGTGATCAACTCTTACAACATCCTGGAAAATAATTGGTCCTTCATCCAAGTCATTTGTCACATAATGAGCTGTTGCTCCTATAATTTTAACACCTCTTTCATGTGCTTGTTTATAAGGATTTGCTCCAATAAATGCTGGTAGAAATGAGTGATGAATATTTAAAACTTTTCCTTTATACTTATCTACAAAGTTTGGTGTTAAAATTCTCATATATTTTGCTAAAACTATAAGTTCTGGATTAAATTCATCTATTTTTTTAGAAACTAAATCTTCATGTTGTTCTTTACTTAAATTTTCTGCACTTATACAATAAAATGGTATATCAAATTTTTCTACAAGAGATCTTAAATCTTCATGATTTGCAATAACCGCTTTTATATTTGCATTTAACTCATTTGATGTGTATCTTATTAATAAATCTCCCAAAACATGAGACTCTTTTGTAGCAAGCAAAACAACATCTTTTTTTATTTTTTTGTTTAAAGTTATACTAGAACCTTCAGGTAAAACCTCTTTTAACTCTTTTAGAAGTATATTTTGCATAACTTTTCCACTAATTATACTTCTCATAAAAAATTCTTTTGTATCAGGATCTACATATTCTGCATTTTGTTCAATATTTAAATTATTTGCAAAAAGAACTTTTGAAATATTATAAATCAATCCTTTTGCATCTTCTGTAGAAATTTTAAGTATATACTCTTCCATATTTTTCCATTTTTAGGCAATTTTGAGTGAATTCTACCATTTTATACATTAATGCTTCAAAAATAATAATTATTATTTCAATTCAATTACAGCTGCAAATCTTCCACATTTATTATCATCTCTATATGAAAAATAAGGTTTATTACTACATTTTGTACAAACATCTGAAATATAAACATCTTTTATTCCTAAACTATTTAGTTGCATCATATTTATATTCTGTAAATCTATATTTCTATTATCAACAAAACTCTTACCAAAAGAATTTTCAACTATTTTTGCCATTTCAGCACTTATTTCATAACAACATTTTTGAATTGACGGACCTAAAATTGCTTTGATATCTTCTGGATTACTAGAAAACTTTTCAATAAAAATTTGTGCAGTTTTTTTTACAATTTCTAAAAATGTTGAATTTCTTCCTGCATGAATTGCTGAAATTAAACCTACTTTTTCATCAAAAAGTAAAACTGGAATACAATCAGCAACCATAACCATAAGAGGAAGATTTCTAGTTTTTGTGATAATTGCATCACAATCTTCAATCAATTTAGGACTATTTTCATCAACAATTACAATATTATTACCATGAACTTGATTCATATATACTAATTTATGATTATCATAGCCATATTTGATAGCCAATTTTTCTCTATTTTTTTCTACATTCTCTTTTTTATCACCAACATGGAAAGCTAAATTTCCATCACTTATATCACTAAAAAAATATTTTATGCCCATTTTCTCTTCTTAATATGCTTTTGGTATAATCTTGCCTAAAAAACCTTTAAGGAAGAATTTTGAGTAGATTTGATGAGAAAGCAAAAGATTGGGATAAAAAGCAAACAACACTTGATAAAACTGATGCTTGCATAGATAATCTAAAAAAACATCTAGACTTCTCTAAAATAAAAAGTATTTTAGACTATGGTTGTGGAACGGGACTTGTAGGATTTGCATTAAAAGATGATTCAAATGAAGTTTTAGGTTTAGACAGCTCAAATGGAATGGTTGAAGAATTTAATAAAAAAGCAAAAGATAAAAATTTAAAAAATATTAAAGCTCAAAAACATGACATTTTACATGATAATTTACCAAAAAACAGTTTTGATTTAATAATATCTTCTATGTCTCTTCATCATATAGAAAATATTGAATTGTTCTTTCAAAAAAGTTTTGAATCTTTAAAAAATGCTGGTTATATCTGCATAAATGATTTGGATAAAGAAGATGGAACATTTCATGCAAAATACAATAATGAAGGAGTTTATCATTTTGGTTTTTCAAAAGATGAACTAATAAATGTATGTACAAAAATAGGATTTAGCAATTTTATTTTTGAAATTGTATACATTTACGAAAGAGAAAATAGAAATTTCCCAATATTTAATTTTATAGCAAAAAAGGCTTAATATGAGTAAAAAATTTGTAATATTTGGGGACCCAGTAGTTCACTCAAAATCTCCACAAATGCAAAATGCAGGATTTAAACATATAAATTTTGATGCAATTTATGAAAAATTTCATTTAGTTGATGGAAATTCACTAAAAAATGAATTTATTAAAAATGAATTTAGTGGAGCAAATATAACAGTTCCTCACAAAGAAAAAGCTTTTTTACAAGCAGATGTTGTGAAAGGAATTGCTCAAAAAATAGAAGCTGTAAATACTTATGTTTTACAAAACAATCAAGTTATTGCTTACAATACGGATGCACCTGGATTTCTAAAAGCAATACAAAGTTTTGGAAAAATAAATAAAGTTTTAATTTTGGGAGCTGGAGGAACTGCAAAAGCTATATCTTTAGCTCTTCAAGAAGAAAATGTTGATGTAACAGTTCTAAATAGAAGTAAATCTAAACTAGATTTCTTCAAAAATCATGGTATAAAATCTTTTAGTTTTGATGATTTTGTAAATGAAAAATTTGATTTAGTTGTAAATTCAACAAGTGCTGGTTTAAAAGATGAAGAACTTCCTGCACCAAAAGAGCTACTAGAAAATGTTCTAAAATCTAGTTCTTTTGCTTTTGATTGTATTTATGGAAGAATAACTCCATTTTTAGTATTAGCAAAGAGTTTTCATAATGAAATTAAAGATGGCGAAGATATGCTTTTGTACCAAGGTGTCTTAGCATTTGAATATTTTACTAACACAAAAGCCGATAATAAGCTAGTTGAAGCAATGAGAAAAGGTTTAAAAGGAGAATCTTAAAAAAGATTTTTCTACCCTATTTCTACCCCAATAAACGATAGATTCCAAATTTAATACACAAAAGATTCATTAAATGTTAGATTTAAAACCTGAGATAAGAGATATTATTCTATTAGATAAAAAATATAAAAATAAAGAAGAAGAGATTGATAATTTAATAATCAAAGTTTATAATTTATATACAGAAATAACGAGTTTTAAGCATATAAATTTTGATACTATAGATGAAAATAGGATTCATGATTTAAACTACTTTTTAACTAAAGAACAAATAAATAGTATTCATTCTCTTCATTCTAATAATGATGATTTAGTAAATATCATATTAGGTATATTTTCAATAATAAATGATATGCAAACAGTATCTTTAGAATTAGAAGAATATCGTTCAAAAAATCACATTTTAGAATCTATAGAACATGATATACAAAATACGGATAAGCAAATAAATACACTAAAAAATGAATTAGAAAAAGCAAAAATATTGGATGATGAAAATCAAATATTAAAAATTGAATATGCTATAGGACTTTTTGAAGATTTTAAAATAGATAAAACAGATGCCCTTGCAAAATATAAAGGTTTTCTTGATTTGTTAGTACTATATAATTCTTTTAGTGAATCAGAAAAAGAAAAATCATATAAGCTAAATAAAGAAAAAAGTTATGAATACAACAAAAAAAATAGTGAATTTTTTACTAATAATATAGATTATTTTCATAGTATTTTTTATATATTAAATGGATATTTATTAAATAGTAAAAAGATCTATAAATCTAGTGCTTTAAAAATATTTAACCATGTAAATAATAATCTAAAAATAAATAAAAAACCTCTAACAGATAAAGTATCACACTTATTTGCAAGATTAGGCATAGATATAAATTTGGATTACAGAAAATCTCATAATGTTAGAAAAATATCAATTTATCATGATTATACAATATACGACTATTCAACAAATAAAAAATATACAAATTTGTATATTTCAGAATTTAATTTATTAAATAAGTTATTGCATGGAGTAAAAAAAGGTTTAGAAGAAACTCCTTTAAAATTCAATAAAACAGAATTGGCTAAAAAAAATTTATATATTTCTAATATTAATAATTTTCAGAATATGTATCATCAATTAAAATACGTTATAAACTAGTAATTACTGTACATTCTTAAAAAACTTCGCAAATTTTCCTGAAATTCTGGAAAAAAACTACCAATATTTCATTTACATTTTTGTAATAATTCCTTCGTTGCAACATAAAACACTAATCGATTAGTTAGATACGAGATAAGTTGCTGAAATATTTCAGTCAATCAAATTAAATATATAACTAAAGGAAAATTATGAACGTTATAGTACAAGGTCAATTAATAAATATTTTTAAGACTGCAGATTTTACTAATAAAGAAACTGGTGAAACAAAAGAAGGAAAAGTAAAACTTCAATTAATGTGTCAAACTATTTTAAATAACAATGAAAGAAAAAATGAGTTATTTGACATTACGATTCCTAACAACAAGTTAGTTGATTTCGAAAATAAAATTGGTGAGCAAGTTGATGTTAAGTGTTCTTTCTTTGCTAGTGGTAATATTACCTTCTTTGGTATTTAGTACCATTTAGGGCTTTGCCCGTCTAGGTGAAGGGGGTATTTAGTAACACCCCTTTCTAAACGTAAAAATAAAAATATTAGAGGAAAAAATGACTGATACTAAAATACTAAGTGGTATTGATTCACTATATTATTTTTGTGAATCAAATCAAAATTATGATGATTTATATCTAGAGGTTTTAGACCAACTAGAAAATCAAAGAGGAAAGTTTTTAAAAAAAGATATTGCCTTTGAAAACAAAGATTTAATTATTACAATTAATGATACTCCACTAATATTTCTTGGAGTTGCAGAAGGATTTCATTGGTTTAAAGATATGAATGATAATTTTAAAATTGGTTTCAAAGATAAATTTAAAAACAGAAGTTTAAATGACATTAGAGTTCAACTTCTAGCATTTAGCATATATACTATTGGAATAAAAAGCATTATTGAATTTATAAATAATATTTTACTAAAAGATTATATAACTAGCTACTTTCCAATAACTAGAGCAGATTTAAATGTTTTTATTCAAAGTGATTTATCATTTATTACTAAAGAGATGTTTGTTACTAGAAAAAGAAAGTATGCAACAATTAGTGAAATTGGAAGTGCAAATACAACTGAAACTATTTACATTGGCAAAGAGCCTTTTAAATTAAGGATTTACAATAAAACTTTAGAGTTAAAAAAATCAAGTAAAAAAGATTTAATGAATGAATATTTTTTAAATAATGATTTTGACATTACTAAACCAATATTTAATATTGAATTTGAGCTACATAGAACACATTTAAAACAATTTAATATAAGTACTATTGAAGATTTATTTTTAAATGCAGAAAACCTATTTAAACAATCAATGGAAGATATTAGATTAGTAGATATTTCAAACATTACAGAGAAAGACATTCAGAACAACACAAAAAACAGAGCAGAAACTTTACCTATATGGAATTACATAAAAGAGAATTATAAAATAGATTCTTTCTTGCAAAATCAATTACCACTTGAAAGAGTGAAAAGAAATATATTAGTTTATAGTGAACAAAAATTTGAAATTGAATATATTGGAATAATTAGAAAAGCATATATAAATAATTTACCATTAACAGATGACTATTTAAAAGATTTATATTATAAAGCAAAAGATACTTTAACTAAAAAGACAACAATTACACAACTAAAAAAAGATTATATTTTAGTTGATTTTATAGATGAAAATAAAAATGAAAAAGAAGAATTTAGACTTTTAAATAATGGTGATTTAATAAAACCAATTAGACCAAATAAAATAGTTTCAAATTTAAATGATTATGAATTATTGGTATATCTTGACAAAACAGAAACTAGAAAGAATCTTTCAAAAATAGATGAAAGTATCCACTATGTGGCACATAAAGAAGCTCTAAAAAGAGGATTAATAAAAAATTATAAAGGAGAAGAATTAATATGAATTTAGACAATAACAAAGAACTTATTTTAACAATGATACAAACACTAATTTCAAAATATGGATTACTACTAAATTCTAATCAAACTGCCGAAGTATTAGGTATTAGTAGCAGAACACTAGATGAAAGGAGAAAATCTTGCTCTGACTGTCCCAATTATATTGAAGGAAATGGGAAAAAAAGTTTTATGTTCCCAGTACAAAATATAGTTGAGTATCAATTAAAGAAATCTCAACAATCCGTAAAAACAATATTCTGATAGGATTCTTCCTACCAGAAAAAACAATATTTCTTTTAATTTAACTACTTAAAAAGCCCTTTCAAATCACTAAAATTTTTTTGAAATTTAGGCATAACAGAATTTAACTCTTTGATGCAACTATTCATATCATTAGAAGTGTAACATTTACTATTGTTTTTTAAAGATTTTGATAATTCTTTTATCGTAAAACCCATAATAAATAAATCTTCATTAAGTGCACTAATTTCTTTTTTATCAATTAAATCAATTATATTATTGGTTTTTTCTTCAATAACAGCATCAAGTGGTTTACAATTATTTAAAATTGCGCTACCCATAACCATAGAAGACTTTTCACAAAATAATTTTATTTTATCTTTTTTTGAAAGCTTTGAAACCCATTCAATATACTCTTTTTCAATATAAGCTTTAGGAGGCATAAACTGATTTGTTCCACCTTTTAAATCTAAATAAATAGAATCAAAAGCATCTTTAGAAATTCTTGATACTTCTCCTGAAACTACAATATCTTTATTTTTATATTTTAAATCAGCCCCAACTTCATTTTTCTCATAATCTAATTGAATATCATTTGATGTGGCAGCAATGTGAGTTCTTTTTGAATTATAATATTCTTTAAAAATTGAGATAGGTTCATTTCCTTGTAAAAAAAATGTTAATTCTTCTTTTATCATAAAATTTAAAATTTTTGTTTCATTATCAGTAAATAAAGATTTATATTTTTTATCCTCATAATCATTAATAATTTTACAAGATTCTTCATTTCCTAGCTTACAAGCTTTTTTGTGCAATAATATTCCTATAAAAACATTTGCTTTATCACTAGATAAGTCAAAATAAATATTTCCTAATGAATTGCATGCTATTGCATCTCCTGAATTACAAGCATTTATTATTTTTTTATCTTCTTCTACCTTCTTTTTAACTTGCTGATTAGCAAATAATGAATTTATAAATATTAAAATCATCAATAAAAAATATTTCATCTTAACTTCCTATACATTTTAAATGTTCAATCTAAAGTTCATCTAGATATTTATTTATCTAGATATTTATTTATATTTTTTCACTATCTAATCTATTTACAATAGCTAAGATTTCATTTTTATATTTATAAATATCTTCAACTTTATCTAGTGTAAATTTTTCTTCTTTTTTGTCTTCAATATGTAAAGATAGATATTTTTGTCTAGTATTAAACATTAATCTACAAATCCATTTTCTATTATTATCATCTAATAAAATTCCAAAATAGCTTTTTGTATCTCTTGCAAATATTCTTTCTAATCCTAATTTTTCTGCTATTATTGATTTAACAATAAAGAATCCTTGTAATTCTTCTTCTGTTGTTTCTATTCCACTATCTTCTACAACTATTTCCGCTTGTTCTTGATTATCATTTATTTCAACAGTTAGTTTACTTTTCAAAGAATTTATTTTATCGTGAGCCATATCCATAACAATTTCGCTAAATGCTGTTTTTACATAGGCTTTAAATTCATCTAAAATATTTTGTCTTAAAGCTTTTTCTGTTAATTTTGAAGCAAATATTCTTACAAATTCTTCACTAGGATTTTTTACTTCTTCTTTAAAAATATTTTTAATGGCACTAACATATTTTTTAGTTTCAGCACTTGTAAGTATTTTATTTATATCCAAATTTGTACTTGTAAATTTTTCAAGTTCTCTTAAATCTCTATCTTTCATATTTAATATATTAAATGTAAAAAATGGTGTTGTATCCATTTTATTCGGTTTTTCTAAATCTGTAAAAAATCTATATTCAATACCATTTGTAAGAATTGCAAATCTTGATTCAGTAACAGTAAAATATCTTTCTAATTGAGTTGCGTGAATATCTAAATTTTCTGTATGAGATTTTGCTTCAATTAAAATAAGTGGTTGGTTATTGTGCATAATCGCATAATCAACTTTTTCATTTTTCTTTTTACTTATATCAGCAGTAAATTCAGGTACAACAACAGTTGGATTAAAAATATCATATCCTAACGCACTAATAAATGGCATAATAAAAGAGTGTTTTGTTGCTTCTTCGGTTAAAACATTATCTTTTAAACCAATAATTCTTTGAGATAATTCTTGTAATTTTATAGATAGTTCCATAATTTTCCTTTGTGTATTGAGTATTGTGTATTACTTAAATTATACCTTAAAGAAAAAAATAATCAAATCAAATTTTCTATTTTTATTTATAAAAATAATTTATTGACAAAAAAGTAACTCAAATTTATATCATTATTATTTATAATATATACTCTACATTATAAACTAATTAAAGTTTTTGTTAATCTAATAACCTCATCTTCTCCATTACTTTTACTTAATTTAGCATATCGCATTGTAGTCTTAATATCACTATGATTCATTAATTTTTTTATTGTTAATATTGGTGTATTGTTAATTGCTAAATGTGATGCAAATGTGTGTCTTAGAGTATGAATAACAACTTTATCTTGTGCAGTTAAATTTTTAACTTTATTATTAAATAATTCATCAAATATTGGTTGTAGTTGCCTATAATAATATTGATTCATATAATTTTCAATTTTTGTATTTTGGAATATAAAATCATTATCTTTTTTGTTGATAGACTCTATAAATAACTTAATTTCTGCATATAAATCTTTATCTATAAATCCATAATATTCACTTTCATTTTTAAAGTCATATAATCTTATTGTTCCATTTTCTTTAAAATCGTTAACTTTTATATTACATAGTGTTTGGAGTCTTCCTCCTGTTGAAAGTCCAAGTATTACAAAATAGTATAATAGCTTATCATTTTCCAATCTTTTTTTTAATATTTTAATTTCTTCAAGTTCTAAATAACGAAGTCTTGTGTTATCTATTTTTATATTTCTTACAAACTTGCAAGGATTTTTATCAAGTAATTCATTTTCTATTGCCCAGTTAAATATTGCGTTTAATTGCCCTATAACAAAATTTACTGAAGCTGGTGATAATTTATCTGAAAGCTCTTTTTGAATTTTGTTTATTTGTTCCTTTGTAATTTTATTTAATGGTATATCCCCTAATGTATTTTGTATATGTTTTTCAACTCTTGCTCTAGTTCCTTTATTTCGTTTATTATGCAAAGCTTTTTCATCAAAAAAATTTTTAGCTACTTCATTGAGTGTTTCTGCTTTTCTTTTAGCTACTTCTGGTAAATCTTCGCCTAATCTCATTTTAGTATTAATTTCATTTCTTTTTTGATGACATAATTGTTCTCTTACTCCTTCACTATGCAATCCAATTTTAAGCCATACTTTCTTATTATTTTCTTTATAAGTTATATAATATGCTTTATCACTATTTTTTAAAGTTTGATAATAAACACCTAAATATCTTTTAGATTTAAAACGTGCCATTTTTGCCTCACTTTTTATCTACCCTATTTCTACCCTAATCTAGTATAATTATGTAAAAAAATGTATTTATATGCAAAAATTATACTCGTTATTAACTTTAAAAAGCCCTAAATATAGGGTATTTGTAGAAAAATGTAAGTTATTAGAAAATATGCAGTAAAGAAGATATGCTTTTATATCAAGGTGTATTAGCATTTGAATATTTTACTAACACAAAAGCCGACAATAAGCTAATTGAAGCAATGAGAAAAGGTTTAAAAGGAGAATAATCTCCTTTTAATTATAATTCTACACTTAGCTTATTTCTACCAGCTTTTTTGGATAGATAAAGGGCATTATCAGCCTTTCTTATTAAATCATTCATTTCAATATTCTCATTAGGAATAGTACAAGAAATTCCTATACTTATTGTTACAACATTAGAAGTTTTAGAATCTTCATGAGAAATTTTCAAGTTCTCAATTTCAACTCTTAATTTCTCACAAATTACCTTTGCATCTTCAATATTCGTATTTGGTAAAATACAAATAAACTCCTCTCCTCCATATCTTGCTATAAAATCGTGTGATCTATTCAAATTATCATCTAAAACTCTAGCTACTTTTTTCAAACACTCATCTCCTGCTTGATGTCCATATCTATCATTGTATAATTTAAAATTATCAATATCAATCAAAACAATACACAAATTCTTTTTATTTCTTTGACAATATCTCCACTCTTTATCTAAAAACTGATCAAAATATCTTCTATTTGCAATTTGTGTCATACTATCTATATATGCATATGTTTCGAGAATTTTTCGTTTTTCTTCTTCTTGCTCTATCTCTTTTATTCTTGAAAAATATCTTTTTCTTTGAAGAAGATATAAACCAATAATTGAGCTTAAAATTAAAATAATCATCAATGCAACAACTATATAAATTTCAGTTCTTATATTCACGTATAAAGCATTTAAATCTCTACTAACAGTTATATATAAAGATGAATCAACATCAATATTTTGTGGGTTTACAGTATAAAATGCAACTAGTCTATTATCATTTGCTATAAAAGTTTTACCTTTATAAATACTATTTAACTTATTACCTAGTTTATGCTTATATAAAAAAGAATTCTCAGTATTAATTTTTATACCTAAAACTTCATCTTTTTTTGGAGCCATTAAAAATAAAGTACCATCTCCATGAATAATTGAACTTCTCATATCATTTGCATAAAAAACAGATTCTAATGTTTTCATTAACTGTAAAGGTTCAAATACAGCAAAAATAACCCCATTAAAATCTCCTTTTTCATCACTTAACATAAGTGCTAAATTTATAGTCCAAGCCCCTAATAGCGTTTTATATGGTCTATTTACGTAGAGTTTACCTTTTGAAGGATTATTTTTAATATTTGAAAAATATTCTCTACTTGAATAATTAAATCCTAAAATATCTTCTCTACTTGTTGCTATAACTTCTCCATTTTTATCAAGTGCAACAAAAGCTCTTAAATATGGTAAAACTTTTACATATGTTTTAAGATGTTCTTCTACATGATCTTTTGATTTTTTATCACTTAAACCATCTTTTTCTATTATTACTCTTGTAGATAATAATGCCTGCTCTATTGAATTAATTTGATTTAATAAATTATCATTTAGAATTTTTGCTTGAGTTAATAATCTATCTTCTTCTCTTTTTAGAATATCTTCATTTTGATGAAATAACATAAAAGATACAAAAATAGATAAAATAAGAAGAAAAAATATAAGAAATATCCACTCAATAAAAAAGCTTTTTATATTAAAGCTTGAAAGCTGACTATCAGATCTATTATACAAATGATTACCTTGAATATGTAGTATTTTTCGTATTTTAACTAAAAATAATTAGATTTAAAATAAAGAGTATTTGTTGGATAAAACCTGTCCTAAAGGACAGATTATTATAAAATTTCAGTTATTAATTCTAAAGAAGTTTTTGGTGAAAGTAAATTTGGTGCTACATCAAAAGCTGTTTTTGCTCCAAAATCACCTTTTTGTGCCAATCTATAAGTAGCTCTAGCATACGCAACTAAAACACTTGCAGTAAATTCTGGATTACTATCAAGTTTTAATGAATATTCAATTACTTGATTAACTCCTGTACTACTGATTCCACTTCTAATTACAAACCCACCATGAGGCATAGTATTATGGTTTTTATCAAACTCTTCTTGAGATATGAAATTTACAGTAGTATCATATGGTTCAAAGTAATTTGGCATAGTTTTTATTTCATTTTCTACTTTTTTAGCGTCTGCTCCATCTTTTAATACTACAAAACACTCTCTTGCATGTTTCTCTTTTGTAGTTAAAGTTGGTCTACTTCCACTTCTTACTTTTTCTATTGCACTAGTTGATGGAATTGTGTATTGAACACCAGCTTTTACACCTTCAACTCTTCTAATTGCATCAGAATGTCCTTGACTTAAACCTTTACCCCAGAATGTATAAGTATCTCCGTCTGGTAATAAAGCTTCACCAAATAATCTATTTATAGAAAACATTCCTGGATCCCATCCAATTGAAATCATCCCTACTTTTTTATTTTTTGATGCTACTTTATCAACACTTGCGAAATATTGAGGAATTTCTGCATGGTTATCGTAGCTATCAACAACATTGAAATGTTCAGCAAATTGTGGTCCTTGAATAGGTAAATCATCTTTTGAACCACCACATAAAATTAAAACATCGATTTTATCTTTAAATTCTAAAATGTTATTTATTGAATAAACTGGAGTGTTTATAGTAGTTACACTTTGTGGATCTCTTCTTGAAAAAACAGCCACTAAACTCATATCAGGATTTTTTGAAATAGAAAGCTCAACACCTCTTCCTAAATTCCCATATCCAACAATCGCAACTTTAATTTGATTATTCATGCTAAACGCTCCTTTGAATTTAATATTTTTTGTAATACATACAAAAAAATCGAGACTTATTTTACAATTGTTTAAATTTTATAGAACTTAAAAAAGATAAATTAAACCATAGAATTTTTTCTATGGTTTAGTTTTGTAAATTTTGACAGTTTATTTCTCTTATTCTATTCAACATATCAAATACAATATCAGTATGTTTTTCTATCTCATTTGTAACTGCAAAAATATCACTATTTGGTTTTGATTCAGAATATAAAACAATAGTATCTTGCATTAATTTATGAACTAAATTATGAGATTCTATTAATATTTGCCACTCATTAGTTTTTGCAAATTCTTCATTTGCATTTGCTGCCATCCATTTTCCTAAGTTACACTCTTTTGAACCTGTAACTGTTGATATTTCACCTTCTTTACAAACAGAGAAATTATAATTTTTAAAATTTATATGATCAGATTTTAATTTATTTATTTCAATAATCATACTTCCATCACAAATTCTTTTATGTGCATCTTTATCAAAACTTGTTTGATGAATTGTTTCATCCAAACTAACTGCTAATTGAGATGTTTTTGCAGCCATATCATTGATTGTTGTTGCTAAGATTGCATTTTTTTGTGTTGCTTGATCTAAACTATTTACTGTATCATTTATTTGACTCATAGCCTGCTGTTGTTCTTTACTAGCAGTTGCAACATCTTCTATCAACTTAATAGTAGTATCAATATTTTCTTTTAATTCATTAAAACCTTCAATCATATTTGAAGTTATTGTTTTTCCATTTTTAGCTTTTAAAGTTGCTGCTTCAACTATTTTCTTAATTTCATTTGCAGCATCAGCACTTCTTGTTGCTAAATTTCTAACCTCACCAGCAACAACAGCAAATCCTTTTCCAGCTTCTCCTGCTGTTGCTGCTTCTACTGCTGCATTTAATGAAAGAATATTTGTTTGGAATGCAATATTATCAATAATTGATATAGCTTCATTTATTTGTAAGACTTCTTTATTTATTTCATCCATAGAAACTGCTGTTTGTCTAGCTAAATCTATTCCTAAATTTGTAGATTTTGTAACATTTTGAGCATATTTAGCCATATTTGAAGCATTTTCACTGCTTCTTGAAATTGTCGAACTTATCTCTTCAATAGCAGCAGCTGTTTCTTCAAGGCTTGCTGCTTGAATATTTGAAGATTCACTTAAACTTCTAGAAGCTGTCGCTAACTCTTTAGAACTCATTGTTAAATCTATAGTTGATTTTTCAATTAAACACATAATCTCATTTATACTAGATTGAGTAACTTTAATTCCACTTAATAATGATGCAATAACACCTGTTACATTAGAAATACTAGGAACTTTATGATCAAATTTTGCATGAGAAAGAGCAACTAAAGACTCACTAACTAATGTTAAGTTCCCTTGAGTTTTTCTAATCATACTATTAATTTCATCAACTAAAGAATTAACTCTTTTTGAATGAGCTTTTCCTTTTATACTATCATTAAATAATCCCGCATTTACTTTTTCAATAATATCTTTTGCTTCATCAATTACTTTTTGATCTTGAATTAAACCTTTTTCAATTGAATCTAAATATTGATTAAAGCTTGTAACAACATCTCCTATTTCATCATTTGATTTAACTTCTATTCTTGTAGTTTCTGATGAATTATTTTTAATTTCATCAATTGTATTTTTTAAATTTAATATAGGAGTTAATATATTTCTTTTCATACTAAGTAGTGTATTTATCATAGTAAATAATAAAGCTAATGTTAAAATAATTAAAGCCGCATAGATAATATTTGATGCTTGAGAAATAGATTGTTCAACATTTTGTATAGGCTCTGCAACTAAAGCTATTCCTAATTTTTTACCAGAAAAATCTTTAACATCAATATATGTATAAAAATAATTTGCTGAAATGAAAAATTTATCGTTTAAAAGTTTAATAAAATCAATAGTTTTTACATCTAGCATAAAATTATCATTTCTAAACTTTTGCGAAATTAAATAATTATTTAATTTATCTTCTTCTTTTATTTTAGAAGTAGCTAGATTACTATCCATTAGAAGTAGAAAACCTCTTCCTTCTTTATCAAAATCATTAGCAACAGAATTAATTCCTTGCATAAATTCTAAAGAACCCACATAATTTTTATCTTTGAAAATAGGAACAACAGCTCTTAAACTTAATCCATCATTACCAATTTCAAAACCATTTATAGCTTTTTTCTCACTATTTACTTTTACAACACTTGGTCTAAATGAACTTAAGTCATCACCAAATTCTGAAGGTTTCCAAGATCTTAAAAATGAATGATTATCTGATGTATGAATATGTATTTGAATATTTTTAAAAGGCGTTTGTTCTTTCATTTTTGAACTTAAACTACCAATTGTTTTAATAGCTAAATCTCTATCTTTTAAATTAAGAGCCTCTTGAATATTTGAATCATTTGCTATTGAAGTTGCATTTGATATACCTACATCAAGCTTTGAACCAATTCTAAGTTCACTTAATGAATTCAAATTTACAATTACATCACTGTAAATCTCATCTCTTAGATCATTTTTATATTTATTTAATATAAAAAAACCCACAATTAAAACAATAACCGTAACAACTACATTTGTTAAGGTAAATTTTCTCCCTATAGTCATATTTATAACCCCAATTTCTAAAAAATAATAATCATTTTATTAAAAATACTTATAATATTATCTTAAACATAAAACTATTTCTAGCATTTAATAAATTAAATTATATAAAAATTATTATATTTTCAGCATTATCTTTTAATTTTCATAAAATATTATTTTTAAATTTATACTTATAACTCTTTATATTTATCTTGCTTTATTAAAAATTAATCTATATAATACTTTTAGAAGATTTAATTTCTTCAAGTGCCTTAATAGTGAGTTTGTTAAAGTCTAATTCGAAACTAACAAAAGGGATTTACCATGAAAAAACTAATATTATCTATTTTAACAATAATATTATTTTTAGGTTGTACTGATGAAGAAGGCGCTAAAAGTTTTTTGAAGAAAGAAGGATATTCAGATATAAAGACAACTGGATATAATTTTTTTGAATGTTCTCAATCAGATGTTAAAAGTACTGGTTTTATAGCAAAAAAGAATGGTAAACTTATAGAGGGTACGGTTTGTACAGGAATGTTGCCAAAAAGTTATACTATAAAACTAAAATAACTCTTATATAAAAGTTCTATTTATTGGTATATCACACTAATTATTGTACAATGCAACTTTAAATTAAGGAAAACAAAACACAATGATAATTTTAGATAAATCTATAAAAGAGCAATTTGCTATTTTTTGTAAAACAAATAATATTTCTGATATGCAAATAGCTATAAAATACTTCTCTATATTTGGTGGACTTGATATACAAATTGATACTTCAAAACCAATTTTAGAACTAATAGAGACTAACATTTTAAATAATTACAATCATTTAAGAAGTGAAATAAATCATCTAACTGGTGGTTATCATGTTGAACATGCAATATTAAGTGGAATTGCTCTTGGTGATAGAAAAACAACAAATGCTTTTAAAAGAGCTCATGTAAGTTTTGAAGAAGGAATGAAATGTGTAGACTCTTTGTATGAAAAAGAGATTATTGATATAGATTCTTCTGAACACTTTCTAGTAGGAAAAAGAAATGATTCTAAAGTAGCAAAAAAATTGCTTTTTGCAAATCCATTTCTTAGATTTTGGTTTGCTTTTGTATCTCCTATATACAAAGGAATAAAAGAAGGAAACTATGAAGAGTTTAAAACAAAATTCCAAAATAGAGAATCTGATTTTAGTGATTTTATTTTTGAAGAATTAGCACTATCATTTATAAAAAATAACTTTTCTGATGATCCAATAAAACAACATGGTCAATATTGGGATGAAAAAATTCAAATACCTTTAGTAGCAAAAACTGTTTCTAATAAAACATTAGTGGGATTTTGTAAACATAGTGATAACAAAGTGAAAAAAAGTGAGCTAAATAAGTTTTTGGAAGATATTAAAGAAGAAGGTATATCAGCTGATATTATAGTTATTTTCTCAAAAAATGGTTTTAGCACAGAATTAAAAAATATGAAAAACGAAAATTTAAAACTCTTTACTATTAAAAGTTTAAAGGCCTTAGTTCAATAGGCCTTAAGCATCTTTTTTTGCTAACTCTCTTAATTTGTCTTTTTTACTCTTTCTTTTCCCTTTAATTGGTGCTAAACCTTTCTCTTTTTTAACTGGACTCCCAATTAGTTCAAAATCTTTTATCTGCTCTTTTTTTATAGAAATATTACATCTTTTTTCAATCAAAGAGAAATGTTCAAAATCTTCTAAACCTATAAATGAAATAGCGACACCTGTTTTTCCAGCTCGTGCTGTTCGACCAATTCTATGAATATAATCTTCGCTTGCTCTTGGTAAATCAAAATTTATTACACAGGAAATATCTTCAACGTGAATCCCTCTAGAAACAATATCTGTTGCGAATAAAATATTGATTTTATTCTCTTTAAAATCTTTTAAAGTATTATTTCTCTCCTCTTGCGTTAAATCAGAATGAAAAGAAATTGCATTTAATCCATTTTTTCTGAATTTAAAAGCGATATTATCACATGAACGTTTATTTGCAACAAATACTAAAATTTTATCCCACTTATTTTCAGATATTAATTCTCTTAAAAGTAAACTTTTTTTTTCTTTATTAACTAATATTACTCTTTGATTTATGTTTTCTACAACTGGTGGCTCTTCTATTGATATATAAACTGGATTTTGTGTAATTCTTGAAATAATATTTTTAACTTTATCTGGATAAGTTGCAGAAAATAGTAAATTTTGTCTAGTTGAAGGAATTATTTTTAAAAGATTATCTAGTTCTTCTTCAAATCCAAAATCTAGCATTTTATCAGCTTCATCTAAAATAAAGAACTCTAAATAATTTAAATTGATCTGCTTCTTCTCTAATATATCAATCAATCTTCCAGTTGTTGCAACTACTATATCACAACCTTTTTGTACATCTATAAGTTGTTTTGAAATACCTTCTCCACCGATTAAAGATACAATTTTTGGCTTTTTATTTAAATATTTAGAAAAAATTTCAAAAGTGTCAGAAATTTGTAGTGCCAATTCTCTAGTAGGAGTTAGTACTAAAGTTTTTATTTTAGCTTTTTTTGAATCATTTTGTTTTGAAAACAGTTCTAAAATAGGTAAAACAAAACTAGCTGTTTTACCACTTCCTGTTTGAGCTTTTGCAATTACATCAACTTTTTCAAAAACTGCTTTAATAACTTTTGACTGAATTAAAGTAGGAGTTTTATAATTATTTTCCTTTAAACTTTGATTTATTTCATCGCAAACTATAAACTCTGAAAATTTCATATAAGATACCTACTTTATTTATTTTTATTTAATTTATCCCATAGGATAAAGAATTTCTTTTTGAATATGTTCTATTTTCTTTAATAATTCATCAGAAATTCTAAAATCAAAAGCTTTAAAACTATCTTCTAGTTGTTCAAAAACTCTAGCACCAATTATAGTTGAAGCTACAAAATCAAAATGTTTAGAATATGATACAGCCAAAGTAACTGGTGACACTCCATATTCTTTTGCAAGCTCTAAATATTTTCTTGTAGCTTCTAAAGTTTTAGAATTTACAAATCTATGAGCCATTGCTTGAACTCTTTTATTTTTCTCTTTTAAATATATTGCAAATCTAACATCATCATGGAAAAAATCATTATTATATTTTCCACTTAAAACTCCCCCTGCCATTGGTGAATATGGTAGAAGAGAAATATTTTCATGCCTGCAAACATTTGCTAATTCATCATGAAATCTTGGATTTAAAAGTGAAAAATTATTTTGAATAGATTCAAATCTAGCAATATTTTTGTATTTACTTATTTCATTTGCTTTTGTAAGTCCATAAGCACTATCATTTGATGTTCCTATATATCTTACTTTTCCCTCTTTTACTAGCTCGTCAAAAGCTTTTAAACTCTCTTCTATAGGAACTATAGTATCAGGCCAATGCATTTGATAAAGGTCAATATATTCTGTTTGCAATCTTTTAAGACTTCCTTCAATAGCTTTTTTTATATGAAAACTATCAATTGCTGTAAGTCCATGTCTAATTGGTGGAACAAACCAACCACTAGCAGCTCCAGCAATTTTTGTTGCCATAATTACACTATCTCTTGATTTTGTTTTAAGCCATTTACCAACTATTTCTTCAGTTATACCAACTGTTTCTTTTCTAGGAGTTACAGGATAGAGTTCAGCTGTATCATAAAAATTTATACCTCTATCATATGAAGCATCAAGAATTTTAAAAGCCTCTTTTTCATTTGTAGTTGAACCAAAAGTCATTGTTCCCATACAAATAGAACTAACTCTAAGTCCAGTTTTTCCAATATATCTATATTCCATAAATAATCCTTCAATAAACAGTTTTAAATAAATAGAGATTATACCCTATTCCATTATACATATCTCTTTTTTTGCCATATGCTTTATTGTAGCAACTGCAACCAAAGTTACAATTAAAGTTGTAATCATTGCTAAAGTATAAGATAAATACATATAAAAATCTTTTTTTGTCAATTCATAAATTAAAATTGAACTTAAAGTTACAGCTGCTAATGGAAAAGTAAAAGCCCACCATGAAATAAAGAATTTTATTTTTACAAAATTTTTATACATAAATGCAACTAAAATAGTAAAAAATAGAGCTAAACTAAATAAAATTTGTGCAAAAAAATCTAAATTTCCAGTTAATTTTATATATGAGATAAATCCTATTGCAGGAGGTGCTATTAAAATAAACATTGTTGGCATAAATTTTGGAGCAAATGGATTGTGAAAAATTATTCTATTTAAAATTATTGAAAATAATATTATCCAGAAAAACATACCAATCGAAAAATAAAAAATTAAAATAGCATTATCTAAAAAACCAACTCCAGCAATAGGAACTATTAAATTCCCAACAATAGGAATAAACCAAGCTGGATTAGAATGAACTATTTCTAAATTATTATTTATCCAAAATCGAATAGTATAATATGTGAAAAATATATGTAGAATTGCTCCAAAATAAAAAAAACTTAATGAAGTTTCTAAATTATACTCTCTAAATGCAGCTGATAAAATTAACATTGATATTGAACTTGCTGCAAAAAAATTAATTCTTATAGGATGATTTAACTCTTTTAGTACTTCTTCTTTGTATTTTATAATTTTTAAGAAATAGGTAAAAAGAATTACAAAAAATAAAGTTGTAGCTATAATTAAAAAAGTTGTAGCAAACATAGAAGAAAATAAAAAAACATGATTTAATCTTTCAAAAACTAAAGTTAAACCTCCAAGCCCCATAACTGTTGCAAACATCATAACTGGAAAAAACTGCAATCTATTTGAAGGAATTGCTTTTATAACCTCTTGATTCATATTTTTAACCCTATTTTAGTAAAATATTTGAAATTTATTTCAGGAACTAATTTGGCAAATAAAAAAATAATAGACTTAAGAAACTCAAATCTACAATTTTTACAAAAAGACGAAACAATAAAACTATTAAATTTTAATACAGAAAAAATGAATTTAGAAATAGCCATTTTTAAAAACGATTCTTTTGTGAAAAATAGTACGATGGTCTTTGCTCATCTTCCAAAAACTTTAAAAGCAAAGTTAAATCCTAAAAAATGATTATATCAATAAGTGTTTTAAAACATAATTGATATAAAATAAGTCTAAATTATACTTACTAAATAAGGATATATAATAAAATGAAAGAGCTAATTTTAATACGACATGCAAAATCCTCATGGAAAGATAGTAGTTTAAAAGATTTCGATAGACCTTTAAACAAAAGAGGAGAAAAAAATGCTCCAAAAATGGCAAAAATATTGAGAAAGTTAGTAAAAACTCCTGATTTAATAATATCTTCTCCATCTAAAAGAACAAAACAAACTCTTAACTATTTTGTAGATGAATTTAATTATAAAAATAAAATAATATTTGAAGATTCAATTTATGAAGCACCTTATTCAAATATACTAAAAATAATTCAAAATATAAATAAAAAATATAATATAGTTTTTTTGATTGGCCATAATCCTGGATTAAATGATTTAGTAGATTTTTTATTAGAAAATTTTGATGAAAATATTCCTACAAGTGGTCTTGTTAAAATAAATTTCAATGTAAATTCTTGGGATAAAATAGAAAAAAATAGTGGAAATTTAGAATTTTTCAAATATCCAAAAATGTTAGATATTTGATTTAATAATATTATTTGATTTTGAAAATGCTATCAAATCTTCAGTAGTTTTTACTTTTTCTCTATCTATATTTCTTAGACAATTTTCAAAAATAATCTTTGTTGTAAGTGCATCATAATAAGCTCTATGATGATTTTCAACATCAATATTTAAAAGCTCTTTTAAAGTACTAAGTCCATATTTTGGAGACAATATTGTTCTTTTTGATAAATCAATAGTACATATTTTTCTATTTAAAAGTTTTCCTAAACTATATTTTTCAAAACTATCAGATATAAAGTTATAATCAAATTTTATATCATGTGCAACGAATACATCATCACCTAAAAAGGTTTTAAACTCTTTTAACACTTTTTCTAATCTTGGAGCATTTTGCAACATATCTAAAGTAATATTAGTAACTTCTTGAATATATGGTGCAACATCTTTGGCATAAACTAATGATTCAAATTTATCAATAATCTTCCCATTTTTATACTTAACAGCACCTAACTCAATAATTTGATATCCTTGCTTTGGACTTCCGCCATTTGTCTCTATATCAACAAAACAAAAACTTTGTTCATCTAAACTTGTTTGAGTTGTTTTTAAATATACAAAATTATTTTTAATATCTATTGGTAAGCCATTTATTAAAAGTAACTCAAATTCTAACTCACTATTTTCATAAAATTTATCACTTATTTCTTCTAAAAGCTTTAAAAATTCATTAAATTCAATAGGTTCTTTTTTTAATCTTCTTAAAATATCTAAAAAAGTTGGTTTTGTAGGTTTTAAAACATATCTTCTTTTAGGCGATTTCATGTGCAGCTTTCACGAATTGGGACATCTTATTTTTATCTTTTTTACCTTTTTCTTTTTCTACTGCACTGCTTACATCAACTCCAAAAAAACCAAAATTATTTAATTCTTTTAAATTATCTTTATTTAAACCACCTGCTAAAATAAATTTTGAGCAATCTATGTTTTTAAATAAATCTAAAGCTAATCTCTTTCCAGCCCCACCAAATTCATCAACAAATGCATCTACTAAATAGTATTCATCTTTTAAATTTTGTAAATCTTCTTTATTTCTTACTCTTAAAACTTTAAGATGCTTAACTTCTAATTTATCATAATTTACAATATTTTCATCATCAATTATTTGTACTAATTGCATTTTAGATTCTTTAGAAATTTTATTTATGAACTCTGTTGTTTCATTTACAAAAAGTCCTACACTTTGAATAAAAGGTGGTAATTCTTCAACTATATTTCTTGCATCAATAGGTTTTATATATCTTGGAGATGGCTCATAAAAAACAAATCCTAAAGCATCTGCTCCCGAATTAATAGCATCTAAAGCATCTTCAAGATTTGTAATACCACAAATTTTTACTCTCATTTTTTACTCTTTTAGATTTTTAAACTATCTATAGCTTTTTTATAACTATCACTTCCAAAAACATAACTTCCAGCAACAACAATATCAACTCCAGCATCTTTTAGCTCTTTAATGTTTTTGTCGCTAACTCCACCATCAACCTCTATTAAACATTTTGGATTTCTTTTATTTATAAGTTCTTTTAATTTTTTAGCTTTTTCAATTACACTTGGAATAAACTTTTGTCCACCAAATCCAGGGTTTACAGACATTAAAAGTACCATATCCAAATCTTCTAATAGATATTCAATATCTTCAACTCTTGTATGAGGATTTAGAGTAATTGCAGGACTAATTTCAAGACTTCTAATTTTTTGAATAAGTCTATGAGGATGTTTTTCACTCTCTAAATGAAAAGATAAGTATTTTGGTTTTAAAGGAGCAAATAAATCAACAAAAAAATTGTTATTTTCAACCATCAAATGTATATCTAAAGGTTTTGTACTAGCTTTTGCAACAGGTTGTACTACAACTGGTCCAATAGTTAAATTTGGTACAAAATGTCCATCCATTACATCTACATGAACTAAATCACAACCAGCTTCACAAATTGCTTTTATTTCTTTTTCTAAATTTCCAAAATCAGCCGATAGAATAGATGGTGCTACTAGCATTTAATTACCTTCTTTATAAAAATTAAGGCGGATTATATCACTTTGTGGCTTTTATAAACTATAAACTAAAATTAAAGTACAATTTCAAAAAAATTATGGAATTATAAAAATGAAGAAACTTTTATCAATTTTGATATCTACAATTTGTTTGGCTTCTAATGAAAACATTTTAATTGAAGCACAAAAACTCGAGGATGAAGGTAATTTCAAAGAGGCTATGATTTTATACAAAAAAGCTGCTATCATAAACAACAATAAAGAAGAAAAATATATAGATGAGTTAAATAAAACTCAAAAAACACAAGAAAATAAAACAGATTTTAAAAAAGCATTCTTTGAAAGAAATATAGATAGCGTTGATGATGAAGAAACAGAAAAAAGTGTTGAGCAACTTATAACTAAAGATTTTGGAATCTATCCTTACAAAAAAAACTATATTCTTCCTGCTACATATACATTTAATGATATTGATGATAGACATGATTTTGAAACAGCATTTCAAATCAGTATAGAAAAACCATTGTCAGAAAATCTTTTAGGTCTAGATGAAAATATTAGTGTTGGATATACACAAAAATCTTATTGGCAAACAACAAAACACTCTGCTCCTTTTAGAGAAACAAATTATGAACCTGAAGTTTTTATACAAGTACCAGTAAAAGAAAATGAATATTTCAAAGCAATAAAAGCATCTTTTATGCACTCGTCTAATGGTAAAAAAGATGATTTAAGTAGATCTTTAAATAGAATATATTTAGAAGGGTATTTTCAACTATCAAATCTATTTATAACTCCTAGAGTTTGGTATAGAATACCTGAATCAAATTCAGATGATGATAATCCTGATTTTTCTCAATATTATGGTTATGGTGATATAAACTTTTTGTATGCTTATAAACAACATACTTTTGAATTACTCTTAAGAAATAACTTAAGATTTGATAAAACAAATAAAGGTGCGGCTGAATTCAATTGGACTTTCCCACTTCCTGAATTTATTGCATCAAAAAATACTTTTGGTCTTTTTCAACTTTTTCATGGATATGGACAAAGTTTGATTGATTACGATAGAGAAATTACAAATGTAGGTATAGGAGTTGCTTTCTCTAGATAATTTTATTTCATATTTTGAATATAGTAATATATTGCTTCTATCTCATCTTCTACCAAGAAATATGTTGGCATAACGTTAGCTTGGTAGATTAGTTTATCACAAACTTGATCTTTCTCAAATTTTAAATTCTCATTTTTCTTAGAATTCACTTTTTTTGAGAAAATTTCATAATCAACATACTTTATATCAGGAGCAACTAAACTACAAATAAACTCTTTTTTATTATTTGTTGTATGTTCGTTTATTGTATGCTTAAAATCAACTATTTTTTTCCCTCTTGCATCATCTCCATGGCAATTATTACATCCAATACCTCTTGGATTATTAAATAGCATTTTTCCATACTCATACTTAGTAATAAAAGAGTTATTTATATCTATCTCTTCAGTTGCTGGAGTAATATTTTCTTGAGCAAACAAAGACGATACTATTGCTAAAATTATTATACTTTTTTTCATACTTTATAATCCTAATTTATCTTTATTTTTCAAAAACCAATAAAGAGAAAACATTAAACCTGGTGTTTTTGCTTTTGATTCATCAAAGAGTAAATCATCTATTTTATTCTCATCTAAAAAGAAAAGTTCAATTTGTTCATCATTTATCCCACCACCATTATGAATTTTCTGACTGTCATTCACAATTGTAAAAAAAAGATGTTGTTTTGCTCCGCTAACTCCAACATTTGTAAAAAATGATGTGATTTTTTTAAGATCTTCAATCTTTACTTTATATCCACACTCTTCATCAATCTCTTCTACCGCTATCTCTTCAATAGACTTATTCTTATCAACTAATCCTGCACAAAGTTCATATGTATATTTAATACTTTTATCATTTAAATACACAGGAATTCTAAACTGTTTTACAAGTAAAAAAGCCTTTTTTTCAACATTATAAAGCAATATTGCTACACTATCATGGCTTCTTACTGCTTCCCACGTTTTTTTAACACCATTCAAAGTAAATTTCACTTTAATAGGCTTTATATAATTTGTCTCTTCTAATTCACCTATTTCTAAATCTTCAATAATATTTATCATTTTATTTCTTATCTTTTCTGTTATTTTAACAAATTATAAATTAATATAGTTTTCTAAATATTTATACAAACATTTGAGAAATCAATAAAAAATTTACTACCTATCTTCTCTTTTGATTCTAAATTTAAAACTAAATTATACTCTTGACAAATAGTATTTACAATATCAAGACCAATTCCAAAACCACCTTCACTATTTTGACCTCTTTTATAACGTAAAAAAATCTCTTTTATCTCATCTTCTTTAATACCTATTCCAAAATCTTCAACCATTAAAATAGAATTATTTAATTCAATATTTATTTTAGAATCTTTTTTACTATATTTTATTGCATTTGAAATAAGATTATTCAAAACTCTTTGAGCTTTAGTTTTATCCATCTTTACAATACAAGTATCCAATTTTTGAATAATTTCTATATTTTTCAAAACTGCAATATCTGTAAAAAAATCTATACTTTCAACTAATAAATCTCTTAAATCAAACGTTATAATATGATTATTCTTAAATTCATTAAATGTTGCAAACTGAATATCATTATATATTTGTGAAATCTGTTTTGAACTACTTGAAATATATTTCATCATTTTTTCAGGATTTTTACCATTTTTTAGCATAGAAACAGAACTTAAAAGAACTGTTATAGGAGTATTTAATTCATGTGCAGAATCTTTTATAAATTTATCCATGTCTAAAACTCTTTTTCTAATAGGTTTTAAAAGTATCAAAGATAGTAAATAACCAATAAATCCTATAAAAATAACACTAAAAACAAGTACACTTATAATTATATATTTTAAATTTATAATATTATTGTATTCTTGACAACTTTCCATTACAATATATTTTATTTCTATTTCATCTTCATTTATTGTTGTAATAAAATAGTTATATTTTGAATTTGAGAAATTTTTCTTTGTAAAATCTATATTAAAATCTTCATCTAAATATGAAAATATGATATTTTTATTTTTATCAAAAAGTGCATATTTTATATCAACATTATCAAGCTTAATTGGTTTAAACTTTTCATTTTTAATATATTTATCTACAATTTCACTCTTTATTTTCATAGATGAGTTGTAAAGTTCCATACTACAACTATTTTTTAGAGATTTTACTTCATTCATATAGTAAATATATATAATTGTACCTAATAAAAAAATAGTAGAAGTTATATAAATAGTTAAAAAACCTAGAAAAGCTTTCTTCTCTTCTTTATTCAAATTTATAACCAACTCCTCTGATTGTACTAATTCTATTTTTACCAATAATTTCTCTTATAGTTTTTATATAAACTCTTATTGTAGCATCACTTGGAGCTTCATTATAATTCCAAATATTTTGAAATAACTCATCATTTGAAATAACTCTTGACTTATGGTTTATAAAATATCTTAAAATGTCTTTCTCTTTTTGTGCAATATTTATAATCTTATCATTTTTAATAATTTGAGAAAGTTCTGGTTTAAAAATAGTGTTATCATCTAAAAAGAAATTATCTTCTTTTAGCAAAAATTCTCTATTTAATTTTGATATTCTAATTTTTAATTCTTCTAAATCAAAAGGTTTTCTAATATAATCATCAGCTCTATTTTCAAAAGCTTTTTTAAGATTACTTATATCATGATATGCTGTTATTATGATTATTGGTATATTATTCTTATATCTATTTCTAAGTTCTATCAATACTTCAAGTCCTGATAAACTTGGAGTATTAATATCTAAAATTGCTAAATCAAATCTATTTTCTATAAGTTTTTCTAGAGCATCTTCACCATTTTCACATGATGTTACTTCGAAATCATTATCACTTAAAAAATCACTCAAAATATCATTTAAGGCTATATCATCTTCAAGAAGTAAAATCTTCATTATTTAAAGTTATCAAATACTAAAGGAGCTTTTAAATCTAAAGTTTTTAAATGTTTCATAATAGTCTGTAAATCATCAATATTCTTTCCAGTGACCCTAATAGTATCTCCTTGATTTAAAGCTGTTACTTTTAATTTAAGATTTTTTATTTCAGTTTGAATTTTTTTTGCTTCATCTTTTTCAATACTATCTATTATTTTATAAGTATATTTTCTATTCCCACCACTACTATCTTCTTTTTTTACCTCTTCTAAGGAGTTAATACTTATACCTCTTTTATTCATTTTTGATATCATAATATCTAACATAGCATCAATTTTATTGTCACTAGCACTCACTAAAGTTAAACTTTTAGCACCAATATTTAAATCTATATCTTTTGAAATACCTTTAAAATCATATCTATTTTCAATCTCTTTTTGTGCTTGAATTACTGCATTTTTCATCTCTTGCATATCAAGCTTTGCTGAAATATCTAAAGAATGTTCTTTTACTGCCATAATAATTTTCTCCTTAATCTTTTAAAATTCCAAAAAATAATAACAAATAAGCAATTATTTGTAAAGTCCCACCAATTGGTGTTATTGCTCCTAGAATTGGCATATTTAAAATTGTAAGCACATATAATGAAACACTAAATATCAAAGTACCTATTACTATTAAATAAAGACTTATTTTTATTTTTCTTGAATTTTCTTTCAAAGAATATATAAATGTTGCAAAAAATAATCCAAATGTATTATAAAATTGATATTCAACACCCGTATGAAATATCCTTAACATATCTGGATCTAATATTTTTTTTAACCCATGTGCTCCAAAAGCTCCAAAAGCTATTGCACTTGCCATAAACAAACTTGCAATAGCTAAAAAATTTTTAACACTTTTACTTAGTATCAATTATTATCCTTTATATCTAAATCTACTTCCCAAAAAAACTCAATCCAAGTATCTGTCTTATTAACTGAATAGTCAGGTTTGATAATAGCTGTATCTTTATAAAACAAAGATGCTACTTTAAATTCAATATTGGGATAGTGAATTTTTAAAATATTTAAAACCTCTTTTACTGTTTTACCACTATCAATAATATCATCTACAACTAAAACTCTTTTAAAACCTGTTAAATTTGGAAAATTAAATATCTCAACCATATCCTTTTGAACTTTTCTATCATAAGAAATTGTATTTATAATAAAAACATTCCTTTTATTTAATGCTTGTGACATAAGATGAGATAGTGTTAATCCACCTCTAGCAATTGCTAAAATTACATCTGCATCAAAATTATTACACATTTGTAACAATTTCATAGTGTCATTTTTAAACATATCGTAACTATAATATAATTTTTTCAATAAAAATCCTTGACAATTTAAGAATTATTATACAAAAGCTTAGGCAATAAAAAGGTTAAAGTAATAAAAAAGTGAAATAAAGAAAGTAATAAGATAAAAAAAAGAGATATTTAGGTGCGAAGTAAGATGCATAGGGATAAATAAATATTAGATAAAAAAAAAGCTTACCTTCAAACACCTAGAATCAGATGTAAAAAGATAAGCTTTTGGGAAAAAACTCAAAGAGCTGGCAGCGACCTACGTTTCCACAAGGGGACCCTGCAGTATTATCGGCGATGAAGTGCTTGACTACCAGGTTCGGAATGGGGCTGGGTATTTCCACTTCTCTTTAACCACCAGCAAATTCGAGTGTTAAAAGCTTGAATAAACTCTTAACACTCAAATTGTGATTTTGAGAATCTAATGTTAAAGTCTTTATTTGTATTTCATATTTGTATCTATATTAATAAACACTAATTAAACATAATAAATATGCTTAATAAGATAGTAAACCAAAGAAAATTGTTTAAAATAAGCCAAACGTTCTATTAGTACTGGTCAGCTAAAGGGCTTACACCCATTACACATCCAGCCTATCAACCAGCTAGTCTTGCTGGGAACTTCAGGGAAAGTTCATCTTAGAGTTGGCTTCGAGCTTAGATGCTTTCAGCTCTTATCACATCCCAACGTGGCTACCCAACGATGCTCTTGGCAGAACAATTGGTACACCAGTGGTTGGTTCATCCCGGTCCTCTCGTACTAGGGACAAATCTCTTCAACTTTCCTACGCCCACGGAAGATAGGGACCGAACTGTCTCACGACGTTCTGAACCCAGCTCGCGTACCGCTTTAAATGGCGAACAGCCATACCCTTGGGACCGACTACAGCCCCAGGATGCGATGAGCCGACATCGAGGTGCCAAACCTCCCCGTCGATGTGAGCTCTTGGGGGAGATCAGCCTGTTATCCCCGGCGTACCTTTTATCCTTTGAGCGATGGCCCTTCCACGCAGAACCACCGGATCACTATGACCGACTTTCGTCTCTGTTCGACTTGTTGGTCTCACAGTCAAGCTAGTTTATGCCATTATACTCAACGATGGATTTCCAACCCATCTGAACTAACCTTTGTAAGCCTCCGTTACTATTTAGGAGGCGACCGCCCCAGTCAAACTACCCACCAGACATTGTCCTGAATGAGGTTAACTCATCGCAGTTAGTAACTCAAATATTCAAGGGTGGTATCTCAAGGATGGCTCCGACTCTACTGGCGTCTAGTCATCATAGCCTCCCACCTATCCTGCACATGAATATCCAAGCTACAGTGTCAAGCTGTAGTAAAGGTGCACGGGGTCTTTCCGTCTTTCCGCGGGTAGGAGGAATTTTCACCTCCACTACAATTTCACTGGATCCCTCTTTGAGACAGCTCCCATCTCGTTACGCCATTCATGCAGGTCAGTATTTAACTGACAAGGAATTTCGCTACCTTAGGACCGTTATAGTTACGGCCGCCGTTTACTCGGGCTTCGATCAAATGCTTCGCTTGCGCTGACATCATCAATTAACCTTCGAGCACCGGGCAGGCGTCACACCTTATACATCCACTTACGTGTTAGCAAAGTGCTGTGTTTTTGGTAAACAGTCGGGAGGGACTCTTTGTTGCAACCTCTTTAGCTTTTTGGAGCAAGTCCATATACCAAAGTAGGCACACCTTATACCGAAGATACGGTGCTAGTTTGCAGAGTTCCTTAAAGAGGGTTCTTCCACGCGCCTTAGAATACTCATCCCACCCACCTGTGTCGGTTTACGGTACGGGCAACATATAATATACTTAGTGGCTTTTCTTGGCACGACAGTATCATCGATTCTCCATCTCCTCCGAAGAGTGTCAAGAGCCTGTAAGATCTCGGTCTAACGTTAAGCGGATTTGCCTACTTAACAACCTACATCCTTCGAGCCACACTTCCATCCGTGACCTCGATTAACTCTATGCGTCCCCACATCGCGCTTATATGTTGGTATTGGAATATTAACCAATTTGCCATCGTCTACCCCTTTCGGACTCGACTTAGGACCCGACTAACCCTACGATGACGAGCATCGCGTAGGAAACCTTGGGTTTTCGGCGAACAGGATTCTCACCTGTTTTAACGCTACTCATGCCTGCATGCTCACTTCTATCCGCTCCAGCACTCCTTACCGGTATACCTTCAACGCTGAATAGAACGCTCTCCTACCACTCAATTAAAAATTGAATCTAAAGCTTCGGTGTACATCTTAGCCCCGTTATATTTTCCGCGCAGAATCACTAGACCAGTGAGCTGTTACGCTTTCTTTAAAGGATGGCTGCTTCTAAGCCAACCTCCTGGTTGTCACAGTAACTCCACATCGTTTTCCACTTAGATGTAACTTAGGGACCTTAGCTGTTAGTCTGGGTTGTTCCCCTCTTGACGACGGATTTTATCACCCACCGCCTGACTCCTGTGATTCCACATATAGTATTCATAGTTTGATAGGGTTTGGTACCGCGGTAAGCAGCCCTAGCCCATTCAGTGCTCTACCCCTATATGCTACAACACAAGGCTATACCTAAATATATTTCGGAGAGAACCAGCTATCACGAAGTTTGATTGGCCTTTCACCCCTATCCACAAGTCATCCCAAGACTTTTCAACGTCAGCGGGTTCGGTCCTCCACTGGCTCTTACACCAGCTTCAACCTGCTCATGGATAGATCACTTCGTTTCGGGTCTGCAGCATCTGACTATGTCGCCCTATTAAGACTCGCTTTCGCTACGGCTTCGCACTTGGCTTAACCTTGCCAGACACCACAACTCGCAGGCTCATTATGCAAAAGGCAGTCCATCACCCTGATAAATCATAGGGCTCTGAATGATTGTAAGCTAATGGTTTCAGGTTCTATTTCACTCTGCTCGCTGCAGTACTTTTCACCTTTCCCTCACGGTACTTGTTCACTATCGATCTGTAAGTAGTATTTAGGATTGGAGGGTGGTCCCCCCAGCTTCAGTCAAAATATCACGTGTTCCGACCTACTCAGGATACTATTAGCGTTATTGAGAATTTTAATTACAGGAGTATCACCTTCTATGCTCTAGCTTTCCAACTAATTCATCTATTCTCTTTAACTACACATTATAGTCCTACAACCCCCAATGCAAGCATTGGGTTTGTCCTAATCCGCGTTCGCTCGCCGCTACTGACGGAATCTCAATTGATTTCTCTTCCTCTGGCTACTGAGATGTTTCACTTCACCAGGTTCGCTCCCCGTAGGGTAATATAATTCTCATTATATTGGGTTGCCCCATTCAGAAATCCCCGGATCAAAGCTCTTTGGCAGCTCCCCGAGGCTTATCGCAGCCTAATACGTCTTTCATCGCCTCTTACAGTCAAGGCATCCACCATTAGCCCTTAATAGCTTATAAACGGAGCCTAAAAAAATCTTACGATTTTATTCAGGTTCCTTTTTTCTTGCCTAAAAATTCTAGTTTAACTAAAACTTCTAAATTTGATAATATTCTTTGGCTACTATCTTATTAAACATATTGTTCAATAATATAGTTGTGTTATCTATAGTTATATTTAATATCTCTATTAAATTTTTTAGATATGAAATTTTTTTATTTAAATTTAAATATCGCTATTCAAATTTACGAAAAAATTTTAAAGACTTTAACATTATATTTTTAAATATCATTTAGAAACCTATTTTATTAAGTTCTAATATAAATCTTATAATCATATTATAAAACTTATATTAAAACTTTAAAAGCTCTTACACTCTTAAGTTTAATAGATGGTGGAGAATAGCGGGATCGAACCGCTGACCTCCTGCGTGCAAAGCAGGCGCTCTCCCAGCTGAGCTAATTCCCCAGATTATTTATGGTGGGCCTATCAGGACTTGAACCTGAGACCTCACGATTATCAGTCGAGCGCTCTAGCCAGCTGAGCTATAGGCCCCTTCACCTATTTTTTCAAATAATCTTTATAAACCGAACATATTATCTTAAATATTCTTTGTTTTTCTGAATAGTTAAGAAACAAATCTTAACTTATTTCTCTGAAAGGAGGTGATCCAACCGCAGGTTCTCCTACGGTTACCTTGTTACGACTTCACCCCAGTCGCTGAATCCACTGTGGAAGGTAGCTACTTTAGCATCCCCGCTTCGAATGAGTTCAACTCCCATGGTGTGACGGGCGGTGAGTACAAGACCCGGGAACGTATTCACCGTAGCATAGCTGATCTACGATTACTAGCGATTCCAACTTCATGTAGTCGAGTTGCAGACTACAATCCGAACTGGGAGATATTTTATAAGATTTGCTCCACGTCACCGTATTGCGGCTCATTGTATATCCCATTGTAGCACGTGTGTAGCCCTGGACGTAAGGGCCATGATGACTTGACGTCGTCCTCACCTTCCTCCTACTTGCGTAGGCAGTCTCCTTAGAGTTCTCAGCCGAACTGTTAGCAACTAAGGACGAGGGTTGCGCTCGTTGCGGGACTTAACCCAACATCTCACGACACGAGCTGACGACAGCCGTGCAGCACCTGTATATAAGTTTCTGCAAGCAGACACCAATCTATCTCTAGAAAGTTCTTACTATGTCAAGTCCAGGTAAGGTTCTTCGTGTATCGTCGAATTAAACCACATGCTCCACCGCTTGTGCGGGTCCCCGTCTATTCCTTTGAGTTTTAATCTTGCGACCGTACTCCCCAGGCGGTACACTTAATGTGTTAACTGCATTACTGCAAGATCAAGTCTCACAACAACTAGTGTACATCGTTTAGGGCGTGGACTACCAGGGTATCTAATCCTGTTTGCTCCCCACGCTTTCGCATCTCAGCGTCAATAATGTTCCAGTAGATCGCCTTCGCAATCGGTATTCCTTCTGATCTCTACGGATTTTACCCCTACACCAGAAATTCCATCTACCTCTCCCACATTCTAGACTAACAGTTTTCAAAGCAGTTCTATAGTTAAGCTATAGGATTTCACTTCAAACTTATTAATCCGCCTACATGCTCTTTACGCCCAGTGATTCCGAGTAACGCTTGCACCCCCCGTATTACCGCGGCTGCTGGCACGGAGTTAGCCGGTGCTTATTCATATAATACCGTCATTATCTTCTTATATAAAAGGAGTTTACGCACCGAAATGTGTCATCCTCCACGCGGCGTTGCTGCATCAGACTTTCGTCCATTGTGCAATATTCCCCACTGCTGCCTCCCGTAGGAGTCTGGACCGTGTCTCAGTTCCAGTGTGACTGATCATCCTCTCAAACCAGTTATGCGTCATTGTCTTGGTAGGCCATTACCCCACCAACTAACTGATACAATACAGGCTAATCTCTTACCAATAAATCTTTCCCTTACTAACTTTAGTTAGTAAGGAGTATAAGGTATTAGCAAACGTTTCCATTTGTTATCCCTTAGTAAGAGGCATATTACCTATACATTACTCACCCGTGCGCCACTTAGCTGACAATTATAGCAAGCTATAACCCGTTCTCGTTCGACTTGCATGTGTTAAGCACGCCGCCAGCGTTCACTCTGAGCCAGGATCAAACTCTCCATAAATTATTGATTAATCTAATTAATCATTATGTAGTGTATGAAACTGACATTTTTGTTTTTTATTACTAAATTACAAAATTATCACTCAAATTTATAGACAAGAATTTGACTTCTTGTTCATTATTTTTTTGTATTGAATATTTAAGATTAACATATTCGGTTTACAAAGATTATTATCTTTACAAACTTACTTCATTTTTTAAAGATCTTAACTTAACCTCTCTCGGTCAAATTGGACGGGAATTATAATAGGATTTTTCTCAGTTGTCAAGAGCTATACGCTTAAATGTCGCTTAAATTTTGGAAATTGTTCTTATTCACTTAATTCATTTCCTAAAAAGACTGTTTATAAAGACTTTTATAACTCTATATTAATCCTAAAATAAATACAAATTAACTTTTTTTATAACCTATTCCTGAAATATTTGTTATTAATTCATCATTTAACTTCTTTTTTAATCTTTTTACTAAATTCTTTAAACCATCTAGAGTAGCTACTTCAGTATAAGATAGTAGTTCATGATAAGAACAAACTTTATTTCTATTCTTTAACAAATATTCAAAAAAAAGTTGCTCTTTTTGAGTTAGGCTTATTTCATTACCTTTATATTTCAAAGATTTCTTATTAAATGAATATGTATAAAATTCATTTACTTCTATTTCATCATTAACTATAATATCAAATTTTTCTAATTCAGTAATTGCCAAATCCAATGCTTGTTTTAAATCTTTTCTATTAACAGGTTTAAAAAGATATTTAGTAAGTCTAAGACTCATGGCTTCGAGTAAAAAAGATTTTTCACTATGAGCTGTTAAAATTATTATTTTTGTCATCAAATCTTTTTCTCTAATTTGTCTAGCAACTTCCAAACCACTTACTTTAGGAATATTTATATCAAGTAATATAATGTGTGGTTTTTCTCTTTTATATACTTCTAGTGCTCTTTCTCCATTACTTGCTTCAAAAACATTTTCATAAAACATTAATAAATACGAAACAAAATTTTCTCTTGATTGTTCTTCATCTTCTACTACTAATATATTATATGGATATTTATTATTCATAGTACCCCTTCTAATTTTATTTTAAATCTTGCACCATCATTTATATTTTCTACACTTAGATCTCCATACAAACTATTTTGTAAAATCATTTTTGCTATGTAAAGACCTACTCCTGTTCCTTTTGATTTATACTTTGTTGTAAAGTAAGGTTCAAATATTCTTTTTATATTTTCTTCTTTTATTCCTAATGCATTATCTTCTACTATAATTGTTAAAATGTTATTTTCCAATATGTTACCAAAAACTATTTTTGGATTTGATATTTTGTTTAAAACCAATGCATCAATTGCATTATTTATTAAAACTAAAAGAACTTGTTGTAACTCCTCTTTTTGTCCATTTATTTCTAAATCTTTATTTATATTATCAACAATTTCTATTTTATGAAAATCTATTTGCCCTTTTACAATATTTAAAGATTTATGCAATGCATCGGATATCTTGAAAAGTGTTTTATGTTTATTTGGTTTAAAAAAGTTCTGAAAATCATCTATTGTATGGGATAAATAACTTGTAAGTTCTTCTATTTCAGATATTTTTTCTTCAACAACATCATTCATACAATTTTTTTTATTCAAGTATACATCTAAAAGCATTAGCGTAGAGTTTATTTGAGAGAGTGGTTGCCTCCATTGATGTGCAATATTTTGTATCATTTCTCCCATTTGAACAAGCTTACTCTGTTCCATTATCAATGCTTGTTGTTTTGTACTTTTTTCTATTTCACTTTTTATTCTTTTTTCCAAACTATTATTTAAAATTTCTAATTCGTTTTTTGCAAATTCTAGAGTTAAAGTATTCTGTTCTAATAATTTTTCATTTTCTTTTTGTTCTGTAATATCGTATCCCATATGAATTAACTCTCCATTTGGTAATCTTATATTTGCCCATTTTACAACAAGATTTTTACCATCTTTTCTTTTTGGAAACCATACTTTATATTCTTTACTCTCTTTCGTTAAATCTTCAAGAACTTGATTTTGTATATTTTCATCATCATAAAATAAAGAAATTGGCTTTTTATGTTCTTGTAACTCATTAAGTGTCCAACCAAAAACCTTTTCACACTCTTTATTCCACAAAATAACTTTTCCATTTTCATCAAAAGCATCTAATAAAACTGGTGCAATATCAAAAAGAACTCTATATTTTTCTTCACTTAATTCAAGTTTTTCTTGTACATCATTTTTCTTCTTAGTTTCATCTTTTAATTTAATTATCCAGCAAATTAAAATTATAATAACTATTATAAATATAAAAGTAAATGAAATAAAAAATTCTCTTTCCATAATAAACTTTCTTATAAAATTTTTAACATTATAATGAAATTCAAATCTAATTTCAATTTAGATATAATTTAAACATATTTAAACAAAAGGATTTTTCATAAAAACTTTTCAGAACTTAAAATTAGATGAAAATATTTTAAAAGCAATTAATGATTTAGGATACGTAAATCCTACACCTATTCAGGAAAAAGCAATACCAATTGCTTTAAAAAGAAGAGACATAATAGGAGTTGCTAAAAGTGGAACAGGAAAAAGTTGTGCATTTTTAATTCCTATTCTAGAAGATTTAGTAAAAGAGAAAAATAAAAATAGTGTTTTAAGAGCTTTAATTTTAGTTCCAACAAGAGAATTAGCAAAACAAATAGTAAATGCCATAGATGATTATTCTAAATATTTAGATATTAAAAGAGTTGCTATATTTGGTGGAATTTCAAGTAAAGAACAAGAAAAAAAACTAGCAAATGGAGTTGATATCGTTGTTGCTACAACAGGAAGATTATTAGAACATTTAAAAAATAATACTATAAATTTATCGAGTGTTTCAAGTGTTGTTATTGACGAACTTGATACTATGCTTGATATGGGTTTTCTAGAAGAAGTTGAGAAAATATTACCACATATTGGGAAAAATAGACAAATTTCAATGTTTAGTGCAACTATAAATTCAACTGTAAAAAAATTAGCTAAAGAATTTTTAACAGATCCTGTTGTTATTGAAGTTACAAATCAAAGAGATCATGTAGAAAAAATCGAACACCAAATAATACTTGTAGATGAAGATAAAAAAACTGAGCTTTTATCTTTTTTAATTGGTTCAAAAAATATATCTCAAGCCTTAGTTTTTGTAAATAAAAAATTAGAAGCTGATAGCTTAGTAGAAAACTTGAATCTTGATGGATTAAAAGCTTCTTGTATTCATGGTGACATAAGACAAAGTAGCCGTGCATTAGCTTTAAGAAAATTTAAAGAGAAAGAATTAAGAGTTTTAGTTTGTACAGATATTGCAGCTAGAGGAATTGATATAGAAAATCTTCCTTGTGTAATAAATTTTGCTTTACCTGAAACAATAAATGATTTTACGCATAGAGTTGGAAGAACAGCTAGAGCTGGAAATGATGGAACTGCTATTACTCTTTTAAGTGTAAAAGATTATAAATTTATGAGCGAAATTGAAAAAGAATTAATGCTTAAAATTCCAAGAGAAGAATTAAAAGGTTTTGAAACAAAAGAGAAAAAACCAAGAGCAAAACAACCAAAACCAAAATCGCTTAAAGATAAAAAAATCCTATCAAAAAAAAGACAAACAGAAGATAAACCAAAAGCTTCAAAATCTACTAAAAAAAGAAAAGTTACAAAAAGAGGTTAAACCTCTTTTTTTCTTATCAATAAATAAACAAAAAACGGTGCGCCTATAAAAGAAGTTACAACTCCTATTGGAAGAGCTGAAGCCGTTGGTAAAATTCTTGAAATCAAATCACAAGCTGCTAAAAATACCCCTCCAAAAAATAGTGTCGGAATAAATAACTTTGTTGCACTCTTTTTATAAATTAGTTTTACTATATGAGGTATTACTAACCCTACAAAACCTATAGGACCTGTAAAACTTATACAAATTCCAACACAAATTGTAATAAATATCAAAATAGTTAAAATTGTTTTATCAACATTCAAACCTTTTAAAAATGCAACATCATTTGAAATAAGAAGTAAATTTATGCTATTTTTAATCCTAAAAATAAATATAAACACAAAAAAAACTGTAAATCCAACAATTAAAGTTGGAATAAATCCAACAGTATCCAAGCTTCCTAGAGTAAATCTTACAATACTATAATTTTCTTGTAGATTACTAATAAAAAATATTAACATCAAAGCTGAACTGTAAAAATATGATAATGCGATACCTATTAAAAGCATTGAATTTGTAGAATTTATGAGTGATTTCTTATTTAGCCTCTTTGAAATCAAAAATAATATTAATATTGTTATTAATGAACCTAGAATAGATGAAAAGAAAAGAGGAATAAGAGGAAAAAAAACTATTGAAATAGCTGAAAAAAGAGTCGTTCCACTTGCAATTCCTAAAGTATAAGGAGTGATTAACTCATTTTTAAAAACTATTTGAAATACCAAACCACTAATTGCTAAAATTGAACCAACAAAAAAAGCCAAAATAACTCTAGGAACTCTCAAATCCCAAAAAACCATAGACATACTATCATCTAAACTAAATATTTGATTTAAAGATATATTTATTTCTCCTAGAAAAGGAGATATAAATATAATTAGAAAAGATAAAATATATATAAATATTTTCATAAATCAAGTACCAAATGTGAATTTATAAGTTTTACACTTTCATTGTAGTATTTATTTAAATTTTCTTGAGTAAAAAATTTATCATGAGAATCAAAAAACTTTAAATTACCTTTCTCTAAAAATAGTACTTTAAAATCTTTTAAAGCATAAGCAAAATCTAAATTATGAGTGATAATAATTTTTTGTTTTAAAAAGTTTGAATTTAAAATGCCAAAAACCTCTTTTAATCTGTTTAAATCTAAATTTGCTGTTAGTTCATCAAATATTGTAATTTGTGCATCATGTAAAATTGCACTAGCCAATTGTAAAAGTTGTTGTTCTCCTGAACTAAGATTAGAACAATAACTATCTTTTAAATCTTCAAATTTTAACAAAGATATAATACTTTTTATCTCTTTATTGTTTTTTTCTTCAATACAAGAGAGTTTCAAAAATTCAAAAACAGTTAAATAATCATCAAAAACTTCAAAACGACTAGGAATATAGTTTATTAATTTTGCTCTTTTAAAAGAATCAAGTTCTTTTATATTCTGTTTTCTAAAAAATAAATTAGAACTATCTATTAAATTTGATAAAACTTTTGCTAATGTAGATTTACCTGCACCATTTTCACCTAAAATAAGCAAATTTTCTTTTTCTTCTAAAACAAAAGAAATATCTTTTAAAATAAAATTATTATAATTTTTTAGCTCTAACATCTTCTAAAATACCTTTAAAATCATCTATAAAATATCTTATTCTATGACTTGGAATACCTGAGTACAGTTTATCTATTATATAAATGTTTTTTTGCTTACTTGCATTTGTTGGAAGTTTTTCCCACATATTTATATACTTTTCTTGAGTTATTTTATCATTTTCTAAAAACGGAGCCAATAATATAATAATATCAGGATTTAAAGTAATTAATTTCTCACTATTAATTGAAGGTTGAGATTTTAAACTTGATTGATATGCATTTATGTTGTTACTAGCTTTTATAATATCTTCAAAATATACAAAATTTCCTGCTACAAAAATCTGATTTGATAAACTATTTTGTGGACTAATAACTATTAAAACCTTTTTATTTTCTACAATATTTTTTAAAGATTCTAAACTATGTTCTATTTCATTATTTAGTTTTTTTGCTTCTTCATTTTTATTAAAAACATCACCTAAATCTTCTATTGTGCATTTAATATCTTCTAAACTATTTGTCTTATAAACCAAAGTTTTAAAATTTAAATCTTTTAAACTTTGGTTTAATTTTTTATCATAATCTTGATTCAATATAATTGTTGGATTCAAATTTACAACTTTTTCCAAACTAACACTACCATATCCCCCTACTTTTTGGATATTTTTTGATTCAACAGGAAAATCACAAAACTCTGTATTTGCAATAATTTTATCACCTAGATTAAGAGCAAAAGCTATCTCATTTATTGCTGGACTTAAAGTTATAATTCTCTCATTTGCATTTAAAAAATTTATAAAAAGTAGAAAATATAGTAGTTTTTTCATTTTAGAAACTAGCCTTTAAACCTAAATATGCAGCTCTTTGACTTGTTGCATAACCATCAACAACTTGATAATCTTTGTCAAAAATATTATCAAGTTTTACATAAGTTGAAAAAGTTTTATTTATATCATAATCAACAACTGCATTCCATATTGTGTAATTTCCAGTTTTTGCACCTTGTTGATCAATTCTATCATATCTTGTACCTACATATTCACCATTTACATTAAAATGGAAATCTTTTAGACCATAATAATCAACTCCAAAACCAACTTTATTTTTAGCTCTTTTTGCTAAATATTCATCTTTATCATTTTTAGCACTTAAATTTGTATAATTAAAATTTAGTAGAACATCTTGTGTAATATAGTTTTTATAAGCAATCTCAACACCTTTAATCTTACTTTTTCCTTCTATATTATTGTAAGCTCCATCCCAAGATTGTGGTATAGTTACCCAGTCTATCATATTTTCAACTTTATTATTGAAATAAGTAATAGATAAACCTTTATACTCAATTCCTAAATCATAAGATTTTGTTTTTTCTGGATTTAAATCAGGATTAGCACCCCATTGACCAAAAAGTTGACTGATAGTTGGCACATTATAACCTGTTCCATAATTTGAACTAACATTTAATTCATCAATAATGTATTGTTTAATTCCTATTTTTCCAGTAGTTTTATTTTCAAAATCACTGTACTTATCATACCTTAAAGCTTGTGTGAATATAGTATTATCATCAAAAAACTTATTTGTATTTGTTATAAAAATACCTTTGTTATTATATTCATCCAACACATCTTTTTTAGTTTCAAACTTTTTATAATCTCCACCAATAGTTAAATTTGAAGAGTTTAAATAATCAATACTTGTATTTACTCCATACTCTTCTACATTACCTTCATATTCTCCAAAGGAATATTCTCTTTTTATATCTGTATAATTTGTATAAACTTTTGTAAGGGCTATATCATTTTTATTTTCATAGGTAAGATTTGCTAGATATGTTTTAGTTTTAGCTTGACTAGCTTTATCATCTGGAAAATTGTCATAATCAACTTTTGTATCAATTATTTCATAAGAAGTTGAAACTCTATTATTTTCATCAAAGTTATATCCTAATTTAAGATTTGCAGTTGTATTTTCATATCCATCATCTTCATATTTGCTTAACTTCTCATCTTTTGGAACTTTAGCTGAAAAACCATCTGTATCAACTCTAGTTGCACTTAATTTTGCATCAAAATTTTTATCTTTGTGTGATATATTTGCTTTTGCAGTTTTACTATTATATCTTCCATATTCAACAGTTGCATTTCCATGTGTTCCATCTTTTGCAGATTTTGTAATAATATTTATAACACCTGCACTTGCATCTGCTCCCCAAATACTACTTTGAGCTCCTTTTATAACTTCAATTCTTTCTATATCATTTATCATAAGATGCTCAAAATTTGCAGTTCCATTAGGACTTGTAATATCATTATATCTTACACCATCTATTAAAACTAAAGTTCTATGAGAATCCATTCCTCTTAGAAAAAGAGAAGTTTGTTGACCTATTCCACCACTTGGTGATACTTGAATTCCAGGAATTGTCTGTAAAGCTTCAGAAACTGTCTTAAATTTTCTATCTTCAATTTCTTGAGCAGTTATAACATCAACATTGGCCGTTACATCTCGTAATTTTTGTTCAGATTTTGTAGCACTTGTAATAGAAATTTCTTCTAAAGTAGTTTGTGAGTATAAATTTGTTGCTATTAAAAAGCTTGCAACTAAGCTTATTTTTGTTTTTTTCATTTTTGACCTTATATTTTATAAATTGTTTGTTGAATATTGTTTGATTGGTTTTAGTTCAGTTTTTATTAAACTATTTTTTATATCTGGTAATTTTTCTAAATAGTTCTCAAATTTTGAGTAAAACATATTAAGTTTTGCATTTGATGTTGCCATTAAAATACCAAAAAAGCTAAAATATCTTTTCATTTTTTCCTCCTTTACAAAATTTAATTAATAATTTTTATTATATGTGACAATTCAATATTGATTTTGTTGGATCAACTATATATTCATAACCTTGATAAGCTATATATATTCCAAAAATAATCACTAAAATAGAAGCAATTCTTATAAAAGTATCTCTAAGATTTGATTGTTTGAACAAACCTATAAAAAATCCTAAAAAGAATAGTGCTGGGATTGTACTAATTCCAAAAATAAACATAACAACAGCACCCCAAAAAGCACTTCCTGTACTAGCAGCTGTAATTGCAAAAACATACACAAAACCACATGGTAAAAGACCATTTAAAAGTCCCAAAAGATAAAAACTAAATAAAGAATTACTACCCAAAAGAGCTTTAAAATTTTTTTGATAAAAACTTGATTTTGAACAAGTTTGCTCTAAAAATGATAAAAATTTAACTTTTCCCAAAAGAGAAAATCCAACTAGAATCATCATAAGACCAGTAATTAAAAGCATTACACCACTTGTTATATTGGAAAAACTAACAACTCCTCCAACAAAACCAAATATTGCTCCTAAAAGTGTATAAGTTGTAACTCTCCCAAATGAATATAAAAGATGAGCTACACTTTGTGTAACTTTGTTATATTCACTTTTTATTTTTGTGCTTGAATACGCTACAACAATTCCTCCACACATTCCTATACAGTGTCCAAAAGAACCTAAAAGCGCAATAGTTATAATTGAAATTACACTAATTGCTTCCACTATTTATGCTCACTATGATTATCATGATTGTGTTGTTTAAAATTTGGATTAGCTAAAGTCTCTTTTCTTAAAACTTTTAAAAGCATCTCATCAAAACTTATAAAATTTTCACTACTATTTTCATAAGCACCAAACCCGAATTTCATTGGTGTTTCTTCGTTTGTACTAAAAAAAGCATCTTTTGCTTCAATATATCTTTTACTATCTTTCGTCATAACAAAAATTTTAATACTATTTTTAAATTTATTATCTTTAGAATTTAACCAATTTCCTAGCCCTCCATGATCATGAAAAAACCAAGTTTTTCCATCAATAGATACAACTTGTGAAGCAAAAGTTAAATCATTTATAACCATTCCACAATCACTATCTTGATATTTTCCTAAAACTATTTCTAAAGGTACTTGAGAAATATTTCCTTCTTTAACAACAACCATTTTTTGTTGTTTTGCCATAGATATAAATATTATTAAAATAATTGAAGCTATTAAAACTATAGTTAATATTGGTAAAAGTTTTTTCATATTATATTCTCCAAAATAAAGACAGATTGTATCTTTTTTGGCATAAAAAAAGGCTTTACAGAGGGAAAAACTGTAAAGCCCGTATAATTAATTTATTTCAAAAAAAGTATAGGATACTATTAAAAATTGTATTTAGTAGTAGGAGGATTCAATACAAATATCCTATGAGTGAAATTATAAATTATCTAACTTTAAAATAAGATAAAATTTGTCTTATTTTAATTAACTTTTTGCTAATTTTAAAATTATATAATTCTAATATTAATTTTTTAAAGGCATTTTTTTATGAATATGATTATTTTTGATATGGATGGAACTCTTATAAATAGTGGTTATGCAATAGCAAACACCGTAAATTATGTAAGAGAAAATTTGGGTTTAGAAACATTAGAGAGAGATTTTATTTTAGAAAATATAAATGACATAAATGTAAACAGTGCAGAATTTTTTTATAATAGAAAAGTTTTTACTCCTGAAATAAAAGAGTTATTTGAAGATTATTATAGTAAAAATTGTTTGGTAGACTTACATATTTATGATGGTATTAAAAAACTTTTAGATAATTTTAAAAGCGATTTTAAATATTGTATTGCAACAAATGCAAACTCTGAATATGCTAGAAAAATGTTAAATCATTTAGAAATTGAAAACTATTTTTCTTCAATTGTAGGATACAACGATGTTGAAAAACCAAAACCAAATCCTGATATGGTAAATATATTATTAGATAAATATAGTATAAAAAAACAAAATGCTCAACTTGTAGGTGATTCAAATAAAGATATCATGGCTGCAACAAATGCAGGTATTGAAGGTATTCTAGTAAATTGGGGATTCTCAAATTATAACGATGCTTTAAACAGTGTTGAAGAATTAGAGAAAAAAATCATCGAAAAGTTTTATAATATAATAGGTAAACAATAAGCCGCGTTTTGTCAAGGACAATAATTTATCTAGGCGTTAAATCACTTTAACGCTCTTGCGAAGACCAAAAAATGTGAAGTAAATACCAGATCTTCTTGCTGCAGGTTGGGTTTACAAAGCCAAAAAAGTTACTTTTTTTGCTGGTGAGCTCTTACCTCACCGTTTCACCATCACCAATAAAATTGGCTGTCTACTCTCTGTTGCACTATCCCTTAGATTACTCTAGCCATTATTTAAATGGAACCACACTTCACAGCAGCCCGGACTTTCCTCTTGAAATATCAAGCTATTGTCTTGTTTACCTAAGCTAAAATTATAGCTACTTTTTCTTAAACTACTTTTTACTTTCTAATAACATCATAATTGCTAGGAATTATAAATTTAAATATTTCATCAGAAATTTCACCATTTTGAACAATATTTAAGAAATTAATTGCAACCTGATTATCTAACTCATCTTTGTATGTAATTTTTGAAACTTTATCAGCACTTGCTTTGATATTATATTTTATTCCATTTATTGTAGAAACATAATTTTCATTATCAATTTTTTTTGCTTCATTTAAAAGTTTAATAATATTAATTTCATTATCAAGTTTTGTAAAAATAGCTTGCTCTAACTCAGGTTCATCTACAATAGCCATATTATTATCAATGTATACATTCTTTTTAATTGGTGTTTCATATTGCCATAATATTTTTCCACTTTTTTTGATAAAAACCTTACCGTTGTACTCAATAACGCTTTTTGAATCAGATGTTATAGTCTGTTTAAAATTTCCAAAAAAACTATCCAAATTTTTAATATCACTTGCATTTAATAAAGCTAATGCTAAAAAACTAAAAACAAAAAAAACTCTATAAAACATTTTTAACCTTTTTTTCTATATAATCTTTCTCATTATAACGAAAAGGAACTAATTTTATGTTAAATGTTTTTTCAAAAGTTTTTGGCACAAGAAATGATAGAATAGTAAACAAATATAGAAAAAGAGCAAATGAAATAACTCTTTTAGAGAAAAGGTATCAAGAACTAAGTGATGATGAACTAAAAAGTGAATTTAATAAATTAAAAACTTCTGTACAAAACAAAGAAAAATCATTAGACGATGTTTTAAATGAATCATTTGCAATTACAAGAGAAGCTTCAAAAAGAGTTTTAAATATGAGACCATACGATGTTCAGCTTATTGGAGCGATGGTCTTAAATGATGGAAGAATTGCAGAGATGAAAACAGGTGAAGGAAAAACTCTAGTTGGTTCTATTGCAGTTTGTTTAAATGCACTAACGGGAAAAGGTGTACATGTTGTAACTGTAAATGATTATTTAGCATCTAGAGATGCAAATGAATTAAAACCTTTATATGAATTTTTAGGTTTCAGCGTTGGTGCTTTAACTGATTCAATCAGAGATGATAAAGAGAGAAGAGAACAATATAATTGTGATATAACTTATGCAACAAATAGCTCTTTAGGATTTGATTATCTAAGAGATAACATGGTTTATGATTTAAAAGATAAAGTTCAAAGAGGTCATAACTTTGTAATAGTTGATGAAGTTGACTCTATCTTAATTGACGAAGCAAGAACACCACTTATTATTAGTGGTCCAACAAACCACAAAAACTCTAACTATGTGAAAGCAAATGAAATAGCTTTAAAACTAGTTAGAGGAGAAATGATTGAACCTAAAAATCCTGCTGATAAACCAATAACGACAGGTGATTTTATAGTAGATGAGAAAAATAGATCTGTTGTTTTAACTGAGCAAGGACATGAACAAGCTGAACTTTTGTTTGGAGTTGAGAATCTATACTCTATTGAAAATGCAATGCTTTCTCATTCTCTTGATCAAGCTTTAAAAGCAAACTATATTTTTCAAAAAGATGTTGATTATGTTGTAAAAGATGATCAAATCATTATCGTTGATGAGTTTACAGGAAGACTTAGTGAGGGAAGAAGATTTAGTGAAGGTCTACACCAAGCACTTGAAGCAAAAGAAAAAGTTGCTATCCAAGATGAAAGTCAAACTCTAGCAGATACTACATACCAAAACTATTTTAGAATGTATGAAAAGCTTTCAGGAATGACAGGTACTGCTCAAACTGAAGCAACAGAATTTGCACAAATTTATAATTTAGATGTTGTATCAATACCTACAAATTTAAAAGTTCAAAGAGTTGATAGAAGTGATTTAATTTATAAAACTGAAAGAGAAAAATTTGAAGCAGTTTGTAAAAAAATAAAAGAATACCATGAGAAAGGGCAACCTGTTCTAGTAGGAACTGCTAGTATAGAAAAAAGTGAACAACTGCATAAAATTTTAGCTGAAAAAAAAATACCTCATACTGTATTAAATGCAAAACAACATGAAAAAGAAGGAAAAATCATTGCTGATGCAGGACAAAAAGGTGCTGTAACAATTGCTACAAATATGGCAGGAAGAGGTGTTGATATTAAATTAACTCAAGAAATCTTAGCTCTTGGTGGTTTAGCAATTATTGGTACAGAAAGACATGAAAGTAGAAGAATTGATAATCAGCTTAGAGGAAGAAGTGGAAGACAAGGAGATGTTGGAGAATCACAATTTTATCTATCTTTAGAAGATAATCTTTTAAGAATTTTTGGAAGTGATAAAATAAAAAGAATCATGGAAAGACTTGGTATTAAAGATGGTGAATACATAGAGTCGAAAATGGTTACAAGAGCTGTTGAAAATGCTCAAAAGAAAGTTGAATCAATGCACTTTGAAAGTAGAAAACATCTTTTAGAATATGATGATGTAGCAAATGAACAAAGAAAAGTTATTTATGCTTTTAGAAATGATTTATTAAAAGAAGATTATAACATTGGTTCAAAAATAGATGAAAATAGAGTTGATTATGTACAAAATCTTCTATCTCATGCAAATATTTTCCAAGGAATGAGTGAAGAAGAATTTAATTATAAAGAAATTGTTGCAAAATTCAAAGAAGAACTTCACTTTATAATTGAAGAAAAAGATATAAAAAGTGAAGACTATGACTCTTTAGAAAATAGATTAATTACTATTTTAAAAGATGTTTATGAACAAAAAATGAGTGTAGTTGATACAAAACAAAGAAGTGAAATAGAAAGAATATTATATCTTCAAATTTTAGACAATGCTTGGAGAGAACACTTATATTCAATGGATACTTTAAAAACTGGTATTGGACTTAGAGGTTACAACCAAAAAGATCCTCTTGTTGAGTATAAAAAAGAGTCTTACAATATGTTTGTTGAATTAGTTTCTAACATTAAATTAGAAATTATTAAAATACTTTTTGCTGTACAGCTTCAAAGTAAGGAAGATAAAGAAAAAGAGCAAGAAGCTTTAAATAGAATGAAAGCTTCTATGGAAAAAGCAACAGAACATCAAACAACAAATAAAGCAAGAGAAGCTGTTTTAAACAGTGATAAAAAAATTGCAAGAAATGATCCTTGCCCTTGTGGAAGTGGTTTAAAATATAAACAATGTTGTGGAAAAAGTGGTCCAAAAATAGGACTTGCAGCAGGAAATTAATTTGAATAAAGCTTTAGTAAATTTTATCGTAAAAAAATATTTAAGATTTGATAAAAAAAATCCATTTATCTCTGTAAGTGCTATTCTAGCATTTATTGGAGTTGCTATTGGTGTTATGGTTTTAATTTTATCAATGGCGATTATGAATGGTACAGCAAAAGAGTTTGAAAGAAAACTCTTTACTATGAATTATCCACTTACTATTTACCCAAAAATGGCAAATACTGTAAATGAAGAGTTATTAAATAAACTTACAAAAGAGTATCCAAATCTTAAATTTTCACCTTTTGTATCAACTCAAGCAATTGTTCAAAATGGTGATAATATGAGCGGTGGTATGATTTTTGGTGTTATTCCACAAAATGAAGCAGAAATCAATCCTATTTACAAAGAAGCTGTAAAAGATCAGCTAATAAATAAATATGATTTAATTACAGGAATTGGTATAAGTGATAAACTTTTACTAACTTATGATAGCAAAGTAACTTTATACTTTACAGAACTTAATCCTGCTGGTTTTTCACTTATGCCAAAGATGAAAAGATTTAATTACTTGAGTTCTTTTAGATCAGGTCTAAATGCCTATGATAAAGCTTACATGTATACATCTATTGAAGCTCTACAGACACTACTTCAAAAAGAACCAAATGTTTATGATGGAATACATATATTATCAGATGATGCTTTTGGAGATATTGAAAAACTAAAAATTACATTAAAAGATGAAGGTGTAGGAATTGTTGGTTGGTGGCAACAAAATGGAAATTTCTTTGCTGCTATGAAAATGGAAAAAACTGCTCTATTTATAGTTTTAATGCTAATTATCCTTGTTGCTTCTTTAAATATTATTTCTTCTTTATTAATGACTGTAATGAGTAGAAGAAAAGAGATTGCCCTACTTTTATCAATGGGTGCTAGCTCAAAAGAGATAAAATCAATTTTCTTAAGAGTTGGAACGATTATAGGGTTTGGTGGTATTATTTTAGGAATAATTTTAGGATTTATTGGTTATTTCTTACTTGATACTTTTGATATAGTATCTTTACCTGCTGATGTTTATGGAAGTGCAAAATTACCTTTAGATTTGGCTCTTACAGATTTTGTTTCTATAATTGTTGGAGCTGTTTTAATAGTTCTTGTATCATCTTATTATCCAGCAAGCCGTGCTACAAAAATTGATGTAATTGATGTATTAAGAAATGAGTAAAATTTTACTTATTTCTTAAAGTTTTATATCCATTCTTTTTAAAATTTCATAAGTTTTCGTAACATCATAAGTTGCACTATGATATTTTGATGAATCAAACTCTATTCCAAAATAATTACAAGTTTCATCTAATTTTGGATTCTTTAAAACTCCATTTTTACCATAAGATTTTACAAGATGTTTATTTCCAGACATAGTACAAATATGATTTTTAAAGATTACTCTATTATTTATATGTCTTAATTCAAAACTTATATTATGAGCTATTAAAGTAGAACTACCTTTGCAAAACTCTTCAAAATCTAAATCTTCACTAAAATAAGAGCTATAAGTTTTATCCTTTCTATAATCAAGTATTAATTCAGGAGTTAATCTGTGAACTGAATATGAATAAAAATTAAGAGGATATCTTGACAAGTAGTATCTGTGGAATTTATCTAAAACATTAAAATTTTTATCTATTTTAACTGCGGCAACTTCAAAAACATCGCCAATATTATGTGTGTTTGTTTCAAAATCTAAAATAATCATTGATTATTCTACAATAATTTAACTCAAAGCAAAGGCTTTGAGTTATCTTGAATAAGAAAAACCTCCATAAAAGTTTGTTCTTCCTCCATCATAATAATTCGGTCCATTATGATGTTTATTATGTCCATGTTTTTTATGGTGGTGTTTTGGAACATAATGGTGAGGTCTAGGATGTCCACCAATATAATTTATTGAAACTTGTGGACTGGGTCTATAATATGGATCATTATAGTAATAATTATTTACATAAGTTGTAGATTTTTCATATCCACCATCATAATATCCATTGTTGTATTGGTTATTTGGATTACCATAATAGTTATTTGAAACATAACTTTCATTTGGCCTTGTACTATTCGCAATAACAGCACCTAAAATTCCGCCAGCAACTTTAGCAGCATCTTTACCACTGCCATGTCCAATCTGATTTCCGATAGCAACACCCAAAGTTGCACCAACAACTGTATCTAAACCAATAGAATTGTTATTCGCAAAAAGTAGAGAACTTGAAATTAAAAATATTGATACAACTTTTTTCATAAGATATTCCTTCAAATTATAATTGTGAAAGAGTATCTATGATTTGTGGATATATTGTGAAAAACTACTTCAATTTTCCAAAAAGATTATATTCATTCCAATAGATATCTAAAGCTTCTCTTAACGCTTCATTACTAAGCTTCGTTTTCTTTTTTAAACCAAATCTTTTTATTAAAGATTCTGACATTAAACTTTTTTCTAATGTTGGATTTTTTAAAAATAAAAACATAGCTTCTTTTACATCTTTTTCACTACTATACTCCAACAAATATCTATAAAAATATTTATCAATACTAACAGGAATTCTATTATGACAAGCTACACAATTTTTTTCATAAATATTTTTTTGATTTGAAAAAGCAAAACTAAATGTTAAACATAAAAAAATTACTAATCTTGCCATCTTATTTTTATCCTTGTCCCAACATTAACTTTTGATATAACATCGATTTTAAAACTATACTCTTTTGCTATCATAGATACAATATTCAAACCAATACCAAATCCACCTACACTCTTATCAAATCTTTTATATCTTGTAAACAAACTTTTTAAATTTTCTTTACTTAAACCTTTTCCACTATCTTCAATTACTAATAAATTAGGCTTCAAAGTCACTTTTATGAAACCTTGAAATTTATTATATTTTATAGCATTTGATAAAATATTATCTATTAACTTAGATAATTTTTTTAGGTCACAAAATATAAAAATATCGTCTTTTATATCTAATTGAAATTCTATTTTTTTGCTACTTGCTATTGATTTAAAAAAATCTATTCTTTGTTTTAAAATTTCTGACAAATTTAATTTCTCATTGTTTGAAATTATTTGATTATTTAAAGATATAAATGTTAAATCTTCATAAATATTTGAAATTGTTTTTGCACCTATTTCTATACGATTTATTTTTTTTGCTAACTTTTCATCTATACTATTTTTATCTATCATCTGTATATTTGATAAAATAGCAGCAATTGGTGTATTTAATTCATGTGTTGTATCTTTTATAAATCTATCTAGCATTTGTATAGATTCTCTCATTGGACGTAAAAACAGTTTTGCTATAAAATATCCAATAAAAAGAAGTATTGAGAATGCTATTATAAACCAAAAAACCATTTTATATTTAATTTTTAAAAACCAAACATTATCATCTTTAATTTCAACAATTACATACTTTGAACCTAAATAATATGACTCTGGTTCTTTTATTAAATGAATATAGCCATCTTTAAGATATATAACCTCATCAAGTTTTACATTATTCATAGCTAAAGTTGTAAAAATCATTTTTTTTGAACTATCATAAATAGCTGAATTATATTTTTCATCTCTTGGATAAATATTTGATTTATCAATATTTATATGCAACTCTTTGAGGCTTGCTATCTGATCATTTGAGTAGTTTTGAAGAGTTTGCCTTTTATCTTGAAGCATCAAATCTTTTTTAAATTGATAATATAAAAAGGTAATAACTCCCAAAATAACTAAAACTAAAACTGAGTAAATTAAACTAAACCCAATTATAGTTCTAGTTTCACTCTTGGATAAATCTATACCCGAGTTTTTTAAGGCTAACAATTGTATCTTTTCCTAAAATTTTTCTAAGATTTTTTATATAAGTTCGTAAAGAGTTATCACTATACTCTTCGTCATAATCCCATACAAAATCGTAAATTCTATCATGTGTTAAAAGTTCATTTGGATGTTGTAAAAATAGTTTTAATAGTTTTAACTCTTTTAAATTTAATTTAACTTCTTCATTATCACATTTTAATTCATTTGAAATTGGATTAAATGTAACATTAGTTCCAATTTTAATTAGTTCATTTTTCTTTGAAAACTCTTTTTTTATTAAAGTTTGAACTCTTAATTGTAACTCTTTTAACTCAAATGGCTTTCTAATATAATCATCACAACCACTAGTAAAGCCCTCTTCTAAAGAATCCATTGAGTTTAGAGATGTTATAAAAATTGCAGGTGTTGTTTTTCCATTTGCTCTTGCTTCTTTTAAAACTTCAAATCCATTTTTATTTGGTACATTTACATCTAAAAGAAAAAGATCAAAAGTTTCTTCATATATCTTACTTATAGCATCTTCACCATCGTAAACACAAATTACTTCAAAGCCCTCTTCTTCAAAATATTCAGCAACTGTTTCACTTAAGTTATAATCATCTTCTAATAATAAAATCTTACTCTTCATCTTCTATTACCTTTATTTCTGGTGTTTCGTTTAATCTTTTTTCATATTGTTCTCTTTCAAAAGAGCTCATTTTTGGAATTCTAAATTCTAACTCTTTTTGAAATGATACTTTATCTTTTTCATCAACAAAACCAATAATCTCAATTAACTCTTGTGTACTCATTTGACTATAATTCTCTTTCGCAAAAACAGACACAACTAGCAAAAAAAACACTAAAAAACCTCTTCGCATACAACCCAACTTTTTTTATTTTTATACTACATAAGAACTGTATAATAATCGTATATTGTAGCTAAAAATGGATATAATAAATCCATGAATGAAAAAATATCTTTAAAATATATATATAAACTTCTTTTAAATAATAAAAAGAGTCTTATTTGGGGTCAAATCTTTACAGTTATAGGGATTTTAATAAGTGTTCCAATTCCTTTATTGCTACCTTTGCTGGTTGATGAAGTTCTACTTGATAAACCAAGTTTTTTTGTAAATAATATAAATGAGTTTTTTGGTAGTGGTAGTGCACTATACTATGTTGCAATTGTAACAGTAGTTGTCATTGTTCTAAGAGCTCTACATTTTATTTTTGGGGTAATTAATACAAAAATATTTACAAGAATATCTAAAATAGTAATCTTTGATATTAGAGTAAAACTACTAAATCATCTAAAAAAAGTAAATATGAACGAATATGAAAGTCTTGGAAGTGGTAAAATTGCAGCAAACTTAATAACAGATGTAAATACCCTAGATAGTTTTATTGTAAATGTTTCAAGTAAATTAATTACATCTTCTCTTACTTTAATAGCAGTTGCATTTGTAATTATAAAAATAGATTTGCTTCTTGGAATCATGATACTGTTTACACAACCAACAATTGCGATAATTTCAAGAAGAATTGCAAAAAAAACTGGTGAACTAAAAAAAGAAGAGAATACAACTATTGAAGCTTTTCAAAATAATATTAATGAAACTTTGGATCTATTTTCTCAAATAAAAGCAAGTAACAAAGAAAATAGTTTTTTTGATACATCTATACAAAAAGCTGAAGATATAAAAAAAGCTTCAAATGAGTTTAACTATAAAAGTGTGGCCTATGAAAAATTCTCCTATACAATTTTTCTATTTGCTTTTGAAATATTTAGAGCAACAGGACTTCTATTAGTAGCTTATAGCGATTTATCTATTGGTTTAATGTTTGCTATGTTTGGATATATCTGGTTTATTATGACTCCTGTTCAAGAGATATTATCTATTCAATACTCACTTGCAAGTGCAAAAGCAGCAATGGGAAGAATAAACAAAGTACTAGAGTTAGAGACTGAAAATGATGGAGATATAGAATTAAAAGACAGAAAAGTTGATATTAGTTTAAGAAATTTGAGTTTTTCTTATACAAAAGATAAAAACACCCTAAAAAATATTAGCTTTGATATAAAAAGTGGAGAAAAAGTTGCAATAATTGGAGCAAGTGGTAGTGGAAAAACAACAATTTCACAACTAATTGCTGGTTTTTATGCCAAAAATGATGGCGATATTTTGTATAACAACATAAGCATAGATAAAATCTCAAAAAAAAGTTTAAGAGAACATATATTTTTAGTTCTTCAAATGCCTATACTATTCAATAACACACTACGATTTAATCTTACAATGGGTGAAGATATATCTGATGATAAAATATTAGAGGCTTTAAAAATAGCTGAACTTAAAGAAATGTTTGAGAATTTAGAAAATGGTTTAGATACTATTGTTGGGAAAATGGGTATAAGATTAAGTGGTGGTCAAAGACAAAGATTATCAATAGCAAGAATGGTTTTAGCAAATCCTAGTGTTGTTATATTTGATGAATCAACATCTGCTTTAGATGTACACACAGAAACAAAGCTATTTAGAAATTTAGAGTCATTTTTAAAAGATAAAACAGTTATTACAATAGCTCATAGATTAAGTACGGTTAAAAATGCTTCAAAAATATTTGTTCTTGAAGATGGTGAGTTAGTTCAAAGTGGAACACACAATGAATTAGAAGAAAAAGATGGGCACTATTTAGAGTTTGTGAAGCATCAACTTACCAATAATTAAACACTATTTGAAACTAAATTCTGTAAAAAATAGATTTTTATTTATCTTTTAAGACTTTTTAAATAGAATCAATACATATTAACCAAAACTAGGGGAAAGTTTATGATTAAGGTTATTTTTTTAAGTCTTTTGGCTATTTTATTTTTATCTTCTTGCTCAAATAATAAAAAAGAAGAATTAGTAATAGTAACTTCAAATTGGATTGGCTATACACCTTTAATTTATGCAAAAGAGAAAGGTTATTTAGACAAACTAAATATTGAACTTTTAAACGTTGTTTCTCTTAGTGAGAATTTGCATACTTTCAACTCAGGAAATGCTGATATTTTCATGGGAACTCAATATGAGTATAAAGTAGCTTCACAAAAAAATCCTGAAGTAATCCCCATTATGCTTTTAAATAAATCAGATGGAGGAGATGTAATAATGTCAAATTTAGAACTCTCTTCTTTAAAGAATGAAGAAAAGACAATAGATATATTTTTAGAATTAGATTCAATAAATTCTATTGTTTTTGAAGATTTTATAATAAAACATAATTTAAAAGATAAAAAGTTTAACTATATAAATAAAGATCAATCTTATATATCTGCATTAAGAGAATTTCAAAATCCTTCTATAGTAATCACTTATAATCCTTACAATATTTTTTTAGAAAAAGTCGGATTAAAAACAATTGAAACAACAAAAGACAGTATAGATATTTTAATAATTGATGGAATGTTTACAAAAAATGATATTTTAGCTAAACATAAACAAGAATTACTCGAATTAAAAAATATAATAGATTTGGCAATAATTGAACTTGAAAAAGATCCTAAAAAATATTATGAAACAATAAAAGACTATCTATATGATACAAGTTATGATGAATTTTTAGGAAGCCTTTCTAATATTAAATGGCTAAACAAGAATCCAAGTAAAGAAATATTAAAAAATCTAAAAGATCATAATTTTTCTACTAAAGAGATTCTATGATTTTTTCTATTCAAAGATTTATTCTATTTTTTATATTCTTACTTCTTGCAATTTTTTATGTAGTTTTTGCATATTACTTCCAAAAACAAGAAGAACAGACATCAAAAGTAATTTATACTACTATCTTAAATGATATAAAAGAAAAAGCCTATTCAATCTCAAAAAATATAGAAAAAAAAGAGGATATCTTACTTTTTAGAGCTCAAATAGGAAACATCTCGGCAAATAGCCCTTTTGTAAGTAATATTTTAGTTTTTGATGACAATGAACTACTTTTAACTACAGATCCTAAAATAAAAAAATTAGAAAAAAACTCTTTCATAGATAACTTAGAAACATACAATGACAAATTAACAAATTTAAACTATTTAAGTGAAAATATAAATTTTTATGAACAAAATAAACAAAAAAAGTTAGATTTAATCTATGTTATTGATAAGAATTATATAAACTCTTATTTCATAAAAAATAGAGATGAATTTTTTATATATTTTGGTATCCTACCTATAATTGGATTTTTAATTCTATTTTTTATTTTTAAAAAATATATAACAAATCCTCTTGAGAAACTAAGACAACTTGCTTACTATAATACAAAGATTCCAAAAGCTTTTAAAATTAGAGAACTAGAATCAATTAGACACTCAATGGTTGACTCTTTTTCTAGATTGGAAAATGAGAAAAAAGAGCTGTTTTTGATGGCAAGAACAGATTCTTTAAGCGGTTTAGCAAATAGAAATTCTTTAAATGAATTTTTACATAGGCTTATTCCAACAGCAAGAAGAAAAAAAGAAGAATTTGCTTTTTTATTTATGGATTTAGATCATTTTAAAACAATAAATGATTCTCTTGGTCATAATGTTGGAGATGAACTATTACAAAATATATCAAAAATTCTGAAAAAGATTTTAAGACCAAATGATTTTGTAGCAAGAATTGGTGGAGATGAATTTGTTTTAATAATTCAAGATTTTAAGTCTAATTTAGAGCTTACAAATATCATAAAAAGAGTTCAAGAACAATTAGCAAAGCCTTGGATAATTCAAACCCATCCAGTAAGTACATCTTGCAGTATTGGTATATCAATATTTCCAAAAGATGCTGAAGATATAATCTCTTTAATGAAAAATGCTGATATTGCTATGTATGAAGCAAAAAAACATGGAAGAAATAGATATCACTTCTTCACAGCAGAATTAAATGAAGCTGTCTTAAGAATTATAAATCTAGATAAACAAATGAGACAAGCTTTAAAAGAAAAAAATTACAAGCTATATTATCAACCAAAAGTGTGCATAAAAACTTCAAAAATAATTGGAGCAGAAGCATTGATTAGATGGATTGACCCAATAAAAGGATTTATACCACCAAATGAATTTATTCCTTTAGCTGAAGAGAATGATTTTATTATTGAGCTTGGGGAATGGATTATAGATGATGCTTTAAACCAATATATTAATTGGCAAAAAATAGGTATTGATATTTCAATATCAATAAATATCTCAGCTAAACAATTTTTACAAAATAATTTTGAAGATATTTTAATTAAAAAAATTAAAGATAAATCAATAAATCCAAATAAAATAATTTTGGAAATAACTGAATATATTTTAATAGACCAAACTGATAAAGTTTACTTAAGTCTAAAAAAACTCCATGATTTTGGAATAAATATATCTCTAGATGATTTTGGGACAGGTTACTCTTCTTTATCTTATCTGAAAAAATACCCTATAAACTATCTGAAAATAGACAAATCTTTTGTAGATGATATGAATTCAAAAAATGGAAAAATATTTGTAGAAACTATTGTTAAAATGGGACAAATGCTTGATTTAAAAATTGTAGCCGAAGGTGTTGAAACTATTGAACAACTTCAATATTTAAAATCTATATCTTGTGATTTATATCAAGGTTATCACTTTTGCAAACCACTTTCTGCAAAAGATTTTGAAGAATTTTATAAAGCAAAAAATTAATTTTGCTCTATAAATAAGTTTATTTACTGAAATCTTGTAGTTTTATAACTAACTTTTAATTTATGTTTTGTAGCTCTTCCTTGAACTCTTTTTCTCCACATCTTGAAACTACTCTTTTTTAAAAGATTTCTCATCATTTTTTTAATTTCATTTTCACTAAAACCATAAAGTTCTTTTATTGTGTCAAAAGAGACTCTATCTTGCCATGCCATCTCAACAAGTCTATTTTTATCACTTTCACTAAAAGATAAATTACTTGGTTTTACACTCTTTTTTTTATTTAAACTAAACTCTCTAGCACTATCTTTTTGAAAATACATATTTTAATCCTGTACTGTATAAATAAGTTTTGACTTATCAAATCCCATATTTGTAATTTTTTCTAACAATTTATTTAACAAATCTTGATTCATAGTTTTTTCTCTAGAAAGTATCCATAAATACTCTTTAGATGGAGTTCCAATAATTGCATATTTATAATCTTTATCTAAATCTAAAATCCAGTAATCTCCATAAAATGGTCTAAAAAAACTAACTTTTAACTTACTATTTGTTTCATCAACATTATAAGCAACTGCTTTTGCATCTTTAAACTCATTTGTAGATATTTTTGTACAACTATTTACAACTTGAATTTTTTTATCATCTCTTAAAGAGTAATTTGCTTTTACATTTTTACAATCTTTTTGAAACTTATGCTCATATCTAGCAATCTCATACCAATCGCCAAGATATCTTTGTAAATCTACTTTTTCTACAGTTTTTAAATCTGTATCTTGTTTTGTACTACAAGCTACAAAAAATAATGACAATAAAGTCATACAAAATAAACTAACTATTTTTTTCATGATTTTTCCTTATTTTAATTTTAAATTTTCATAAATCGATTTTAAAGCAATAATAAAATTTCGATTAGAGTTTGGAGCTTTTGCAACCCTATAATCCTTTATACCGTACTCTTTTGCTAATTCACCATATTCTAGCACTAATTCTCCTAAAGTTTCTGAATTATCAACTGTAAAAGATATAGGATAAATGATAACCTTTTCACCTAACTCTTTTAACTTATCTTCCATATAAGGTTGTAACCATTTCATAGGTCCAACTCTTGACTGATAAGCAACATCAATTTTTTTAAAATTTATGTTTTGTAATTTTAACTCTTTTTTTACAAATTCAACATTCTCTAAAATATGTTTTTGATATAAATCACCTTTATCTATAACTCTTTGAGTCAATCCATGAGCTGAAAAAACCAACTCAAAATCTTCTGACCTATCATCTTTTAAAGTTTCTTTTATTCTATCAACTATAGCTTTGTTGTAAAACAAATTATCATAGTAATAATCAATAGTTTTTATTTTATGATCTATTTTAAAACTTTTTGCACAAGAGATAAAATCTTCAATTGAAGATAAAGTTGTAGTTCGTGAGTGGTGTGGGTACATTGGAATTGCATAAATCTCATCGTAATCTTTTACTTTTTTAATAATATCATTTGCAAAAGGAAATGTATATCTCATCTCATAAAATACATCAGCATCAACAACTTTTTGCAGTCTTCTTACCAATCTTTTTGTATATCCAACTATAGGAGAAATACCCCCTAATTCTCTATAATTCTCTTTTGCAATATTTAACCTTCTAAATATTATTAATTTTGCAATTAAAGCTCTAATTGGCTGAGGAGCACCTATAATATATTTATCATTAAACATATTTTTCAAAAAGACTTCAACCTCATTAAGATTGTTTGGTCCGCCCATGTTCATTAAAACTATTGCTCTTTTCAAAATTCTTCCTATTATTTTTTGTAAATTTATAATAATAAACAGACTATTTGTAGCTTTTATTTGTTAGTTAATCAATTTTGTAAAATATTATAAAATAACAATCAAACTCTACAAATTAACCTAAAAACCAAATAAAATAAATCTATGAAAATATTTATTCTATATCCAAATCAACTATTTAAAAATTTATCAAACTTTATAGATAAGAAAGTTCTTTTAATAGAAGAACTTCTATTTTTTACACAATATGATTTTCATATTCAAAAACTTGTTTTACACAGAGCTAGTATGAAATTTTATGAAAATTATTTAAAGCAAAATAATATTTTAGTTGAATATTATGAAGATGAAAGTTACCTTCAAATTTATAAAAATAATGAAATATTTGTTTATGAACTTTTTGATAACTATTTGGAAAAAAAAGTTTATAAGAACTTCTCAAATATCAAAATTCTAAAAAATCCAAACTTTATAAACCCAAAAGATAAAAATAAATTTTTACATAAATTTTATATAAATAGAAGGAAAGAGTTAAATATATTTATGCAAAATGGAAAACCTCTTTTTGATAAATATAGTTTTGATGAAGAAAATAGAAAAAAACTCCCAAAAGATATAAAAATACCCCCTACTTTAGCTTTCAAAAATGAATATGTAGAAGAAGCAATAGCTTACTGCCAGAAATTCAAAACAGTAGGAATTTGTGAGAATTTTTATTATCCCACAACTTTTGATGAAGCCTCTTTACAACTAAACTATTTTTTAAAAGAAAAATTTGAAAACTTTGGAACATATCAAGATGCAATTATAAAAGATACAAAACAATCTTTTTTATTTCACTCAAATATTTCAAGTAGTTTAAATATTGGTTTACTTGATTTACATGAACTAATAGATAAAATAATAAATTTTGATGCTCCATATAATGCCAAAGAGGGTTTTATAAGACAAATTATTGGTTGGCGTGAATTTATGCTAAGAGTTTATGAAGATGATGGTGTAAAGCTTAGAAATTCAAACTTTTTTGAGTTTAAAAACCCTATGCCAAAAAAAGTAACTCAAGCCAGAAGTGAAATAAAAATTCTTGATGATACTATCAAAAAACTTGAAATTAGTGCATATAACCACCATATTGAAAGACTTATGATTTTAGGAAATATATTTTTACTACTTGAAATAAAACCAAATGAAGTTTATGAATTTTTTATGAAAAATTATATTGATGCTTATGATTGGGTAATGGTTGGAAATGTTTATGGAATGAGTGGTTTTAGTGATGGTGGAAGCATAACTACAAAGCCTTATATTGCAAGCTCAAATTATCTTTTAAAAATGAGTGATTATAGTAAAAATGAAAATTGGTGTGAAATTTTAGATGCACTTTATTGGAGATTTTTATATAAATATTCACACAAATTTTCATCAAGTCCTAGAATGAAAATGCAAATAGCACTTTTAAATAAAATGCCTAAAGAGAAACTTGAAAGACATCTTTTTGTTGCAGAGAAATATTTATCAGAGCTTTTTATTGCAAATTGACATATTTTTGAATGAAAAAATTTATTTAAAGTAAAATTATAAAATGAAAACAGATATTTATGGAAAAATGGAAATTTTAGCAAACAGTGCGAAATATGATGTATCTTGTAGCTCTAGTGGAGTTGAAACTTCATACAAAAAAGGAGAATTAGGAGCAACTCATACAAGCGGAATTTGTCATACTTTTACTCCTGATGGAAGATGCGTGTCACTACTTAAAGTACTACTTACAAACATTTGTATATATGATTGTGCATATTGTATAAATCGTGTTTCAAATGATATTCCAAGAGCTGTTTTTAGCCCAAGAGAACTTGCAGATATTACAATCAATTTTTATAAAAGAAACTATATAGAAGGACTTTTCTTAAGCTCTGGAATAGTTAAAAATGAAGACCACACAATGACTTTGATTTTAAAAGCTTTGAAAATTTTGCGATACGAATATAAATTCAATGGATATATTCATGTAAAACTAATTCCTGGTTGTTCTATGGAATTGATTGAAGAGATTGTAAAACTAGCAAATAGAGTAAGTTCAAACATAGAGCTTCCTAGCGATAAATCTCTAAAACTTCTAGCACCAAATAAAACTAAAGAAAAGGTTTTGCAACCTTTGAAATTTGCAAGAGATTTAAGCCTAGCAAAAGAGCAAAAACCAATAGGAATGAGTACTCAACTAATAGTTGGGGCAACACCTGAAAGTGATAGAGATATACTTAAACTTAGCTCTGCACTTTATGATAAAGCTTTGCTAAAGAGGGTTTATTATAGTGCTTATATTCCAGTAAATAATGACAAAAATCTTCCTTCAGTTGTTACAAAACCTCCATTACTTAGAGAACATAGACTTTACCAAGCTGATTGGTTACTTAGATTTTATAACTTTTCTTATGATGAGATAGTTACAGATGAATTTCCAAATTTAGATGAAGAACTAGACCCAAAAACATTTTGGGCTTTAAATAACTTAAAATACTTTCCTATGGAAATAAATACCGCTTCAAAAGAAGAACTTTTAAGAATTCCTGGAATTGGAGCTAGAGGTGTTATGAAAATTTTAAGTGCTAGAAGATTTAAAAAATTAACATTTGACGATTTAAAAAAACTAAAAATCTCTATAAAAAAAGCAAAATTTTTTATCACTTGCAATAAAGATTTTCAAAAAGAAGTTCCATTTTATAGAGAAAATCTAAAATTAGCATTACTAAAACCTGAACCAAAGAAACTGGTTCAGCCAACACTTTTTGATGTTAGTTCAATTACAGGTGAATTATGATTTTAGTTTATGATGGAACTTTTGAAGGTTTTTTATCTTTAGTTTATGAAGTTTATTATAAAAAATTAAAACCCATAAAAATATACAGAACTCTTCCAAATGAGATGATTTTTGATGATATTATAAAAATAGATACAACAAAAGAAGAATATGAAAAAGTTTTAAATGCACTAAAAATAAAATTTCCAAATGAGATGATTGAAAAAATTCTAAATATTTTTATGTGTGATTCAAAAGATTTTGAGCTAGCTCTTTTAGAGTATATTATTATTGGTTTCAAAGAGTCAAAACAACTATTTAATATAAATAACTCTTGTGTTTTTTATCTAAACTCTCTTGAAAAAGAGTTATTTAGAAATGTTCATAAAATGACAGGTTTTATAAGATTTGAAGAGCTAGAAGATAAGACTTTGTACGCTAAAATTGAATCAAAATTTAATGTAGTTTATTTTTTAGGAAAACATTTTCTAAAAAGATTTAACAACCAAAATTTCATAATTCATGACATAAATAGAAAACTTGCTTTTATAAAAATAGAAAATGATTTTTCTATACAAGAAGTTGCTTACTTTGATGAACCAATCTACTCTTCAAATGAAGAAAAATTCCAAAAACTTTGGAAAAGTTTTTTCAAAGGTGTAACTATAAATGAAAGAACAAATTTAAAGCTTCAAACTCAAATGGTTCCACTACTTTATAGAACTTATATGAGTGAATTTAAGAATCAAACTACTTGATAAACCAAACTCTTAAAAATCCAAAAGAAACCAAAAGTAAAGCCAAATTTTTTAAGTTTTCATCATAAAAAACTAAAAACATTCCAAATAGAATAAAAGATAAAGATTTTAAATATGAGCCAAAATAATCTTTTAAATCTTTTTTTATAAATTCCAGTTGATCTTTATTTAAAAGTACTTCAAGTTCACCCTTTGAACTTTTTGCAACCATATATTTTAGATTTTTTAAAAATTTTGGTATTGATTCTAACTCATCTAAAACTATTTCAGAAATAGTAGTTTTAATTCCTAGGGCTTTTGGAAGGTTATCTTTTAAAATTGGTAAAATATCTTTTACACCATTAAAATTTTCTATATATGTAGTTCCTAAACCTTCAATTATTGCACTAACTCTAAGTATATAAACAGCATCACTTGGTAGTTTAAAAGGTAAATCTCTTGTACTTTCTAAAACTTCAAATGCCAATTTTTGCATAGATTCACTAGATAGATTATCATTTGAGAAAATATCAAACATTTTTTGACTAAACTCTACCATTAAACCTTCTGGTGCTTCATAGCTAATAGTTCCCAGCTTCTTGTTTGCTCTTACAAAGGTTTCAAAATCACCTCTATTTGCACCGTCAATTAACTCAATTATTGCAACTCTTGAATCATTTGCGATATTTTTAACCATTCCATAATCAAGTAAAATCAAATCTCCATTTGTATTTACAAGTAGATTTCCAGGGTGAGGATCTGCATGAAAATATCCATTTATTAGCATCTGTTCTGTATAAAAATTTACTAGTTTTGAAATAATTTGTATAAAATCAATATCATATTTTTTTAAAGAAGCTTTGTCGTCAAATCTAAATCCTTCCATAAAACTCATAACAATAGCACTTTGAGAACAAAACTCTTCATAAGGTTTTGGAAATAAAATTCCACTATTTTCATAAGTAATAGAAAACTTTTTTAAATTTTCAAGTTCAATACTAAGATTTGTTTCATCTTTTATCATACTTGAGAATTCATTTATAACAGCATCTATGGAATTTTTTGTGTAATATGAGAAAAGTGGTCTAAAAAGTTTATTGAAAAAATTTAATATTTTTATATCAACTCTTACTTGTTTTTCAATATTTTTTCTTCTTAATTTAACTGCTACTTTCGTATCATCTTCTAAAAAAGCAATATGAACTTGACCAATTGAAGCACTTGCAATTGGCTCATTTTCAAACTTTTTAAAACACTTTTCTTTGAAAGACTCTTTAAAAACTTTTTCAAAATCAGCTTTAGACATTTTTGGAAGTTTGTCATGAAGCTCTTTTAACTCATCTAAATACTCTTTTGAAAAAAAATCAGACCTAGTTGCTAAAACTTGTGCAAGTTTTATAAAGCTAGCTCCTAAATAAAAAATTGTCTCTTTTAATTTTTTTGGTTTTAATGGTTTAATAAATAAAAAGCTATCCCTTTTTTTAATAAGTAAAAAAAGAGATAACAAAAATCTAAATATTAAATAAACCCTGTAAGGTGAAAAAAGTTTTAAATAAATATAAAAAGTTTTTATTTTAAATCCTCTTTTAACTTTTCTAAATCAGCTTTTGTAGCAACTCCAAGCTCATCTAAAACTTCTTTAAACATATCTTTTATTTTAGATTTAATTCTCTCATCTTCATCTTTTCCTTTTTGCTCTAAAGACTCTAAAAAGCTCTTTGCATCAGAAGTTTTAATTTTTCCTTTTTCTTCAAGAGTTTTTAACTCTTCTTCAACTCTTTCTTTTAGCAGTAATGCTCCACCAAGTCCTGTAAATAAAATCTCTTTTAACATCTCTAACTCCTTAAAAATTAATTTTTCTAATTGGCTCTGAAGATGGCTTTGCAAAGTAATAACCTTGAGCCAATGAAGCACCATTTTCTTTTAAATATAAAAACTCTTCTTTAGTCTCTATACCTTCAGCTAAAACAATAATATTATTATCTTTTGCAATTTTTACAATTGCTCCAAATACAGATTGATTTGCTTTGTTTTTATCAATATCTTTTATAATTTCTCTATCGATTTTTACAATATCAGGATGAAGCTGAACAATCATATTTAAAGAAGAATAACCACTACCAACATCGTCTAAAGCTATCATAAATCCTTTTGATTTATAAAAATTTAAAATATTTTTTAAATGTTCAATATCTTCAACATTTTCACTTTCGACAACTTCAAATATCACATTTTTAGGATCAAATTCCAATGAATTTGCCCATTTAACTGTTGATTGTAAACAGTGATTTGGATCATAAATTGCCGTTGGTATAAAGTTTATAAAAACTTTTGCTCTAATATTTTTAATAGCAGCAGTTTTTAAAGAACTCTCTCTACAAGCTCTATCTAGATAAAAAAGCATATCTCCATCTTTTGCCCATTTAAAAAGTTTATCAGGATAAACTAATGTTCCATCATCATTTACACCTCTTGCAAGAGTTTCATAACCATAAATTGTATTATTTTCTATATCCAAAATTGGTTGGAAATGTGCAGTTAAACCACCTTTTGTTAAAAGATTAGATAATTCACTTGCTGAAATCAAATTTTTATACTTTTCTAAACTCTTTACATCTCTAATTTTTGAATAATGAAACTCTTCATTTTCATTTAAACTAAGGATACAAATAGCTTCTCTCTCATGTTTTTTAAATATGCTTTTTGAAAGAAGAGTACTCAAGAAATCAACCAAACATACAGATTTTAAGATTACTGTTAAACTATCTTCTTTCAAGTAATCTATTCTATTCTCATCTAAATAATTTCTAAACTTTTTACATAGTTCAACAACTTCAAAACCAAATACAACTTTTGAATTTGAATCATCAAACGATGGTAATGTATGACACTTTATACAAGCTGTTGTAGCCATAATTTCCTCCTATAGTCTTAAAATTATAAAAGAATTTATAAATATTTTGTAGCAGTTTTATGACAATTTATATACTTTTTCTATCTAGATACTCTCTAAACTCTTTTGCACCATCTTTTGAGCTAACTATATACTCATCTACGCCATTAAAAAATATCTCTAATTTTGACTGTTCTACACTTTTTATAGATTTAATTTTATCTACATTTACTATATATGACCTATGAACTCTAAAGAAATTTTTGTCTTTTAATATCTCTTCTATATCACCTATCTTTTTCTTTGCATAGACAAAATTATCTTTAGTTCTTATAATAATTTCATCTAAATCTGCTTTTATATAGAATATTTCGTCAAGCTCTACTAGATAGATTTTATCAGAAACTTTTCCTAAAATCTTTTTTGAAACACTCTTTTCTTCTTTATAAATTGAAATCTTTTGTAAAGTCTTTTTTAGTTCACTATCTTCAACAGGTTTTAGCAAATATCCCATACCACCTTTTTTGAAAGCATCTAAAGCATACTCTTCATAAGCAGTTTGAAACACTATAAATGTTTTTGGTTCAATATTTAAAATAATCTCTGCTAGTTCTAAACCACTAAAATTTGGCATAGAAATATCTAAAAAAGCAGCATCAAACTTTGTTTTTGATACCTCTTTTATAGCTTCAAGTGGGTCATTAAACTCTACAATATCAAAAACATTATTATCATTTAAAATTCTTTTTAGTCTTGCTAATGCTAAACTTTCATCATCTACTATTAATACTTTCAATTTTTATCCTTTAAAATAATACAAAAGACCATGTTTTCCTTTTCTACAGAAAAATCCAATTCTCCAATATTTAACAATCTAAGTCTATTTTCTAGATTTGATAAACCTGTTTTAAATTTTATATTTGAACTTTTTTTACCATCATTTGATACTTTTATAATATTATTGTCAAATTTAATAAAAATATTCAACTCTTTTCCTAAATATCCATGTTTTATACCATTTTCAACCAAAAGCTGAATAGAAAATTTCGGTATTTTTACAAACTTTAAATTTTTATAATCATCTATATGCAAAACAATTTTATTATCAAATCTAATATTTTCTATATTTACATAAGTTTGTACCATAAAAATCTCATTTTCAAGTGTAACTAAACTCTCTTTATTTATAGCATTTCTTAAAAACTTCGACAACTGTAGTACAGCATTTTCAGCTTTTTGTTTATCTATGTATATTAGCTGTGAAACTGAGTTTAGAGCATTAAATAAAAAATGTGGATTTAACTCATTTTCTAGTGATTTTAGTTTTGATTCTAAAATCTCTTGTTGTATTTGATTATTTTTATTTTTTAAGAATACAAATTGATGCAATATCAATGCTATTAGAAGAGTTAAAAAACCTACTACAACACCAATATTTAACCAAAAATCACTTATAAATGCTATTACTTCTGTATTTGATTTGTGAAAAACAAAAAATGATAAAACAAAACCTAAAAAACCAGATAAAAAAGAGAAAAAAAGGCTCAAAGCTGTCCAAAACTTTTTTTGAATTTTAGGAAGAATAAATCTATTTGAAAAAGTAATTAAAACTATTGCAAAAATAGTTATAAAAAAAGCTGTACAAATACTAAATATAATTGTAGAAATAGTTTGTAAATTTGGGTTTAGAAAATAAAATATTAAAGATTGAAAAAATCCAAATAGTATTCCAATTATTAAAATATTTCTCCAATCCTTTACAGATATATTTAGTTCATTTTTTAGCATCAAATACCTTTTATATTTTTATTATATTATCTAAATAAGTTTGAGTTTAAAACTTTTGCACCTAAAGCAACTCCTGGCCATCCTTGACCTGCAAAAACCGAATCTCCTACATTGTATAGATTTTCAAAAGGCGTTATAGAGCTTGGAATTTTAAAAATATTTTTAAGATTTAAAGGTGTTGCACCGCAATTAAACCTATTTATATATCTTTTAAAGGTCTTACTAGTGGCACAAAAATCTATTTTGATATCCTCTTTTTTTATATCTTCAAAATTTTTAAATAGTTCATTTAGGATAAAATTTTTTGTAATCTCTTTCTTATTTTCATATTCATCATTTGATAATTCATCCCAAAAAAGAGCTTTTGTGTGACAAGATATCGTAACAGAATATCCATTTTTTGATAATTTTTCATCATCTTTGTGACTAAAAGATACAAAAAAAGTTTTTGAAACTGAATTTGGTATATTTTCATTCAAAATTATTTGATAATGATTTAAAAACTCTTTTCTTGAATCTATTTTCAGATAAATTACAAAAGCACTTTGATCATAAAATTTAAATTTTTTATAATAGTTTTGTATATCTTTATCCCAAAACATTTCACTACACTCAAAAACTGGCATATTTAAAACAACTTTTGAAGCTAAATATTCATCTATTGAAGAGATTAATCTATAAAAATGTTTCTCCTTTTTTATATATTTTATCTGCTCTTTATTTTTTACATTTATATCTTTTAACATATCATCAAAAAGTTTTCCCATACCACCATTTGCATAAAAAATCTTATGAAAAGGATATGATAAAGCAATTGCAAAAGATAAAAGTGGAATATCTTTAGAAGTTGATTGCAAAGTAATTTGAAGTTGTGCATCAATAAAATTTTGATAATCTTTTGAGATATCTCCTAGAACTTCTTTTATAAAACCTTTTGCTGTTTTAAACATTAAAAATTTATACTCTTTAAAAAGAGTTTCAATAGTTTTTAAACTTTTTAAATAAGAGTTTAAACTATATTTTGCAAAATATATATCTTTAAGTCTCCAAAATCTCTCATCAATATCTTTTAAAGTCTGCCAAAAATATCTATTGTTTTTATGATAAAAAACAGTGTTTAAACTCTCTATAAACTCTTCAAAATTCGTCTTTCTATCTATAATTTTTCCATTTATAATAGTTCTATAAGCATAAGAACTCTCTATTAAATCAGGTACAAAATTTACACTATCAAATATATCTTTTAATATATGATTATCTTCATATCCAACAAAAGTAGTCGCACCTGTATTAAAATAGTTTCCAAATCTTTTAAACGTAGATGCAGTTCCTCCTAAATTTTTATCCTTTTCAAATAAAACTAAATCCTTATCTTTATTTAAAATAGAGATTAAACTTCCACCTATTCCACTTCCAACAACAGCTAAATCAAACTTTTTCACAATTAGCCCTTTTAAACTCTAAAATAGCTCTATCTCTTGAATAATTAATTGATACAATTTGTTTTGGATAAGTTAAAAAGATATCTTCTTGTACTCCATTTTCATTATGAATTTTTTTTGGTTCAACATCTTTTAACTCTTTTAAAACCGTTTTTATAAATAGTGCTTCATTATCAAATTTTTTTGATTGTAAATATGGATTAAAAACTCTAAAATAAGGAACTGCATCAACTCCTGTACTAGCAGCCCACTGCCAAGAACCTATATTTGAACTAGCTTCGTAATCCAAAAGTTTTTGTGCAAAATAAGCCTCACCTTTTTTCCAATCAACTAACAAGTTTTTTACTAAATATGATGCAACTATCATTCTTAAACGATTGTGCATAAGTCCTGTACTATTTAGATGTCTCATACTAGCATCAATTATTGGAACACCAGTATTTCCTTCACACCACTTTTGAAAATCTTCTTCATTTTGATTCCAATTTACATTTATACCATTTAGATTTTCAAATTCTGATTTTGGAAAATGATATAAAATATAGTTGTAAAATTCTCTCCAAATAAGCTCTCTTATAAAAAAATCTATCTCTTTTTTAGGAGCTTGCAGTTTTTTTATTTTATTAAAAACCATTTTAGGAGAAATAAGTCCAAATCTTAAATGAACAGATAAATTTGAACCAACGTCAAGATAAAAGAAATCTCTATTTTCTTGATAATTTCTTATTTTTTTTGAAAAATCACAGATCAATTCATCTGCTGTTTTATATAAAAAATTAGGTAAATCTTGTTTTTCAAATCCCAATTCATCTAAGCTAGGAAAAAAACTATAATCAAAATCTACTTTATTTATATTTTTTGAAACTTCAAACTCTTTTATATAATTTGATTGATGAAGTGGTTCTAAAGAATTATAAAATGGTGTGAAAACTTTGTATGGTGTTTTATCACTTTTTAAAATATCTTTTGGATTAATCAAGTATGAATCTAAAAATCTTCTAAGAGGTATTATTTTTTCAATTTCATCATCTCTTTTTTTTGCATAACTATCAAAATCAATAGATGTTAAAATTTCATCAAATCCTTGTTTCTTTAACTTTGTAAAAACATTTGTCGGAGTATCAAAAAATAGTGCTAAATCAAGCCCTATTTTCTTTAAATTCTCTTTTAACTCATAAACACTTTTATGAATAAATGTTACTCTTTTGTCATTATTTGGAAGATTTTGTAAAATATTTTTATCAAAAATAAATATTGGTAATACTTCACCTTTTGCAGATGAAAGTATTTCATTATCAATTATTCTTAAATCTCTTCTAAACCACAAAATTTGTTTCATTTATATGCCTTCAAATCACTTCTAAGTGCAAGTTTTGATGGATATGGATTTAAAAATTTCTGATTCTTTAAATAAACTATATCAAATCTATTTATATATAAATTAAATATCTTAATTACACTAATTAGAGGAATTACTCTATTTTTAAAATCGTACATGCTTTCTAAAATATCAACTTTTTCTTCTTTTGTTATATGTTTTTTAAAATAACCAAAAATATGAAGTAAAATATTGTAAGTTTTATTTAAAGTTGACTTTGTAGCTATTGCTTTTAAAAATTCTGCTTCATAATCTTTATAAAGTTCTTCAATATCCTTTTTTTCGCTATTTGCTACTATTTTTCCTAAGATTTTGTAAGAATTTTGTGATTTTGAATATATTAAATATTTGTATGAAGTGTGAAATTCTACCAAAGTTGAGATTTTTTTCTCTTTTTTTAGTAAATTTTTTAAATCAGCATAAGAGTAAACTTGCATCAAGAAATTTTCTCTAAGCCAAGCATCATTTAATCTACCCTCTTCTTCCATTGGTAAATTTGGCATTTTTTCTTTTAGTTTTTTTGCAAAAACTCCAACTCCATTTTTAATTGATGGTGCATTTAAAGGTTGATAAACTTTAACTCTCTCCATTCCACAAGAAGGAGAAGCAGATTTTAAAACAAATCCACACAAGTCATCATTACAAGCTTTTAAAGCCATTTTTTCACAAGCAACTTCTAGTACATCACTTACATCTTTTGGTTCTTTTGTAGATGTAAATATTTTAACCTCTCCATCTATTGAAACTTGTCTAATTGCCTCTCTAGGAGCTCCCCAAATTGAATTTTCAGGACAATACGGTAAAAGAGTAAAGTACTCTTTTAAGCTATCAAATACAAACTCATCTTTCGCACCGTGACCATCATATCTACACATATTTCCTAGTAAACAAGAAGAAACTCCCAAAATCATAGCAAAACCTTTTTTTATTTTATTTTATAATATAAAAAAGCTTTTTTGTATAGTTATTTTATAACTTCATACTACTTATTACAAATCTCTTTTAAACACTCTTCAATATTTCTATACTTAAACTCAAAACCATTTTGTAAAAGATTTTTTGGAACTGCACTTTGTCCATCACTTAAAACTTTAGCACCTTCACTAAATATAAGTTTTAATACAAACTCTGGAACTGGAAATATTGTAGGTCTATTTAAAATTTTTCCAAAAGTTTTAGTGAATTCATAATTTGTTGTTGGAGTTGGAGCTGTAAGATTATAAACTCCATCTAGCTCTTTTTCTATAGTAAAATGATAAGCTCTAACCAAATCTTCTATGTGAACATAAGAAAAATATTGTTTTCCACTTCCAATAATTCCACCAAGACCTAGTTTAAATGGCAACATCATTTTTGAAATTGCTCCACCATTTTTACCTAAAACTATTCCAAATCTAAAAATTGTAACTTTTGTAAATCCATTATTTACTTTTTTTGCTTCTTTTTCCCACTCTTGACAAAGATTTGATAAAAAATCATTTGAATAACTTCCATTTTCATCATAAGTTGCTTTGTTATCATAAATTCCAACTGCCGAAGTAGAAATAAGCATTTTTGGTTTTGTTTGAACTCTATTAATACTTTCTACTAAACTTTTAGTTGTGTTTATTCGACTACTATATAAAAGTTTTTTATACTCTTCACTCCATCTATTTATAATATTTGCTCCACTAAGATTTACAACAATATCACAACTTTCTATAAGCTCATCAAGTTTTGAAGCATTACTTAAAACTTCTCTTTTTATTTGTACAGTTTTATAATTTTGTTTTGAAAAATACTCAACCAAACTTTGCCCAACAAACCCACTAGCACCTGCAATTGCAACTGTTTTCATATTTTTTCCTTAATTATAATTTATTTAAAAGTTCATCAATCTTTTTATTTGAATCAACTATTTTTTGTAAAGGTATTTGTTTATTTAATATCTGAGCATAAACTGTTTTTATAATTTCATCTAAACTAACTGGTTTTGCTAACTGATTTGCAAATAATAAAAAATTTACACCACTATTTATAGCTAACGTTAAAGTCTCTTTTAAATCATAATGTTTACTTATTGCACTCATTTGCAAATCATCTGTTATTAATACTCCTTTATATCCTAAATCTTCTCTTAAAAGTTTTGTATTTACGTTGTATGAAAGTGTAGCTGGATACTTTTTATCCAAATTTTCATTGAAAACATGAGCAGTCATTATGATATCAACTTTATTGTTTTTAATAAAATATTTATATGGCTCTAACTCTTTTTTACTCCACGTATTTGAAATATCTACAAAACCTAAATGAGAATCAGCTAAAGATGAACCGTGTCCTGGAAAATGTTTTAAAGTTGAAAGAACACCTTCTTTTTGTAACTCATCAACAAAAATTGAAGCATATTTTGTAACTACTTTAGAATCCTCTCCAAAACTTCTTCCTCTTGTAACTACTACTTTATTATCTTTATTTATAGCCAAATCAACAACTGGAGCAAAATCAAGATTTATTCCTACACTACTTAAATCTTTTGCTAAGTTTTGATAAGTTTGTTTTGCAAAATCTTCATCTTTTAATGCTATTTCACTAGCTTTTAAAATATTTACAAATCCCATATCACTTTTTAGTCTCTGAACTACTCCACCTTCTTGATCAACAGAAATTAAAAGTTTTCTATTAGAAATATTTTGAAGTTGTTGATTTAACTTTTTTAACTGAGCCTTACTTTCTATATTTTTTACTTTTGTCTTATCATTTGGATCTTTATCAAATAAAATCACTCCACCCAATCCAAACTCTACATCCTTATAAATTTGACTATTTTTATCTATGCTTGTACCATTAAAACCTAAAATAACCATTTTTGCAATCATTTTTTCAACTTCGTTTTTTGAATATGTTTGAGCAAAACTACAAACTGTTGCTAAAAAAACTATTAATAAAGCTTTTATCATTTTATCTCCTATTTAACCCAATTTTTATAGTTTGTAAAGCTTGGAAACTGCTTTTTAAACTCATTTTCTTCAAATGAATAACTATAATTATCCATATATTCTTGCAAAATTTCATAAGCCTCTTTGAGTTGCATAAATTTTTCATTACTTCCACCCTCCATATCAGGATGATATTTTTTAGAAAGTTTTAAATATCTTTTTTTTATATCTTTTTTACTCATTGTCGAAATAATTCCAAACATTTCAACTGCTTTTATAAAATCTTCATAACTCATTTTTTAATCCTTTAAAAGGATATTGTACAAAAACATTATGATTAATCTACTTATTGTATAATATACCCAATTTTTTTTAAGGTATTTTATGGGACAAATTATAAACTTAGCGATAACTATTTTAATTTTATATCTAATTTTTACAAACTTTGGTACTTTTCTAATGATAATTGGTGGTATTATTCTGTTTTTAGTAGTAGCTGTATATTTTTTAAGAAGAGCTTTTTTAAAAAATGCTTCAAAATTTCAATACCAATATCAAAATTTTGAATTCAAAAATTTTAACCAAAATTTTAATAACAGTGGTTTCCAAGGTGGATTTTACAATCAATCTTCAAAATTACAAGAAGCAAAAGATTTTTTTGGATTTAGCCAAACTCCTACAAAAGATGATATAAAAAGAAAATACAAAGAATTAGCAAAAATTTATCATCCAGATTTAAATGGAGGAGATGAAGAAAAAATGAAAAAACTAAATGAATACAGAGATATTTTAATGCAAACTTACGCAGATTAAGGATTTTTATGAATATAGATATGACAAAAGTAGCAAATATTATTTTATATATGTTGCACAAACAAGTAAAGGCACTAAATCACAAAAAAATAGAACTAATGCTATTTTTTATAGAGTACAATCATTTAAACTTTTGTAACCAAAAAATTGTAAATGAAACTTTCATAAAAACTTCTAGAGGTGTAAAACCTCTGGTTTTAGATGAACTTTTTAATTTGATTATTGATGACGTAGAATTTGAAGATGAAGAAGATGATAGAGTGTTTTTTATTCAAGAACTTATGGATTTTTTAGAAATAGATATTGTAGAAAAACCTACATTTAGAGAATTGAAATTTGCAAAAATAGATGAAGATTTTGATGAAACTATTTTTACAAGCGATGAACTAAAAACTATTCACAAAGTAGTAACTTTATACAAAGATACAAGTGTAAGAAATCTTTCAAATGAGTGTTTTTCAATAGATTTGGTGAGAAATACTGAAACAAATGAAGTAATATTTTAATAATATTGCTTTATTAATTGTTACCTTTTTAAACCTTATTTTACTTTCAAAAGAAATCAAAGCTTTTTTTTTTAAATATATATTATTTTTAACTATAATTTGGTCAATAATTAATTAAGGTATAAAATATGGAAAATATAAAAAGAGAAAAATCACTTACTATGACTATGCTTATGACTCCAGATAAAGCAAATTTCTCTGGTAAACATGTTCATGGTGGAGAGATCTTAAAAATGCTAGATCACGTAGCATATGCATGTGCAGCTAGATATGCAGGAACTTATGCAGTGACTTTATCTGTTGATATGGTTTTATTTAAAGATCCTATAAAAATTGGTTCACTTGTAACTTTCCATGCCTCTGTAAATTATACAGGAAGAACATCTATGGAAATAGGTATAAAAGTAATTTCAGAAGATATAAAAGATCATAGTATAAAAAATACAAACGTATGTTACTTCACTATGATAGCCGTTGATGAAGATGGAAAACCAACACCTGTTCCAAAGCTAGAACTAATAACAGAAGATGATAAAAGAAGATACAATGATGCTATAAGTAGAAGAGAGTTTAGAATGTCATCAAGACATGCAAAATAAGTAGATTAAAGTAAAACTTTAATCTATGCTATATCTTTTACCATTGCAACTTCATTGCAAATTGGAAAAAGCTTACATTTTATACAGTCAGCCCAAATTTTTTGCTCAGGAATTTCCTCTTTTGGAATTTCTCTAAACCCACAATTTAAGAAAAAATTTTTTTCATAAGTTAAAGATAGTACTTGCTTTATTCCATAAAATTTGGCTTCTTCGACACACTTATCAACTAACTTTTTACCTAAACCTAAGCCTCTATATTTTTCATCTACAATCAAACTTCTAACTTCTGCCATTCTAGGTGAGTGAATATGAGTTGCTGTAAATCCAGCCATTTTTCCATCAACTTTTACAACTATATAAGATCTTATTGTTGTTGCCATTTCATCTTCTGTTCTTAGCAATATGATCCCTTTATCAACTTCAGGTTTTACTAACTCCTGCATTTGTGGTATATCAAGAACTGTAGGCTTATAAAATTCAATTTCCAAAAAGGTGCTCCGTAATTTTATTTTGTAAATCGATTATACCTTTTTTCTTTAAATTTGAAACAAAAATTCCATCAGGATAATCTCTTTTCAATTTATTTAATTCACTACTATTTAACTTATCAATTTTTGTAAAAGCATTAATTATAATTTGATCGCCTCTTTTAATATGTTTCACAAATTCATCAACATTTTTATCTATTTCTAAATCTGGATGCCTTGAATCAATTAAATGTACAAACACTTGAAGATTTGGTCTTTGTTCTAAATAACCTGTTAGATTTTTATTCCAAGAAGCTTTTAAACTTTTTGCAACTTTTGCATATCCAAAACCTGGTAAATCTACAAATCTTGCATAAACATAAGGATTTTCAACATTATCTGTTTTAAATTTAATCTCAAAATAATTTATAAGTTGCGTCTTTCCTGGAGTTGAAGAAGATTTCGCAAGACCTTTTTGCTTTGTAAGAGAATTTAAAATTGAAGATTTCCCAACATTTGAACGACCTAGGAAAGCAACTTCTGCCATTGAAGGTGGTGGAGAATCATTTAAACTTTGGGCTGATTGTAAAAATTTGGCATCTATTAAATTCATACTATTATTTTTCGCCTCGTTCAACATTTATAATAAATTTAACAGGTTTATTTTCACTACCTTTAACTTTTGCTTCACCACTTAATTGATTTATAAAAATGTTATCTCCATAAACTTTTCTATCATCTTTTTTCTCATGAACAAAACCATTACCTATAATATTATATTCCTCTTTTTTAGGATCATAAATTATTTTATCACCTTTACCAACATAATGTTTATCTGCAGTTACGATTTCAAAATCAGCGTCACCAGTAGCTTCATACTTTAAAGGTGTTTTATTGTTTGTTTTTTTATCTGTTTCAAAATATACTTCAACTTTTTTTGCATTTAATCTATCTTGATTCATTTTTACTTTTACATTTCCTGTAAAAATAGATATACCTTTTTTGTCATCTGCTTGAAAATCTATTGAATCAATTTCCAAAATATCATTTTGTGCAAATAGTACAGTTGAGAAAAGTAGTGTTGCTACCAAATATTTCATTTATTTTCCTTTTTTATCATTAAGATCAATTTTAAAATGTGTATTTTTTGATTTTATAAAATCATTTGTTGCATCTAAATATAAATTTATTCCATCATAGTTATGAGTTTTGTAAATAGCTTTAAAAGGATGTGAATTTGTAGCTATTTTTTTTATTTCATCATACTTTAAAAAATCTGTATTAACTTTTGCAAAATTATCTCTTATATACTCAACATTATCTATAAAATTATATGTATTTCCAATCTTTTCCATTTTATCGGCTTTAATTTTCTCAATTAAAAAATCTTTTGTTTTATCTTGATTTCTTAGAGTAATGTTAGCTAAATACATTTCATCTCTATTTTTATATTTTAAAACATTTGCTGCTTCAACAACTCTTGTTACACCTATATCATTTAATGTATACATAGTAGAATTTTCAAACATCAACTGCGGAGCCTCTTCTTTTTTTAGACTAGTATGCAAACTCTCTACAGGTATAAAATAAAAAATTGTACTAAAAACAAGCATTAAAAAGATGAATATTTTTAAAGCCATGTGTTTAAAAACTCCTCTTCTAGATTATCTTCTCTTAATATGTATTCTATCATTTCTCTAGCTGCACCACTACCACCACTTTTTTTACAAACAACATTTACACTATTTTTTACTAGTTCAGTAGCATTTTGTGGAGCAAAAGACAATCCTACTTTTTTAAGCATTTTAAGATCGTTTAAATCATCACCAATTGCAGCAACCTGACTATAATTTAAACCCTCTTTTTTCAAGATTTCATCAAGAATAGCTAACTTATCTTTTACATTTTGATATAGATGTTCTATTTTTAATTCATTTGCTCTATATTCAACTATTTTTGATTCACGTCCAGTTATAATCGCAGCTTTTTTCCCAAGTTGTTTTGTCCAAAAAACCATTGCAAAACCATCGTTTACATTAAAGGTTTTAAATTCTTCTCCTGAACTTGAATACATAATATCACCATTTGTAAGAGTACCATCTACGTCAAATACTAAAAGTTCAATCATAAAACACCTTTTGTACTTGGTATTCCTAATCTCTCATTTTTAACTAAAGCTCGTCTTAGTGCAACAGCAAAAGCTTTAAATGTTGCTTCAATAATATGATGTTTATTTCTTCCTCTTTCTTGAATTAAATGAAGTGTGATTCCAGCATTACCACTCAATGCATGAAAAAATTCTTCAATTAATTCAACATCAAATTCTCCTACTTTACCACTAACATTTATCTCATATACCAAAAAAGGTCTATTTGATAAATCTAAAGCACAAGTTGTTGCAGCTTCATCCATTACAACGGTTGCATTTCCGTATCTTTCAACAGCTTGAATGGGAAAAATTGCTTTTTTTAAAGCTTGCCCTAAAACTATTCCACAATCTTCAACTGTATGATGTGCATCAATGTGTAAATCACCTATACATTCTAAATTTATATCAATACCACTATGCTTACTGAAAGCTTCTAGCATATGGTCAAAAAAACCAACTCCAGTATTTATATTAAATTTTCCACAACCATCTAGCACTAAACTACACTTTATTTTTGTCTCTTTTGTATCTCTATTTATTTCTACCATTGTAAAATCCTATTTAATTATAACTGCATTATTTAAACCATTTGTAGATCTAAAATTAACTGCATCTTGTTCGCTTGAAAAACCTTTTATCAAAACTTTATATAATCCATTCTGATTTACATATTCTACTATTTTTGAAGGATATTTATTTTGATAATCTTTTTTCACTTTATTCGCACCTTCTAGTTTACTAAAAGCACCAACTTGTATAGCAACTTTAGAATTACCAACTATTTTTTGGTTAGAAGATTTATTATTTGCTACTTTCGCGCCAATTTGAGTACTAACTGGAGTCGTAACAACTATATTATCTTCTTTTATTTCAATAGCTTCAAAAGGTTCAATCTTCTCTTCTTTTGGTGTATCAATAACCTCAACAGCAGGTGCTTTACTATTCTCAATTTCACCATTATACCCTAGAACTGTAACTTTTACTTTTGCTGTTCCTGCACCTACCATACTTATTGCATGAGCTGCTTTATTTGAAAGATCAATTATTCTTCCTGAAACAAAAGGTCCTCTATCATTTATTCTTACAATAGTACTTTTTCCATTTTCAAGATTATCAACTCTAACAACAGTATTCATAGGTAAAGTCTTATGCGCTGCTGTCATATCGTACATATTATAAATTTCACCATTTGAAGTTTTTTTAGAATGAAAATCAGGGCCATACCAAGATGCAATACCTTCAAATCTATCACCTATTTTAGCTATCTCAGGATAATATTTTATACCAAAAACACTATAAGGTCGCATAGTTGCTCTATGCATTTCTGGAGAATTGTTTATTTTTGAATTGTTTGTATTTTTATAAAATTTATTATAGTCGTTATCTACATTTTTACTTGAACAACCTGTAAAGAAAAAAATGCTAACTAGTCCTATAAAAAAACTTATATTAACACTATTTAACAATTTCAATCTTATCTCCTATGCTTAGCACTTTCTTACTTTTTTTACTAATAATTTTTAACTTCTTTGTAGAAGTTTTATATTTTTTTGCAATTGATTCTAATGTATCCCCTGCTTTTACTTCATAAACAGTAATACCTTGCTTTTTCGATACATCTTTTTTACTATCATTTTTTATTACTTTTTTTGTATCTATCTCTTGTTTATTGTTATTTTTTGCAATAACTTGTTTTATATTACCCAGTTTTTGATTATAAACATCTAATTTAGTATGTGGGATATAGATATTATATGATTTTATACTAGTTGGTAAAACATCTTTTTTTATATGTTTATTTAGATTTCTGAATTCGTTAAAATCCATTCCTATCATACCAGCAATAGATTTTAGCTGTACACCCTTTGGAGGATTTACAACCTCTAAATTATATTTTGCTTTTTTATCAATTGCACTAAAAGAATCTTTTTCCTTCAATATAGAAAAAGTTACAATTTTTGAAATATATGTCACTGTAGTTTTTGAAAAATAGTCTTTATGATTATTATTTACTAAATATGCGAGATCAAAATAACTTTTGTATCTATCATAAATTATATATAAATTACTCATACCACTTTTATTTTTATTATAATCATCTATATATTTTTTATAAATTTTTACCGTAGGGTTATTCTCTTCATTTGGATTTTCTTCAAGATATTTATCTAAACTGGCTCTTGCAATACCACTAATTATTCTTCCTTCTCCACTATTATATGCTGCTATTGCTAAATACCATTTATTGAAAATTTTATAATATCTTTTTAAATATGTTCCAGCAGCATCTGTAGATTTTAATAAATCTAATCTTTCATCGATATTATCATCAATTTTTAGTTTTAAGTTACTTGCTGTTTGAGGTATTATTTGCCAAAGTCCTCCTGGACCTTTTCCTTTTCCTTGATTAACATAACTTGATTCAAATAAAGGAATAAAAAACATAGCATCAGGTAAATTTCTTTTTTCTATCTCTTCTCTTACAATTTCCATATTTAAAGCAGATTTTCTTAAAATGTTATTGTAATAATTTATTTGCGAAGAAGAACTATATTCATCATAAACTGATTTAAAAGCTTGCGTATTTAAAAAAGAACTATTAATTCCTAAGTCATTTAAAACTTTTTGTTCTATTTCATCTAAAGAAAATAGTTGCAAACAAAATAGTAGGATAAGCAGTAGTGTTTTAATCAAAAGAGCCTCTTATTATAATTTATTTTATTATATCTAAGAAATATTTTTAAACTCTTTAAATAATTTTTTTGCATTATTTGTTGTTAAATTTATTATTTCATCTTCTGAAAGATTTAATAGTTCTGCCATTTTTTGTGCAACATATACAGTATAATATGGCTCATTTCTAATACCTCTATAAGGATGAGGAGTTAAATAAGGAGCATCTGTTTCTATAAGAAGTTTACTTTTGGGGATTTTAGGTAAAATTTCTACTAATTTTTTTGCATTTTTAAAAGTAAGAACTCCACCTATCCCAAAATAAAAATTATGATCAGCCAAAGGAAGTAAATGTTCACTTGCATTGAAACAGTGTAAAACACCACCAACTTCTTTAGCATTTTCATTTATCAAAATTTGTCTTGAATCATCAGAAGCTTCTCTTATATGAATAATAAGAGGTTTTTTATACTTTTTTGCCAAAGTTATTTGAGATATAAATACCTCTTTTTGTCTTTTTATATTCTCTTTTTTTTCTTCTTCATCTTCTGGAAGCCTATAATAATCTAATCCACATTCGCCAATAGCAACACATTTTGGATGATTTACATATTTTTCAATGATTGCTTCATCATATTTTTCAATATCATAAGGATGCGCACCAACAGCAAAAAATACTTCTTCATATTTTTCACTAAGTTTAATTGCTCTATCTAGTGTATCAAAATCTGCACCAGGAATTAAAAATCCATTAACACCTGCTTCTTTAGCATTTATTATAACACCTTCTATATCACTAAAATATGCTTCGTTGTCTAAATGACAATGTGTATCGATAATTATGGTATATCCTTATGACAATAATCTTTTATTTACTAAATTTATAATGTTATTAATTTGTGAAATATCTTTACCTTTTATCCATGCATCTATTCCAAAATTTTTAAATGCATCATAATCACTCTCATCATCAATTACAGCGATAGAAGCAAACTTGTCTTTGCAAACTTTTGATTTATTTTCTTCAAAATCAAAAATTGAATCAATTCCTAAAATAACGATATCAGCATCGCTTGAACTACCAGAAAAAGATTCAACATCAAACTCTTTATTAAATAAAGATGCATCTATATCATAAAAAGTAACTATTTTCATAAACATTCCTTGGCTAAAAATTTAAGTCTAAACAATTCTATCTAAATATTTTTAAATTACAAAATATATCTAGTTGTATCAACGTTATCAACAATCTTCTCTAATTTTGAAGATACTAATTCTTCTGTAACAACAACTTTTGAACCTTTACTCATATCTGCATCAAAAGATATATCTTCAATAACTTTCTCTATAACAGTATGAAGTCTTCTTGCCCCAATATCTTCAGTTTTTTCATTAGCTAATACACTATATTTTGCAAAAGCTCTAACTGCGCTATCATCAAACTCTAACTCTACATCTTCAACTTGTAAAAGAGCTTTATACTGTCTTAACAATGAATTTTTTGTATTTGTTAAAATCTTATATAATGCTTCTTCATCTAAAGATTCTAGTTCAACTCTTAGAGGAAATCTTCCTTGAAGTTCAGGTATTAAATCACTAGGTTTTGATACATGAAATGCTCCAGCAGCAATAAACAAAATATGATCAGTTTTTATTTGCCCAAATTTTGTTTGAACAGAACTACCTTCAACTATTGGAAGTAAATCTCTTTGTACTCCCTCTTTTGAAGGATCTTGTCCATTATTCTTTTTGCTAGTTGCAATTTTATCTATCTCATCAATGAAAATTATTCCACCATTCTCACATCTCTTTATTGCTTCAACTTTAATAGCCTCTGTATCTAATAATCCTTCACTTGCAATTCCTCTTAAAAGAACTTTTGCATCTTTTATACTAACTTCTTTTTTTATTTTATCTTTGTTTAAATTCCCTAACATCTTGTTAAGACTTTCTTGCATTGAACTCATATCAAAAGGTAAACTGGAATCAATTATTTCAACATGAGCTTTTTTTGGAACTTCGATCTCTATTTTTTTATCATCTAATTCCCCATCAAGAAGCTTCTTTTCCATAAGATTATATGCTTTTATAAAAGATTCTTTTGCACTATCACTTGCACTTTCAGGAAGAGGAGGAACTAATTTTTCAACTATTTTTTTAGTAACTTCTTCATCAATCTTATCTTTTATTTTATCTTCATACTCTTTTGTAACAAGATTTATTCCTTCATACACCAAATCTCTAACCATAGATTCAACATCACGTCCTACAAATCCAACTTCTGTATATTTACTAGCTTCTACTTTTACAAAAGGAAGACCCATCATTTTTGCCATTCTTCTTGCTATTTCAGTTTTTCCAACTCCAGTACTTCCAATCATTAGAATATTTTTTGGCATAATCTCTTCTTGAAGTTTTGGTTCAACTCTCATTCTTCTATATCTATTTCTAAGAGCTAATGCAATAGTTTTTTTTGCATCATTTTGACCTATAATATAATCATCTAAATATTCAACAATCTGTCTTGGTGTCATATCCATAATATTTTTAATCCTCTAACTTTAATATTTTTATATTTTGATTTGTATAAATACATAGTTCTCCAGCAATCATAAGTGATTCTTTTACCAACTCTTCTTCATCAAGATTTGAATGTTTTGCTAATGCCCGTGCAGCCGAAATGGCAAAATTTCCACCACTTCCAATACTTGCAATTTCTCCATCTTCTGGTTCAACTACATCACCATTTCCACTTAATATAAATATTTTCTCTTTATTTAAAACTATCATCATAGCTTCAAGTCTTCTTAAATATTTATCTTTTCTCCACTCTTTAGAAAAAGCAATAACAGACTTTAGTAAATCTCCTTTACAAGCTTCTAAATGAGCTTCAAACATATCAAAAAGATTAAATGCATCTGCAGTACTTCCTGCAAAACCGGCTAATATTTTTCCTTGATATAAAGTTCTTATTTTTGTTGCATTCCCTTTTAAAACTGTATTTCCAAAAGACACTTGTCCATCTCCACCAATTACAGCTTTATTTTTACCTTTGTATGCAAGTATAGTTGTCGCGTGAAACATAATTTAACCTGCAATAATATCAATTTTTAATGTAGCATTTATAGAGTGCCCTAATTTACAAACAACTTCATAAATACCAACTGATTTTAATTTGTTATCAGCTGCTATACTTTTTTTATCAATCATTATAGAAAATTGTTTTTCAAGTTCTTCACTTATCTCTTTATTTGTAACACTTCCAATTAGTTGACCATTAGTACCAGCTTTGTGTCTAATAGTAAGTTTAGTAGAATTAATTTTTTCTGCTAACTCTTTTGCAGCTTTTATCTCCTCTTCTTCTTTAAGTGCTAATTTTTTTTGTTCTGCGTTATGTTTTGCAATTACATCATTTGTTGCTTGTAAAGCTAAACCTTTTCCAATTAAAAAATTTTTACCATATCCATCAGCTACTTCTTTTATCTCTCCAGCTTTTCCTAAAGTTTTTACATCTTTTATTAATAATACTTTCATTTTTATTCATCCTTCTTTTTTAATCTTTTTATTTTACAATATTTTATTTAAAGCCTAATAAAGCCTAACTATCTGAAGATTGATTAACTTGTTGTTTTATATTTCTTTTTCTAACATAATTATTTAAGCCTATATGGTTATTATAACCTAAAAGTTTTGCTATTTTTCGTACACTTAAACCTACACCTAGAAGTTCTTCAATTTTCTCTCTTTGTTCATCAAACTTAGATTTTTGAATAGTTCCTTTTGGTTTTCCTAAAGCTATACCATCTAATTTTTTTGCAGTTAAAGCCTCTTTTGTTCTAAGACTCATAAGCTCTTTCTCTAAATTTACTGTCATTGATATAACACTTAAAATCATTTGGCTTAGCATATCTTTGTCATCTATTAAATCCAAATTTTGCTCTATTACAATAATTCGAATTTTATTTTGTAATAAAAACTTTACAATTTCTAAAATTGTATCTATTGTTCTTCCAAATACATTTAAATTTGTAACAATAATCATTGAGTTTTTTTCACAATTTTCAAGAAGTTGTAAAATGTTTTTTTCATCTTTTGGTGTATTAATAATTATCTCAACATTTTTATATATTTGCAACTTCTTTTTTGAAACATAATTAGAAATTGCTTCTTCTTGCTCTTGTGTATATTTATCATTGTTTAAATTTTTTCTAATGTAAGTAAAAATTTTTGACATATTTCTCCTTTATTCAAAAAAACAATCTAGTTTTGCTTAAACATATTGTTTAATTCTTATAGAAAAGTTTATACAAAATGTTATCCACTAAAATATTAATAAATGCTTACATAAATTAATTGTCTTTTTTACTAAATATTTTGTGATTGAATTCAAAGTTTATTTTAGATAATATCAATTTTTTATATAAATAATAAGGTTTTAGATTGAAGTTAACTGTTGCAATTAGCGGTGCTAGTGGGGTAAATTTAGCGATAAAATTCGTAAAACTCATACCCAAAGATATTGAGCTTTTTGTTGTATTTTCTAAAAGTGCAAAAAAAGCATTAAGTCTTGAAAATAAACTGAAAGTAAAAGATATTTTTAAAGATTTTAATAATATCACAATCTTCAAAGATGAAAATATAGGAGCTTCAATTGCTTCTGGATCATTTAAAATTGACAAAATGATAATTATTCCTTGCAGTTCAAATACACTTGCAAAATGTGCCTATGGGATAGCAGATAGTCTTATTACAAGAGCCTTTTCAGTAATGTTAAAAGAAAAGAGAGAGATAATTGTAGTTCCCAGAGAATTACCTCTAAATACTATTATGCTTGAAAATATGCTAAAACTATCAAATTTAGGCGTTGTTATTGCTCCACCAATATTAGGATATTACAGTAATCAACAAACACTTGAAGATATGGAAAATTTTATTATTGGAAAATGGATGGACTTATTAAAAATAGATAATACATTATACAAAAGATGGAAATGAAAATGGAAAACAGTAATTATAATTATACAGGTTCATATAAAAGAGCAATTTATAGTGGTACCTTTGATCCAATAACTATTGGTCATTTAGACATCATAGAAAGAGCAACAAATATCTTTGATGAAGTTATTATTAGTGTTGCAAAAAGTGAACTAAAAAAACCAATGTTTTCTCACCAAAAAAGAGTGGAATTTGTAAAAGCAGCTACAACTCACCTAAACAATGTTAGAGTTGTAGGGTTTGATACACTTTTAGTTGATTTAGCAAGAGAACTTAAAACTAATACAATTATAAGAGGTCTTAGAGCTGTTAGTGACTTTGAATTTGAACTTCAAATGGGATATGCAAACTCTTCAATAAATAAGAATTTAGAAACTGTTTATTTAATGCCTACTTTAGAACACGCTTTTGTAAGCTCTACAATTGTTAGAGAAATTATAAGATTTAAAGGAAAATTTGAACATTTGGTTCCTAAGAAGGTTGTTGAATGTATGTAGTTCTTGAAGGTATTGATACAGCTGGAAAATCTACACAACTACAACTTTTAAAATATAAATTTCCCAGTGCTGTTTTTACAAAAGAACCAGGTGGAACAAAACTTGGAATTAAACTTAGAGAGATGATTTTAAATGGTGAAGCAAATTCAAATTTAGCTGAGATGTTTATGTTTTTAGCTGATAGAGCAGAACATACTAAAGAAGTTATTTTAAAAAATAAAAATGAATTGGTAATAAGTGATAGATCTTTTATCTCAGGTATTGCTTATGCTTTAGATGAAGAAATTGATAAACTAATAGAATTAAACCGTCTTGCAACTTCAAATAATTTTCCACAAAAAGTTATATTATTGGAACTAAGTAAAGAAGAATTAGAAAAAAGATTATCACAAAAGCAAAATGATAGTATAGAAAAAAGAGGAATAGAATATCTTTTAAATATTCAAAAAAGATTAAAAGAGACGATTTTAAAACTAAATATATCTTATAAATTTATTGATGCAAGTCTAAATATAAATGAAATTGAGAAGATTATAGAGGATTTTATAAATGCAAAATAGTATTAAAAATATACAAAGTTTAAGAGGAATGAAAGATATTGTGGGAAGTGAAAGTGAACTTTTCACATATTTTGTTGAAAATGCTTCTAAAATTGCTAAAAAATATGGATTTTCTTACATTGAAACTCCACTTTTGGAAGAGACTGCTTTATTTAAAAGAAGCGTTGGAGAAAGTAGTGATATTGTAAACAAAGAGATGTACCAATTTATTGATAAAGGACAAAATGATGTTTGTCTAAGACCTGAAGGTACAGCTGGAGTTGTTAGACATTTTGTTGAGAAAAAACTTGATCGTGCTGGAGGGGTTTATAAATGGTACTATTATGGACCAATGTTTAGATATGAAAGACCTCAAAAAGGAAGATTAAGAGAATTTCACCAATTTGGTTGTGAAGTTTTTGGATTACAAAGTGTTTATGAAGATGCAAATATTATAATCATGATAAAAGAAATTTTAGAATTTTTTGGTATTGGATTTACTTTAAAATTAAATTCTTTAGGATGCAGTGATTGTATGCCAAAATATAAAGAAAGCTTAGTTGAACATCTATCAAGCTTCAAAGAAGAATTATGCGAAGATTGTAATAGAAGACTTTTAACAAATCCTATTAGAGTTTTAGATTGTAAAATTGAAAAATGCCAATCACTATTAACTAATTCACCAAAAATTACAAATAACCTTTGTAATTCATGTAATACAGATTTCAATAAACTAAAAGAAATTTTAGATTTTAATAATATCTCTTATGAAATAGATTCAAACCTTGTTCGTGGACTTGATTACTATAACAAAACAGCCTTTGAATTTGTAAGTAATGAAATAGGTTCTCAAAGTGCAATAGCTGGTGGAGGAAGATACGATAGATTAGTTGAATTCTTAGGTGGAAAATCAACTCCTGGTATTGGTTTTGCTATAGGTATTGAAAGACTTTTAGAATTAGTTAAGAAAAATGATGAAAAAGAAGACTTTGTATACATTGGTGTTTTAGATGAAGCTTCTTTAAATAAAGCTTTTGAAATAGGTATAAAAAAAAGAAAAACAACAAAAACTTATATCGAATATACTCCTAGAGGATTTGCAAAGCATTTTGGCATAGCTGAAAAATTAGGTTGTAATATTGTTGCATTAATCGGTGAAAATGAACTAAAGAATGAGACAATTTATACAAAAAATATAGGTACAAAAGAAGAAATTACAGTGAAGTTGGGAGATTTTTAGTATGAAAAATAAATATGGAATAGATATTTGGGGTGATGATAATTTTTTTATTGAAGATGGTGTTGTAAAAGTTGATTATAGTTGTTCTCCTTCACTTATTTCAATTGTAAAAGACATAAGAAAACAAGGATTTAAAGGTCCTTTGCTTCTTAGATTTCCTCATATTACGAAAAAACAAATAAAAACTCTTTTTAATGCTTTCAATGCAAGCATGAAAGAGTATGATTACAAAGGTAAATTTAATGCAGTTTTCCCATTAAAAGTAAACCAACTACCTAATTTTATTCACCCTTTAGTAAGTGCTGGGAAAAAGTATGGTTATGGTTTGGAAGCTGGAAGTAAAGCCGAATTAATAATAGCTATGACTTATAACAACTTGGGAAGTCCTATTACTGTAAATGGATTCAAAGATAAAGAGATGATACATCTTTGCTTCATTGCAAAAAGTATGGGTCATGATATTACAGTTATTATTGAAGGTTTAAATGAACTTGAAATGATTGTTGAAGTTTTAAAAGAGACAAATATGGAAGCGCCTAATGTAGGTCTTAGAGTTAGACTTCATAGTGGAGGAAGCGGCGTTTGGGCAAAAAGTGGAGGAATTGATTCTAAATTTGGACTTACTTCAACAGAAATTCTAGAAGCTTTTGAACTTATGCAAGACAATAATTTAGAAGATTTATTAACTATGATTCATTTCCACATAGGTTCAGCTATGAATACTATCAAACCTTTGAAAAAAGCTTTAAGAGAATCTGGTCATATCTATGCTGAACTTAAAAATTTAGGAGCAAAAAAATTAAGCTCAATAAACATTGGTGGTGGATTAAGTGTTGAATATAGTGCTTACGAACAATCAAGATTCTACTCTCTAAATGAATTTGCAAGTGACGTTGTATTTACACTAAAAGAGATAGCAAGACAAAAAGGTGTTGAAGAGCCAAATATTTTTACTGAATCAGGAAGATTTATTAGTGCTGCATCAACTGTACTTATAGCACCTGTTTTAGAACTTTTCTCAGCAGAATATGAATTAAGTCATCTAAAATTAAAAGGAGTAAATCCTCCTCTTATTCAAGAGTTACATGATTTGTTTAGAGATATGACTAAGAAAAAAGCATATGAGTTTATGCATGATAGTATTGACCACTTAGAGTCACTTTTAACTCTTTTTGATTTAGGATATATTGACTTACAAGATAGATCAAATGCTGAAATTTTAACTCATCAAATTATAAAAAAAGCTATTTCACTTTTACAAGTAGATGATTATGAAGAGCTTAGAAAATTTGATAAAAATATTCAAGAAAAATATCTACTTAATTTCTCTTTATTCCAATCACTACCAGATTATTGGGGAATAAACCAAGAATTCCCTATTATGCCAATTACGCATTTAGATAAGAAACCAACAAGAAGTGCAAGTCTTTGGGATATAACTTGTGATAGTGATGGAGAGATACCTTTTGATATGCAAAAACCTCTATATTTACATGATGTAAATTTAAATAAAGAAGATTACTTTCTAGGTTTTTTTAATGTGGGAGCATATCAAGATACTTTAGGAATGAAACACAATCTATTCTCTCATCCAACTGAAGTAAATGTAGTATTTAAAGATGATGAAGTAATTTTAGAAAAACTTTTAGAATCTCAAAAAGTTATAGATATTTTGGATGATATTGACTATGATACTGAAGAGATACAAAGTATTTTGAGTAAAAGATTACCTTTAGAAACTTATGAAATATTAAAAAAATACCTGAATGATAATAGTTATTTAAAAACTATCTGGAGTTACTATGACGATGAATGAAGAACAAAAGAAAGAAGAATTAAGCTTATGGCAGATAATTAAAGAGGACTTTTCTGTTCCAAAATTAAATGATCCTGTTCTAGACTCAAATTTTGAACTATTTTTTAACTATCCAGGTGTTTGGGCGATAATAAATCATAGAATTGCAAATAAACTTTATTATAAAGGATTTAAAAAATTTGCAAGAGTAGTTGCTGGAATTTCATCTTTTTTCACAAAAACAGATATTCATCCAGCTGCAACTATAGGACGAAGAGTTTTTATAGACCATGCAATTGGAGTTGTTATTGGAGCAACAGCTATTGTCGAAGATGATGTATTAATTTATCAAGGTGTAACTTTAGGAGGGGTAAGTCTTAACAAAGGTAAAAGACACCCTACAATTAAATCTAATGTAGTTCTTGGAAGTGGAGCTAAAATTCTTGGAAATATAACTATTGGTGCTAATTGTAAAATTGGAGCAAACTCTGTTGTAGTTGTCGATGTACCTGAAAACTCTACAGCTGTTGGAGTACCTGCAAGAATTATAAAAAAAGATGGTAAAAGAGATAAATTAGCACACAATGAATTACCAGATATAAATAAAGAAATGTTTAAATACTTAATAGGAAGAATTGCTCATCTTGAACATTCAATAAAAAGAGATGAAGATTGTACAGAAGATGAAAAAAACAACATTTTAGAAACAGAATATAACAAATTTATAGAAACACTAAACTCTAGTAAGAAAGACTGATTGTGGAATTAGAACTTATTGTATTTGGATTAATTACTGGATTTACATCAGGTTTTTTTGGAATTGGTGGAGGAAGTATTTTAATTCCTATGCTTTTACTCGTTGGATTTGTTATGAAGGAAGCTGTTGCAATATCAATCATGCAAATGGTTTTTTCATCAATTTATGGTTCATTTTTAAATTCAAAAAAAATAAAAGGCTTAGTTAGAGATGGTATTATTTTAGGAATTGGAGCTATATTTGGTGGATTAGTTAGTGGATATTTTTTACCTAGTATTCCAAATATATATCTTCAATACATATTCATAGCTACTCTTATTTATACAATATATACCCTTTTTAGAGCTCCTGCAAGTCAAGATGTAGAACAAGAAGATAAAAATATATTTCTACTAATTTTTATTGGTTTTTTTGTTGGAATTTTTGCTATGAGTATAGGAATTGGTGGTTCATTGATGCTTCTACCAATATTGGTACGATTTTTAAAATATGATTTAAAAGTAGCAACTGCTTTAGGACTGTTTTTTGTTATTTTTTCTTCAATTGGTGGTTTTATTTCAACTTCAATTTATGGAAATATGCTCTACTATGAAGGAGCAATTATAGGTATAGGTTCTGTTATTGGAGTATATTTTGGAATAAAAGTAAAAGAGAAAACAAAAGCAACTTCGTATAAAAAATTTGTATTAACATTAAATCTGTTTGTTTTAATAATTATGATTTACAAAACTATCTAAAAGATGAGTAAGAATTTAATTCTTACTCACTTTTTAATGAATTTATTTTCTCATCAATTAAAGCTAAAGTTCTTTCTTGAGTTTTATATGAAATTTCAGGTAAATTCCCTCCAAAAAGTTTGTTTGCCTCTTCAAATCCTTGAACAATTCCATCTCTTCCTTTTTGAAGCTTTTCTAAATCATCCCCTGCAAAGCTAAAAACAAAATTTGCAACTCTATCTGAAGTTTGAGTTATTCCAAAAAAACCATTTTCACTAACTAAATCTTTTGCTTCATCTTGCGTTAAATCTAAAATTGGTTTACCCGTATATCCAATATTTTTTAAACTCATTCCACTTTGAGTCTCTTTACCACCAAGGAAATCTAAAAGATCTATTTGACTAGATTTATCAGCTCCTTGTCCAACAACACCAGCCTGAGCTAATGTACCACCCTTTGCCATATGTTTAGCGTTTATCTCAAATAAAATAACTTGAGCATTCATAGATAAAGTAACTCTAGCTGCAGAATTATTAATAATCTCCTCAACCGATTCACTCTTAGCTGATTCATTTTTAGTCTTGGCACTTAAATTCGTATTTTGCTTATACATATCCAAAGCTTGGCTCATCTGTCCTTGTACTTTCATTTAAACTCCTTTGTGTTTATATGGCCAATTATACATTTCTTAAAATTAAATTAAACTTATTTTTAAATAAAGTTTTATTTAAGAGATTTATTAATCTTTTTTATTATAATTAACAAAAATTTTATAAGGAAGAATTATGATTTATGATGTTGTTATTATAGGTGGTGGTGCGGCTGGATTTGGTTGTGCATTGACTCTTGCTAGTGCTAATGATAAGTTTGAATGGGCAAAAGATAAAAAATATTTAATTATTGATGATAACAAAAGTGATTTAAATGCTGGTAAATATTTTAATGTTGCTGGAATTGAGGCTGGTATAAATGGAGTTGATTTATTAGAAAAGATGAAAGTTCAATTAAAACAATATTCTAACAACGAACTAAAAAATAGTACAGTTAACAAAATAGAAAAAGTAGAGTCTGGATTTATAATCATTTGTGAAAATCAAACTATAGAATCAAAAACTCTTGTTTTAGCAACAGGTATGCATAAATTTGATATAGAATTTAGTGAAGTTCAAGTAAAAGAAAATATTTTTGCTCCTAAACCAAATAAAATTTTATTAGCAAATACAAATAATCTTATTTCAGAGAATCTTTATGTTGCTGGTCTTGCAAGTGGTGTTCCTTCTATGTTTGCATGTGCTAATGGAGATGGAACAAAAGTTGCTTGTGATATCTTAAAAAGTTGGTGTGGAAAAGTTGCAGTTGTACACGATGTAAAATCTTAATTAAAAAAGCAAAAAGCCATATATAACCCTTTTTTGGATAAAATCTAACCTTTAAAGATTAAAGGTTTTTATATGGCACTAATAGACTTACAAAACATCTCAAAACAATACGATATAAAAGTTATTCTAAAAGATGCAAACTTTACCCTACAACAAGGGCAAAGAGTTGCAGTTATTGGTCAAAATGGACAAGGTAAATCAACTCTATTTAAAATTATTATGAAAACTGTTGAACCAGATAGTGGTGAAATGGCTATTGATAGGTCAGTAAAAATAGAGATGCTAGATCAACAACCAAAATTTGAAGCAAACTTAAGTGTAAGAGATGCCATTGAAAATCAACTAGTAGAACTAAAAACTGCCAAAGCTGAATATGAAAGAGTTACAAATGAATTAGCTACAAATTATGAAGATCAAGATTTGTTAAGAAAACAGAGTGATTTAGCTTCATTTATTGATTTTCATAATGCTTGGGATCTAGATAACATGATAGAAAGAGTTTTGGTTGAATTTCAATTAAAAGAATATGAAAACAAAGATGTAAACATGTTAAGTGGAGGAGAACAACGTAGAGTTAGCCTCGCTGGACTAATTTTAAAAAAACCAGATGTTCTACTTTTAGATGAGCCTACAAATCATCTTGATGTTTATATGGTTGAATTTTTAGAAGAATTACTTTTAAAAAATAACTTTACTCTACTTTTCATCTCTCACGATAGATATTTTATTGATAATATTGCTACAAGTGTTGTTGAAGTTGAAGGTGGAGAATTAAGACGTTTTAATGGAGGATACTCTGCTTATTTAGAACAAAAAGCTCAAATCTTATCAAATATGCAAAAAGAGCATGAAAACCTTCTAAGACTTGTAAAACAAGAAGCTCACTGGATGCAACATGGAGTTACTGCAAGAAGAAAAAGAAACGAAAGAAGAAAAGCTGAATATTTTGATTTAAAACAAAAAGCAAAAACAAATCCGGCAGTAATAAAAAAAATGAGCATAGAACTTCAAAGAGAGCAAAAATCTTTTAATAGTGAAGAAAAACAACAAAATAAGAAAAAAATGCTCTATGAACTTGATAATGTATACAAAACATTGGGTGAAAAAGAGTTAATCAAAGATTTTACTACTAGAATTCTACAAAAAGATACTATTGCAATAGTTGGACCAAATGGAAGTGGAAAATCAACTCTACTTAAAATTTTTATGGAAAAACTAAAAATAGACAAAGGAACTTTTAAAAAAGGTGATTTCCAAATAGGTTACTTTGATCAACAAAGAGAGATGCTAGATGACAACAAAACTATTATGGAGATTTTCTGCCCTAATGGTGGAGATAGAGTAGTTTTAGATGATGGAAGAAATATGCATGTTTTTGGATACTTGAAAAATTTTCTATTTCCAAAAGAGTATTTAGATAAAAAAGTAGGTGTTTTAAGTGGTGGTGAAAAAAATAGAGTTGCCCTTGCACTACTATTTACAAAAAGAGTTGATTGCATGATTCTTGATGAGCCTACAAATGATTTAGATATTCCTACAATCAATATTTTAGAAGAGTATCTACAAAATTTTCAAGGTGCACTAATATTTGTATCACATGATAGGTATTTCGTAGATAAGATTGCAAAAAAACTATTTGTATTCCAAGGAAATGGTCATATTATGGAAAGTTTCCAGCCATATAGTGAATATTTACAAATAGAAAAAGAGCTAAAAGAGCTTGATTCTTTAGAAGTTGAAATAGAAAAAGACAAAACTACTTCAAAAGTTGTAAATGAACCGAAAAAACAAACTAAATTATCATATAAAGATCAAAGAGAATATGATATTTTACCCAAAGAGATTGAAGATCTTGAAAATAAGATTGCCGAATTAAATAACTGCTTAGCTGATCCAAAATGTTATGAAAAGATGGGAATTATAGCACTTTCAAAAGAGCTTGAAGATACAAAAACTATCTATGAAGAAAAAGTTGAAAGATTCCTACATCTTGAAGAGTTAATTGAAAGTTTTAACAATTAAAATAATATAATTTTACATTAAAAAAGGAGAAAAAATGAGTTTAAAAGAAAAATTAAATGAAGATTTAAAACAAGCGATGAGAGATAAAGAGGTTGTAAAAAGAGATTCTATTAGAGCTATTAATACAATGGTTAAGCAAGTTGAAGTTGATGAAAGAAGAGTTTTAGATGATGCTGAAGTTATAAAACTTATTCAAAGAGGTATCAAACAAAGAGAGGAAGCAATTTCTCAATATAGCGCTGCTGAAAGAGATGATTTAGTTCAAAAAGAGCAGGATCAAGTTGATGTATTTATGCAGTATTTACCAAAACAACTAAGTGATGATGAATTAGAAACTGGGATGAAAGAAATAATCAGTGAAGTTGGAGCAACTAGTTTAAAAGATATGGGAAAAGTTATGGGAGCAGCTTCAAAGAAATTTGCAGGTGTTGCAGATGGAAAAAGAATAAATGAGATGGTAAAAAAACTTTTAGGATAAAAAAAAATGCAAGAATTCTTTGAAAATCTGTGTGAAATAGAAAAACTTGAAATTAAAAAAAATCAGATAAATTCTGCGGAAGGGCTAATTTCTCTTCTTTTAAAAAGAGCCCCTAGAAAAAATGTAAGAGTTTTAGTAAATATTTTAAAACAATCTTTACTTCCTTCTATTAGCCAAGATGAAAATAAAGAGCTTGAAGAACTATTTTTAGAAATAGATAAAGATGAAAATTTAATCTTTGAAAAAGAAGTACAAGAAAAAATTGAACAATTTATTTCACAAAGATTTGAAAAAGACAAACAAGTAATTATTGAAAAAACTTCTGATCTTTCAAAACTTGTTTTTATAATGGAAGAATTTTTAAATGAAGCCATTTCAAGTAGTGGAAATGGCTCTAAAAATGTATTAAATATAAAAGAAAAATTAAAATCTATAGATATAAATGATGGTAGTTTAGAGACTCTTTCTATGGTTCAAGCAGAACTAATAAATGCGGCTTCTTCAATAGAAGAAGAGATGAACAAAGTTTCAAATAAATTACAATCAGGAAAAACAAAAGTTCAAGAGCTTGAAGATAAAATAAAAAATCTTGAAGATGAACTAAAGAAAACGAAAAATGAAAGTATGAGAGATCATTTAACTGGTCTTTTAACAAGAAAAACATTTTTTGAAGAATTAAAAAGAATAGATAGTTCATATGAAAGAATGGGAACACAGTATGCAATTATTTTCTTTGATATAGATCATTTCAAAAAGATAAATGATACATTTGGCCATGAAGGTGGAGATATTGTATTATCAACTTTTGGAAAAATTCTAAACAAAAGTATTAGAGATTTAGATATAGTTGGAAGGTATGGTGGTGAAGAATTTATCGCTATTGTTCATTTTAAAGAGACAAAAGAGCTTTTACTTTTCTTAAAAAGAATCAAATCAATAGTTACTGAAAACAATTTTATATACAAAGATAAACAACTAAAAGTTACTTTTTCTGCTGGTGTAACTATTAGAAATAGCTACAAAAACTATGATGAAGCTATAAATAAAGCAGATAAGCTACTTTATGAAGCAAAAAAATCTGGTAGAAATAAAATTATTTTAGAAAATGGAATGGAATTTTAATTCCATTTTTAAATCAAATATTAAAAAATATATATCTAAAAGTTGAACCCTCACTCTCTTTAGAAAATACATCTATTTTAATATTGTTTTTAATACAAATATTCTTTACAATACTAAGCCCTATTCCAAAACCACCTGTAATTTTATCACCTCTATAATACCTTTCAAAAAGTTTTGAAACATCTTTTATTCCAATTCCTTCATCTTTAAACTCTAAAATAAAACCTTCATCTATTTTTTCTAATTTTACAAAAATTTTTGATTCTTTATTTGAGTATTTTATTGCATTTGAAAGATTATTATCAATTATTCTATAAGCTTCTATTTCATTAAATTTTATATTTATATTTGGTTCTATATTTTTAAAAATTTCTATATTTTTTGCATTTGCTAAATCATTAAAAAAATCTACTCTTTTTTCAAAAAATAAAGAAAAATCCATATCTCTTCTTTCATTTTTTACTTCATTTTGTTGCATATAATATTCTAAATCTTCATAAATAACTGTCATATTTTTTAAAGCTGATTTAACTCTTAAAATATTCTTATCATTTTTTAATCTCAAAGATAACATATCAATATTTATTCTTGCAACCCCAATAGGTGTTTTTAATTCATGCATTGCATCTTTTAAAAAATTATCTAAATACTCATTTAATTTTCTATAAGGTTCAATACTTTGTTTAATTACAAAAAAAGATAACAAAAATATAAAAAAACTAACTATTATAAAAAGTATTAAACAGTTGTAAATAACTTCACTATAATCAATATTTTTGCAAATAATCAAATAATTATTATCTAAAATATTATTTAGCTCTCTTTTAAAACAAAGTCTTTCATTAGATTCATTAAAATCATCTTCAAAAAAATCTAAAGAAAGATTTGTAAAAAATTTCTCTTTTTTATTTTCATCATATAAACTAGAGTAAAATATATTTGATCTAGGAAAATAAAAAACTTCACCATTTTGTTCTAAAAAATTCTCTATTTTTTTAACTACTTGATTAGAATAGCTTTGTAAGTCAAGTTTATCTTTTATATCTTGATTTTTTATACTTGCATCTATATAAAAATAGATTGGTATAAAAGCTATTAAAAGAGTTATCAAACCTTGAATTAAAATATATTTAAAATCACTTTTATTACTTTTCAATCTTATATCCCAAAAATCTTTTTGTAACTATAAAATTATTATTTGTTTTTTCTCTAACTCTTTTTATGCACATTCTAATATCAGCATAAGAAATTTCTTTATTTTCCCATACATTTTCATGTAAACTCTCAATTGATACAAAGAAACCTCTATTTTGTACTAAAAAAGCTACAAGTTCAAGCTCTTTTTGTGATAGCTCTACTATAACATTATCTACAGATAAAACCATTTTCTTTATATTAAATTTATATCCAAATTGTAATGTTATACAATCTTCATTACTTTGGAAATAATTTTTTATTTGTTGTTCAATCCTATGCTTTAATTCAATCATATCAAAAGGTTTTCTTATATAATCATTACAACCTAAAGTATAACCATGACTTAAATCTTTTATATCTGTTAATGAAGTTAAAATTATTATTGGAGTATCAATATTTGATTCTCTTACATACTTAACAAGAGAAAAACCATCTATTTTTGGAACTCTTATATCAAGTAAAAGCAAATCATACTTTGTTTCAAATATAGCGTTTAGCGCATCTTCTCCATTATCAAAATCATCTACAACAAAATCTAATTCTTCTAAAAACTCTTTTATCGACTCTTTATATAAAAAATCATCTTCTAATAACAATATCTTTATCATTTTATTATTATCTCTTTATTTATATTATTATATTTTCTTTCACTATCATTTAAATTAAATTCCCCATGATAATTATAATTTGGCAAATATACAAAGTTTTTTACAAATTTCTCAAAACAAACCACTAAAACACCTGCATTTTTATTTCCAAAATTTCCTAAAGGTATCTTTGAATAAATTTTAGAATCTTGTTCAATAAATAATTTATCACTATTTAAAACTTCTTTTATAAGTTCTTTATTAAATTTATCAAAACTATTTTGTAATAATACAAATTCTTCAATATGCTTATTCTCTTTATATGAAGTAGCAATATTCAAAAAATCTTTTTCAAGCAAAATCATCGATGATATACCCAAATTTTTTAGCCTGTAAATAAAATCTTTAAAATCAATAATTATCTCTATAGATCCTAAGAATTCATTATTTTTATCATAAATTGGAGCTATTGCTTTAACATTAAATCTTTTTCCTAATTCATTAGAAACAAATGGTTTATTTGAGCTCTTAACTTTTACTAGTCCTTCTCTAAAACTAGTTAAATTCTCTCCAAAATCCTTATCTTCCCAACTTCTAGTAAAAACTTCAAGATTTTTTGTATGAATTTGTACGTCAATATCTTGATTTGTATAGGCTTTAATAATCTCTAAAAGTTTTAAAAGCTCTTTTTTTAACTCTTTTGAATTGTTATCATCAAGATTTTTTACTATATCTTGATTCTTTGAAAATACTAAAGCTAAAGAAAGGGCTTGTTTTTTCTGATTTTCTAATTCATCTTCAACTATTTTCATTTGATTAGAAACAAAAATATCTAGTTCTTTTTGATTAAGTATTGTGTTATATCTATTTAAAAAAAATAGTAAAATTGAAATCAATATTAAAAATGATATTAAGAATTTTTTGTAAGATATTTTAATTGGGGGGTATCATATAGATACCACCAATTTATTTAATAATTTTTCCATAAGGTCCAAATTTGTACTCTTTTGATTCAATTCCTTCTCTATATGTATCAGGAGCTTTTACAACTTCATCAGGAAAATCTTTATCTCTATTTGCTTTTTCTGGTCTAAAGTGACTATCATCATTCATATAAGCAGCAACATTATAAGCTTCTTCGTCTGTTAAGATAGGACTATCTTTAGATGCACCTAAAGGCATATTACTTCTAATAAAATCTGCTGCTTTAAGTGTTCTATACATTCCAGCACCTTTATTGTAGCTATCTTGTCCCCATAGTGGTGGATTTATATAACCTGTAGCTAAACCTTCATTTTTTATCCCCTCACCGTTTGTACCGTGACATGAAGCACAATGAGTATCATATACAACTTTCCCTTTTATAGGATCTGCCGCTTTTTGTTTAATCATTTTTCTATCAACTTTATAAAGTTCTCTTTCTTGAAGCTTATTTGCAGCTCCTAGAGGAATACCTTGACTTAACCAAAACATATATGTTTCAATAGCTTTCATCTCTTTACTGTCAAGTGGTAATGCTTTACCATTCATACTTCTTGTCATACATCCATTGATTCTATCAGCCAATGTTCCAATACTATCACCTCTTGCTCCATATTGTGGGAATGATGCATAAGTTCCAACAAATGTCCCTGCATAAGGTTTTGTACCTGCTTCTAAGTGGCAATTTTGACATGTTAAATTGTTTCCTGCAAATCTCATTTTTTCATCACTTACTTCAGGACCTATATATTTAGGAGTATTAACTACCAACTCCTTTCCATATTTAACCATTTCACCAAACTTATTATTTGGAATTGTACTCTCATCTGGAATTTTATATTCAAGTTTTCCCTCATACTTAAATCCAGTATCTTGTCGTTTTGCTAACTCTTTTGCATCAAAAGCACTTAACGAAGTTGCTGCTAATGCTATTAAAGCTGTAATTGAAACTAACTTTCTCATAAATCTTTCCTCCTATATTTATTAGAACCGTATCATAACAAACAAAGATAACATTAAAGTAACAAAATCAAAATAACTTTTCTTGTCCCAACCTATAAATTGCAAAATCGTATTTAACGGGATCAGAAGAATCAAACTCTTTTAATTTTTTTGAAACTTCAATAGCAGATTTCAAATTATAATTTTTATTTTTCAAAAGTCCAAACTTTTGCGAAATCCTAAAAGTATGAGTATCCAAAGGTAAGATTAAATCCTTTTTCTCAATACTTTTCCAAAGTCCCAAATCAATGTTATCATTTCTAACCATCCATCTAAGATACATATTCCACCTTTTATAAGGAGCATTTGAGTCTTTTATAATTCCATTTTTATCTCTTTTTAAAGAATTTCCAACTAAAAAGTCAAAGCCTTTTGAGCTATAAGAAGAAGTGAGCCTAATTTTTTGTATTAAAAAGTCAATACCATCTAAGACATTATTCTCTTTTTTATATGCTTCATAAAAACTATTTTCCAAATTATATTCTTGTTTTAATCTTCTAAAAGTTTTAAAAACTTCAATTACATCCTTACTACTTTGGAATCTATAATAATGATTTTTAAGCTCCTTTTCTATTTGCTCTTCACTTTGCTCTAACAAAGAAAAATCCAAGCTATCCAAAAATTTAACAACTAACTTTGCATTTCCATAAGCGAACAAAGCACATAAAAGTATTGCATAATCATTATTTTGTCTTCTAGCAACCAAAAGTGGGTCAGGTTTATCATAGTTTATTTCAAAAGTAGTATTTCTAGAATTTACTTCTATATCTAACAGTTCTTTTATCTCTTTATCTTTTTTTGTCATTTTTTACTCAAATTATTTTTAGATATAATAACTAAAATTTAATTAGGAATATAATGACAAATATATTAATTACAGGTTGTTCAAGTGGTATTGGACTTGAAACTGCACTCTTTTTAAAAAAACAAAATGTAAAAGTATATGCAAGTGCAAGAGATGAAGATGATGTAAAAATGTTACAAGATTTGGGATTAAAAACTTTTAAAATTGATGTTACAAAAAAAGATGAAATAAGTTTTGCTCTAAATGAAATTTTAAAAGAAGATAAAAAACTTGATTGTGTTTTTAATAATGCAGGATTTGCAATCCCTGGAGCAGTTGAAGATATAAACACTGATGTTTTAAAAGAGTTATTCGATACAAATTTCTTTGGATTACATGAAGTAACAATCCAAGCTATGAAAATATTTAGAAATCAAGGTTATGGGAAAATTGTTCAACATAGTTCTGTTTTAGGAATAATCTCTTTAAGATTTAGAGGAGCTTACAATGCAAGTAAATACGCTATCGAAGGACTATGTGATACATTAAGACTTGAAACTTTAAATAGTAATATTTTTATAAGCACAATAAATACTGGACCAGTAACATCAAAATTTAGAGAAAACTCTTTGATAAATTTCAAAAAACACATTAATATAAAAAATAGCTTTTGGAAAAGTGCTTACGAAAGTGAGCTTAAAGCTAGGCTTGAAAGTAGCGATGATAAAGGAGCTTTTACTCTTCCTCCAAGTAGCGTTGCTAAAGTTGTTTTAGAAATATTAAAAAGTCAAAAACCAAAACCAAGATATTACGTAACAAAAGCTACATATATTCTAGGTTTTGCTAAAAGAATTTTATCTCAAGGATTGCTTGACAAATTGTTAGTAAAGATTTAACTCTTTACTACCTCTTTTTTATTTGCTAAATTTTGTAAATAGTCACTTATTTGAATTAAACAAAAAGTTATTATAAATATCATAAGTCCAGGGAAAAAACTAAGCCACCAAGCAATATCAATAACAGCTTTTCCATCACTTAATAAACTTCCCCAAGACATATTAGGAGGATTTACGCCAAGTCCTAAAAATGAAAGTCCTGATTCAGCTAAAATTGCACCTGCTACGCCAAAAGAAAAAGAAATAAGAAATATAGGTGCTAAAAGTGGAGCAAAATATTTTAAAATAATCTTTGTTTTACTAACATTTGTAATTTTTAGGATCTTAATAAAAGGCTTATTTCCTATGGCAAAACTCTCACTTCTAATCATCCTTGACATTCCCATCCAACCAGTAATTGAAATAACAACTATTAAAATAAGTGCGTTTGCTTCAATATAAGATACAAGGGCCAAAAGAAGAAAAAATGTTGGAAAAGTTAAAAACAAATCAATAATTACCGTAATAGTTTTATCAACATATCCTTTAAAATATCCAGCTGTAATTCCTATAATTAATCCTAATAAAGATGAAAAACTAGCAGCTAGAAATCCAATAATAAGTGAAGTTTGTCCACCTTGTAAAACTCTTGCAAAAATATCTCGTCCCAGTCTATCAGTTCCAAAAATATGTTCAAAACTAGGAGCCAAAAGAATTTTATTTGGATCTAATTCATAAGGGGAAACTGTATAAAAGATTGGCAAAATAAACATTACCAAACTAAGAGTTATTAATAAAAATAGAGCAAATTTAAACATCAAATAGTGTAACTATAGTAAGATAATGAACTTTTACCAAATTTTCTAGTTTTTTCCAAACTAAATTTACCTAAAACTGTAGGAACTTCAAGTGCACTTTGATGTTCAATTATAATTTTAAAAATATTATCTACTTCAATATTTTTTATCATCCTAAATGATTTATCATAAATATCTTCCATATTATCTCTATAATCAAAAGGTGGATCTACATATAAAATTATTTCATCTTTAGAATTTTTCAAAAAATCTAAAATAAGAGGAGTTTGAACAAAAGCATTTCCCTGAATAGTCTGACATTTTTCTATATTCACATTTTTACAATTTTTTACCAAAATAGAGTAAGAATTTTTATCTAATTCTATAAAATAAGCTCTTTTTGCTCCTCTACTAACTGCTTCAAGACCAATAGAACCACTTCCAGCAAATGATTCTATAAATATTTTGTCAATAATATCAAACTGTAAAACATTAAAAACAGACTCTTTTAAAACTGATTTTGAACTTCTTGTAACATCAAGAGATGGTAATTCTAAAACTTTTCCCTTATAAGCACCAGCTATAATTTTTGTTGTTGGTTTTGTTTCTTTCATATTTTACCTTTATGTGGAATTATCTTGCGTAACTCTCCGCTCTTAATTCTCTTATTACATTTATTTTAATTTCACCTGGATATTGAACTTTTTCTTCTATCTCTTTTGCTATTTCAGATGCTAAAAGTACAGCTTCGTCATCATTTACAAGTTGAGCATTTACAATAACTCTTACTTCTCTTCCAGCATTAATAGCATAAGCATTTGTAACTCCAACTTTACTTGTAGTTATATTTTCAATCTCTTCTACTCTTTTTAGAAAACTCTCTAAAACTTCTCTTCTAGCTCCTGGTCTTGCTGCACTTAAAGCATCAGCCGCACACACAGCTGCACTTTCTACGTTTATAGGCTCCTCATGTCCGTGATGAGCGTAAATTGCATTTATTACAGTCTCACATTCACCATATCTTTTACAAATTTCAGCACCTAAATCTACATGACTTCCTGGAGCTTCGTGAGTTAAAGCTTTTCCAATATCATGCATAATTCCTGCTCTTCTTGCTAAAATTGCATCTCCACCCATTTGTGCAGCAATCAATCCAGCAAGATGTGCAACTTCAAGAGTATGTGCAAGTGCATTTTGACCATAAGATGCTCTATATCTTAATCTTCCAACAAGTTTAATAAGTTCTGGATGCATAGATTTTATTCCAAGCTCCATTACAACATCTTCACCCTCTTTTTGGATATTTTTATCAAATTCTGCTTTAACTTTTTTATAAATTTCTTCAATTCTTGCTGGTTGAATTCTTCCATCATCAAGAAGTTCTTGTATAGTTTTTGTTGCTATTGCTCTTCTATATAAGTTGAAAGAAGAAATTGTAATTGTATTTGGAGTGTCATCAATGATAATGTCAACTCCTAAAAGCATCTCAAGAGCTTTAATATTTCGCCCTTCTTTTCCAATAATTTTTCCTTTAGTCTCTTCATCATTTAAAGGAATATTATTTATAAGTCTTTCAGCTGCAAACTCACCTGCATATCTTGTAACTGCTTGAGATAAAATATTATTTACCTCTTGTTTTGAATTTTGTTCAGCTAATTTATATTTTTTTCTAAAGATTGATGCAATTGTTGCTCTTGAATCCTCTTTTACTTTTTCAAGCATAAGCTCAGTTGCTTCTATTTTAGTAAGTCCACTTGCATTTTCAAGTATTTTAATGGCTTCAAGAGTTTTTTGTTCATAAGTTCTTTTTTGCTCTTCAATACCTTCTCTTAAAATTACAATTTTTCTATTGTTATCTTCTATTTCCTCTTTTTGTCTTTTTATAATTCTTAACTCATTTTCAAGATGTTCATTTAGCTCTTTCTCTTTTTTCTCTATTTTAAAGAGCATATTTTCATACTCTTTTCTAGCATTTTTGAACTCTCTGTCACATTCAACTTTAGCCTTTAATTGAGCATCTTTCAAAGCTACTTCTGCTTCATGTTCAATAATTTTTGCTTTTGCTTTTGCTTGCTCAATAAAAACTTCAAATTTTGCTTTATTTATTTTTTTTGAAACAAAAACTGTAAGTACTGAACTAAAAAGCCCAGCAATTATTGCTACTACCATATTCTCCATTTAAAACCTAACCTGTAATAATGTAATCTGCTTCTATATCATAATTATCACTTAAAATTTTTTCACTTTTACAAAGTACCAATTGAGTAAAAACTATTGTAGGTTTATATTTTAATCTATAAAAAAATCTATCATACATACCTTTTCCAAAACCGATTCGTTTATTTAAAGCATCTACTCCAACTATAGGAACAACTGCTAAATCTATTTTTACAGGTTTCATAAATGAGTTATTTGGTTCATAGATTCCAAATCTTCTTTTTTGTAAAGGTAACCTATATTTCACCATTTTAAAGCTATCATCTTGCATAAAAGGTACATATACCTTTTTCTTTGCTTTTCTTAATTCTAAAATCAATGGCTTAATATTAACTTCTAATTCCAAAGGCACAAATAATAGTATATTTTCTGCACCTTCTTTTTTTATAATATATTTTAATTTTTCTACAATTTTTTTACTTTTTGAATATCTTTTAAAAGATGAACAAAATCTTAATCTTTTTATACTTGATATTCTAAAATCACTCTTGTGATTTGTGTTCATATTTAAGCCTCACTTAGGTAAAATCTCTACCTAATGAATAATTTTATCTAAAGGAATTAAAATGCAGATTAAAACTCTGGCAATTTTTTCAATTTTTTCTATTTTATTTTTTGCTGGATGCGATTCAAAAGAGAATAAACAAAATGATAATCAAACAAAAGTAGAACAAAACATTACAAAAAGTGATTTTCTCTTAAATACACTTGATGGTTCAGTTCTAGAAATAAAAACAGAAAATAATAAAATTCATATAAAAAGTCTTGAAAATAAATTGGTAGTTTTAAATTTCTTTGCAACATGGTGCCCTGCTTGTAAAGTAGAAATACCTGCTCTTGTAAGATTACAAAACGAGTATAAAAATGATTTAGTAGTAGTCTCTGTTTTACTTGAAGAATTTAAAAGCGACGAAGAGATCAAAAATTTTGCAAAAGAGTTTGGAATAAATTATAAAATATCTTATGGAAGCGAAACTTTTGATTTGGCAAAAGCAGTTGGTGGTATAAAATCTATTCCAACAACTTTTATTATTGATAGAGAAGCTGGAATTCATCAAAAAATTCAAGGTTTAGCTCCTTATGAAATGATTGAGACAGATATTAAAAAGATTTTAGAAAAATAATAGGAAAAATATGTTTAGTTTTTTTAAGAAGAAAAAAGATTTACCAGAAGAAAAACCTAATTTAGAACAATCTGTAAAAAAAGATATAGAAGAATCGATAGATAACTTTGATTCTAATGCTGCTTCTAATAATTTACAAATTGAAGAAGAAAAAAAAGTTGAAGTAAAACAAGATGAAGAGAAAAAAAGCTTTTTCTCTAGAGCTTTAGAAAAAACTTTTGCAAGTATAAAAAATGTTGTTCCTCAAAAAAAAGAAAAAATATCTTTTGATGAAATAGAAGAACTTTTAATAGAAGCTGATGTTGAGTATGAAATTATAGAAAAAGCAATGAATGGTCTTCCTGATATGATTACAAGAAAACAGTTAAGACATAGACTTGTAATGCTTTTTGAACATGCACCAAAAGTTGATTTTTCAAATCTTCCAAAACCTTATGTAAGACTAATTATTGGAGTAAATGGTGCTGGAAAAACTACAACTATTGCAAAATTAGCAAATAAACTAAAAAAAGAAGGGAAAAGTGTCATATTAGGAGCTGGTGATACATTTAGAGCCGCTGCTATTGAACAACTTAGTACTTGGGCAGCAAAAATTGATGTGCCAATCATTAAAACTAAACAGGGTCATGATGCAAGTGCTGTCGCTTTTGATACTATAAGCTCTGCAATTGCAAGAAATATTGATAATGTTATTATTGATACGGCTGGAAGACTTCAAACTCAAACAAATCTAAATAATGAGTTAAAAAAGATAGTAAAAGTTTGTAGTAAAGCTATGGAAAATGCACCTCATCAAAAGCTTATGATTTTGGATGGAACACAAGGAAATAGTGCAATTGCTCAAGCAAAAGCATTTAATGAAATTGTTGGAATAGATGGAATAATTGTTACAAAATTAGATGGTACTGCAAAAGGTGGAGCTTTATTCTCTATATCAAATCAACTTGAACTTCCAATTTTTTATGTTGGAATTGGTGAAAAACAAGAAGATTTAATAGAATTTAGTCCTGATAGCTTTGTTGATAGTTTACTAGATGAGATTTATATCTCTGAATAATTTTCTTTAAAGGATATAGTTTTGAACAGAAAAATTAAAAGTTTTTTTGAAGATTTTATTATTGTTGTAATTTTAATTACAGTGATTTATGGTAGTTATAGTTATATTATTGATGACTCTAATGACACTTTTGATACTCACCAAAATGTTGTTCAAGCAGTTGAAGAAGCAAAACAAGAGATAAAAGAAATATCACAAGATGAAGTGATAAAAGATGTAATTACAGATGAGAATCCTGATAATGAAAATAACAAACTATTAGAAAATAGAGTTCCACCAGCACTTGTGCAGAGTAATATTGAAGAAAATAGTTCAAATCAAGCTGTTGAAGAAAAATCTATAGCTACTTCTGAACAAAAAAATGATATTGCAACAACTTCTAAAACTGAACATCAAACGACTAATGATATTGTTACTAGTTCTGATAAAAAATTAAAATTAATAGAAAATATAAAATTAGAAAAAGCGGCTTCTCTTGAAGAGCAAACAGAAAAAGAGAAATTTTATAATAATTTAAAAGAAAAAATATATACAAACATAGAAAGTAGTTTGGATAAATCAAGTTTTAAAGAACCTGTTTTTGCAGATATTAGAATAACTATTTTAAAAGATGGAAGATATGAACAATTAATTTTAACAAATGGGAACAATGAATTCTTTAACTCAATTAAAAATTCTATCTATAAATCTTTTCCTGTTGAAATAAATCCTGTTCTAAAAAATATATTTCCTAGATATTATAGATTAAAAATAGAGTTTAACTAATTAAACTCTATTAATCTTTTTGGTTTAGAATATAAGTATCCCTGAGCTATATCTACATCTAGTTCAATTAAAAGTTCTTCTTGCTCTTTTGTCTCAACACCCTCAGCAATAGTTATAAATCCAAAACTCTTCGATATAGCAACTATAGCTTTTACGATATCATTATTATTTTTTGTTAAATTTTTTACAAATGATTTATCTATTTTTAATATATCAATAGGTAACTGTTGAAGATATTTTAAAGATGAATAACCTGTTCCAAAATCATCAATCAAGATTTTAAATCCTAACCTTCTCATAACTATTAAAATATCTAATATATCTTCTACATTTTTTATTAAGTATGTCTCTGTTAGTTCTATTCCTATTTTATTTGAGTCTACTTTTGTCTCATTTAATATATTTTCTATTTTATCCATAAAATCATCTTGCATCAATTGAACAACTGATACATTTATACTTATCATTTCTAAACCAAGTTTTTCTTTTAAACTTACAAAATCTTCACAAGCTCTTTTAAATACAAAAAGCCCTAATTCATAAATGAATCCTATCTCTTCTGCAATAGGTACAAACTGCTCAGGAGTAACATTACCTAATGTAGAACTATTCCATCTTAAAAGAGCCTCAACACTATATATTTTTTTTGTTTTCAAAGAATACTTTGGTTGATAAACTACATAAAATTCATCATTTTTTAAACCAACAGCTAATGCTTGCTCTATTTCAAATCTTCGGCTAACAATGTTTGTTAAATCTTTAGTATAAAACTCATATCTATTTTTCCCATTTTGTTTTGCTTTATACATTGCAGTATCAGAATGTTTCATCAAACTTGAATAATCTTCTCCATCAACAGGATATTTTGCAATTCCTATACTACATCCAACATGTAAAGAGTGTTTATTTATAAATATCTTTTCATTTACTTTTTTGATTATATTTCTAGCACTCTCTTCTATTTCTTTTACGTGTTTATATTCAAAAATGATTGCAAACTCATCTCCACCTAATCTATAAGCATTATGCTTTTGAGCTAAAGTATTTGCAAGCCTATAAGCTATCTCTTTTAAAAGAATATCTCCTATATCATGACCTAAACCATCATTTATAAATTTGAAACCATCTAAATCTATAAATAAAATTGTAAACTTCTTATTATTTGTTTTACAATCATTTAGAACTTCAACAATATCTCTTTGTAAAGCACGTCTATTTAATAAAAGAGTTAAGCTATCATGATAAGCCAAGAATTCAACTTTCTCTTTCTCTTTTATATAATCTGAAACATTAAGTTTTATTGCTAGATACCCTTTTAAATCATTATCAATAATAATTGGTGTTATTGAAGCATTTTCATAATATATCTCCCCATCTTTATTTTTATTTATAAATTCTCCGGTCCACTTCTCTCTTCTATCAAGAATTTCATTCATATTGTCATAAAACTCTCTCGGCAAGCTTCCAGATTTTAAAATTCTTGGATTTTGACCAATAGCTTCTTTTTTTGAGTAACCAGTAGCTTTTTCAAAAGCTTCATTTACATATTTTATTAATCTATTTTTATCTGTTAAAACTATAGCATTATAACTATTTTCAACTGCATATCTAAAGGCAATTAATTCATCTTTTGTTTTTATAGATTTAATATATACATAAACAAATATCAATAATAAAACTGTTGAAGAAATAAATAATAAAAATGATAGTTTTTTTTGTTTTGATATATTTACTTGATTTATGTCATCAAGTTTTTTATCTAAAGAATCTAGAACTATTCTAAGATCAAAACTAAAATAATCCTGTTCAATTCTATTTAACTTTTTTAAATTCATTAGTAAAGAATTAACTCTTTTTGTTAAAAAATCTATATCTGAATTATTGTACTTTAAAGCTAATTTTTCAAGATTTGAAATATGATCTTTTATATATAAACTATTTCCATCTTTATCATTTACAAAAAGTCTAAATATAGAACTAATAGCATCATCAATAATTAAAATATCATTTGGATTTTTACTCATATAATCCAATTTAACTTTTGAGCTTAATGATAAAATATAATTAATAGATCCAACTATAGAAGCATTTACAGATTTAAATCGCTCAATATCTTCAACTTTCTTTTTCCATTCACTATCTAAAACTTCAATCGATAGTTTTAAATCTTCACTAAAATTTTTGTAAAACTCTTCTTTATTTAATGCATTTATTAACTTCTCAGTAGTTTCCATTTTTGAAATAAGAGAATCATAATTTATAAAAGTTGCCTTTGTATTTACAAAACTATTAAATTCGTTATATAGTATTTTTAATTTTACAACGTTGTTGTAATAAAAATTAAAATTCTTTATTTTTTCATTTGTTTGATTTATATTATAAATAAAAAGAGCAGTTACAATTATAAATAAAAATAAAATTATATTTATAGGTTCAAAATATTTTAAAAAACTAATCTTATTTTTTCTGTTCATAATCGTACAGTTCTCCTGTTAAACTCTTTAGAAAAATAACTATTTCATCTATCTCTTTTTCACTTAAAGATTTTCCCAATTGATAGTTAGCCATAAACTTAACAGTATCTTCTAAATTATCAAATCGTCCATCATGCAAATATGGTTTTGTTAGTTCAATATTTCTAAGAGTTGGTACTTTAAAGTAGTATAAATCATCTTCATTCTTTGTAACTTCATATCTTCCTTTTGAAGTTGTTTCAACATTACTTACAACACCAAATTTTGCATATAAGTTTCCACCTACATTTCTTCCATGATGGCAAGCTATACACCCCTGCTCTTTAAATGTTTGATATCCTCTTTTTGCTTCTTCTGAAATAGCTGTTTCATCACCTCTTAAATATTTATCAAAAGGAGAGTTTGGTGTAATTAACGTTTTTTCATATTCTACAATTGCATCAACAATATTATTTATTGTAATTCCATCTTTATAAATAGAAAAAAACTTCTTCAAATAATCTGTTTTTCTAAGTTTATTTTCTAAATCTTTAAAATTCATTGCCATTTCATTTGGATCACTAATTGGTCCAAAAGCTTGTTCATGAAGATTTTTTGCTCTTCCATTCCAAAATTGAGAAAAACTAAAAGTAGAATTTAAAATAGTTGGAGAGTTTATAATACCTAGTTTTCCATCAACTCCGACTGATAATTTTTTATTATCAACTCCACCTTGACTTAATAAATGACAAGAATGGCAAGAGACTCTATCATCTTTTGATAATCTAGAATCAAAGAATAATTCCCTTCCTAAATCTGCTTTTTTAGTATTAACAGTTGCACTTAAAGGTATTGGAGTAATAGGTTCAACAGCTCCTAGAAACAATAATAAAAAAATATTTACAAAAATTATTTTTTTAAACAAAAAAACGCTCCTCCTACTTAAAAAGTTTATTCTATCGAATTATTTTTATAATAAAATTATTTCTGAGAATTAATTATGTTTTGAAAATCTTTTTCAAAACAACAGTTGTGGTTTGCATTAATGATTTTGTAACCTACATTACTTTTATCTTCAAAACTATTTAAATATGAAAAAAAGAGTTCTTTAGGTAAAACTTCATCATCTTTGCCTACTAAATGGTACTGCTTTAAATTTTTTAAATCATTTGTAAAATCTTTTGGATTTAATGAACCATAAAGAGGTGTTAATCTTTTTAATTGGACCCATTTTTCAATATCCAAATTACCTGCAATAGTAACAAGATATTTTACATCACTTCTATATGAACTTAGTATTGTAGCAACTGCTCCACCACCTGAATGTCCAATTAAAGTAAAACTGTTATTTTTATATTTTACTTTTAAATAATCCATTGCTTCATTAAAACTATTTATAACTTCAGGAGAAAATCTTTTATTTGTCCAAAAAGAAGTATTACAACTACTACTTGTATAATATTGACAAGGTCTTGCTATATATACTTTACAGCTACTTTTATCAAAACTTAATAAATTTAAAATTGTAGAATTTACCGGAGTTGGATTAGGAGAAATTCTATTTTTATTTAAAAAAGAGAGTCCATCTCCTTCTATATAAACATTTAAATTTTCACAGAAAAGATTTTTATTTTGTAAAGAAAAAAGATCAAAATTATTTGTATGTATTATTTCATATTTTAAATTATTTTTATCAGCATAAGAAAATGCTGTTTGTATTCTTAATTCTACAGTTGGCACCTTTGATGAACAAGCTGAAAAAAATAAAATAGGAAATAATAATAAACAAATACCTCTTATCATTTTGATAGAAGCTCAATTTGTGAATTTAATGCTAATTTTTTTGCAAGTTCTCTTAAAGCATCTTTAGATTCTTCAAAAGTTGCCTCTTTTTGTGGTATATATTTTTCTAAATAAATTATTTGTGTTCCCAAATCTTTTATATTTACTTTTACTATATCTCCAACTTTTTTATCTTTTAATGCTTCTCTTATTTCAGGATTTAATCTATTTTCATCAACGAGAGGAGAAAGCCCATCATTGTTTTTTGAAGTATTATCGTTTGAAACAGATTTTACATATTTTATAAAGCTATTTTTTTTCTCTTTTGGATTTTGTATTTGGTTCAATTTATCAAGTATCATATCTGCATTTTTTTCATAGCTAACTAAAATATTTCTAAGTTCATATTTTGCAACAACACTTGGTTTTTGTTCAATATAAAGCTTTTTTAGCTCATCTTCAGATGGATTATAACTTTGTATAAACTTTTTTGACCAAATATCAATTAACAATAAGTTTTTTGCAACTTCAAAATCTGAATCACCTTTTAAACTTGTTGCTTCAACAGTTTTTGCCATTTTCTTTAATTTTGAGTATTCATTTACTATAGCTTGTTGTGTTTTATGATCTTGCTTTGAAAAATCTGCTTTATATTTAATTGCCGTAAAAGAAGTTATTTCATCTGATAAAACAATAGTTGTAAAAATGCAAATACCTAAAAAAACTTTTTTTAACATTGTAGTCCTTTCCTAAAAACTAATTCCTAGTGTAACATTACCACTATAACCTTCAAAATCACCATCTTTACTTCTGTCATAATTTAAATCAAATCTTATTTTTGTATCATTTGTGATTCTAGCCTCAACTCCAACTCCAACTTTGTAAATCATATCATCAGGTTTTCTAGAAGGAGTTACAAATTTATCTCCACCTCCTACAAATTGAGCTTTTATCTCAGGATTACTTGTTCCAAAATCTTTTGCTACCGCAAAACTAACTTGTGGAATAATTAAAGCATTATCAAGTTCTATTCTGCTTGTTGCTTTTATACCAACTTCTGCTGTCGTTTTATCTTCTTTATATTTATCAACTTTTAAAGCATCATTTTGATATGAAGTTCCTTTTTCCGTATAACCTTTTTGATTAACTTGACTATATTCAACTCCTGCATAAGGTGTAATATAAGCTCCATTGTCAACTGGAATATGAACTCCTGCTTCTATTCTTGCACCCATTTCATCTGCTTTTACTTTTGAAGTCAAATCACCTGAATTTGCTGTTCTACTTGTATCACTTGAATGTTGTGTGTAATTTAATTGTCCTTCAATATATCCTAACTCAAACTCTTTTGACCCGTATAAAGAGACTCCTATACTATTTGTATCTGTTTGATGACTATTTTGAGTAGCTTTAGTGTCCATATAAGAAGTACTAATTCCAATAATTGAACTATCTCCTACATTTTTATCAAGTCCTGCAACAAAACCATAAGATTTTGTATTAAATCCTTCATAAACTCCAACATCATCTTGTTTTGTTTTTGAAGCAGTTGTTTTTAACCACAATGTTGAATCACCAACTGTATAAGAATCACCTGAAGAAAGACCTTTACCTTCATAAGCTTGAATAGAATCTTCTATATTAGAAGTTCTCATTTCATTTAATCTTCCTTTAATAGAAGTTTTATTGATATTTGAAGCATCTGCAATATTTTGATTAACAACTCCACTTGGATTTGGAGCTAACTTTCTTTGAATATCTATCATTTCTTGTTTTTTAGTAGATGTTATAGTCTTACCATCTTCTAAATATTCTATATCTCTAATAATCTTAGCCAAAGCACCCTCTCTTGCTTTTTCATTCGCTAATTTTGCTAAAGACTGTGAAGCTCCATTTGAATAATCATTACCAATTCCTGATTTTACTATATATAAATCTTCAGCTTTATGAGAACCATCTGTTGTCCTATCTGCTTTTAATACTAAATTTTTACCAACAACTTCAACAGTTGAATCTATAATACTATTATCTCTTACAAATCCACTTTCTTCAGTTGCCCTATATTTTGTATCAATATCATTTTGTGTAACAATTAAATTATACTGACCTTTTCCTTCCCATGTTCCATCATAAGTAATATTAAATTTAGCATCACTTTCCATAGTTAAACTATCTGCTGTAATCTGACCAGATTTTCCACCAACAACTGCACTTCCAGAACTTAAATCTGTAGTTTGTACATCAAAATTTAAAGTAGAATTTTTATCTACTTTTATATTGTCTTTTACATCTAATTTTTTATCTTTAATATTTAAAGTTGCTCCATCTTTAATATTTAAATTTCCAGCAAATTTTACATCATCAACAAAATCTATAAGAACTTTATTTGAACCATTCCCAATAACAGTATTTTTAGCATAAACATCATATGCTAACTTTTGTTCAATATTTTCTCTATTTGCATCACTTGCAAATTTAACTGTATTCAATCTTTTATCAATAGAACCAATATCATTTGTTAAAGTTGTAGCACCTTTATAATTTAAATTTCCAACACCATCAGCAATAGTTGTCGTAAATGGTTGTGTTTGAGAAATAACAGCCTTATTATCTTCGATATTTACAGTTCCATTACCACCAAAATAGATATTAGAATATAAATTTTCTTTGAAATTTACTGTTCCTTCATCTTTTATAGTGGTTTTATTTGCATAAACATTATCTTTAAATTCAGAAGTTGAACCAGATGCTCCTGTTTTTATCTCTTTTAATCTATTCGTATCACTTCCAACTTTTTTATTTATATTCGAACTTCCAAGAAGATTTAAAGTTCCTTCACCATTATTTAAAGTATTAATTTTAGCATCTATATTTTTTTGATTTGCAAGATTGATTGTTGCGTCAGAATTATAATTTAAATTTTCAGCTTCCAAATTTCCATTTAAATTCAAAGTTAATTTCTCATTTAAATTTAAATCTTTCACAAATGTATCTTTTTCAAATGTAGAACTTGAATTTTTTCCATTTAATTTTATAGCTCTTATTTTATTTAAACTATCAGCTATCTCTCCACTTATTATTGTACTTCCTGCAATATTTATTTCTCCTATATTTTCATCTTGAGAAACAATTTTAGAACTAATATTTTTATCTTTTGCAATATTTAAAGTAGCATTATCTTTAAAGTCTATTTTATCACCTTTAAAATTCCCACCTAAATTCACAGTTCCATTTTCTTGTAAATTTAAATTTTGAGCATAAACATCTTCTTTAAATGTTGTTGTAGAATCAGATTTTGCTGTATTAATATCTTTTAATTTTTTACCATCTTGACCAATTTGTTGCTTAAATTCTGCATTTTTTAAAGTATTTAATATACCTTGATTATCTGTTGTTGTTAATATTTTTGAATCTACTACTTTGTTATCTGCTAAATTTACAACTCCATTTGCCTCATAATTTAGATTATCCCCTGTGAAATTGCCATTTAAATTTAAAATTCCCGTTCCAACATTTAAATCTTTTGCAAAAGTATTCCCATTTAAATTTGAAGTTTTACTGTTTTGTGCACTATTAATCTCTTTTAATTTATTATCGATAGTTCCAATAGTTCCATTTATAGATGAATCACCTAATAAATTTAAAGTTCCATACTCATCATTTGTTGTAATACTTGAATTTATAGCTTTTTTATCTGCTAAGTTTATAATTCCATCATCTTGATAATTTATGTTATTTCCTGTGAAATTCCCATTTAGATTAACTATTCCCTCATCTCCAGTTATTTCTAAATTTGTAGCATATAAATTATTTTGGAAAGTTACAGTTTTACCAGCAGCTCCCGCTTCAATAGTTGCAAATGTAGATTTTCCAGTTGTATTTCCACCTAAAGTTCCATTAATTGTAGAATCACCAGCAAATATTAATTTTGCACTGTTAGCATCTTCAAAAGTAGTGTTTGATGTATTTAAATTAACTCCATCACTAAGAGTTAAAGTTCCTTGAGTAGCTTTGAAAACTATATTTCCTTTTAGCTCATCTTTTAAAATAACATCTCCATCTGATTTATAATTTAAATCTTTTACATAAACTTTATTTTCAAATGTTAAAATTGAACCTGTTTCTCCTGCAGTTATGCTCTCTAAACTTAAAAGATTTTCACCAATTTGCCCTTTTATATTTGATGTTCCAGCAAATATAACATTTCCTTTATTATTTGCATCAGTTGTCATTACTATCAAATCAGGTAAATTTGTATTAGTAATATCTGCCCCATCATCTAAGATTAAAGTTGCATTATTTTGAAGATTAATTCTATCTGCATAAATATCCCTATGAATAAATAAACCTGAACCAGATAAAACATTTCCACTAGGATCTTTATCTTGTTGATTATTTGTATTAACATTTATATTTTTTACACCAAAAGCAATATCTCCAATAGTTCCCGAAACCTGACTATCCCCTTCAAAATTTATAGTTCCTGTATTATTTGCCAATGTTGAAATATTTCCATCTACATTTTTTTCATCTTTTACATTAACTACACCATCATTTCCAGCAAAGTTTATATCACCTGTGATTCCTTCATATAAATTTGCAACTCCATTTCCATCAAAAAATAAATTAGTAGTTATATTTCCTAGTGAATTTAAAGTCGCATTTGTACCGATATTTGTGTTTATTGCACTTAAATTTCCATTTAATGTTGTTGCTCCACTATTTACAACAAAATTACTTAGTTTATTTATACTTCCAATATCTCCTGTAACTGTTTGAGATACTCCACTCATACTTAGTGTTCCACTATTTGGAGTATCACCATCTATATTTGAAACAATATTAGCTTTTAAGTTTAAAGTTGCTCCATTTGCTATATTTGTGCTTAATGCTTTTATATCTGCATTTGCAGTTGTTGTTCCAGTTTTTACAGTAAAATTATTTAAAGAGTATATATTACCAATACTGTTAAAAATTGTTTGATTTGCTCCACTCATTAATAAATTACCACTATTTGCCGCAGTTCCATTTACATTTGAAGTTATATTTCCTTGAGAATTTAAACTAGCTCCATTTGAAATATTTGTATTTGTGGCATTTAAATTTCCATTTAGTGTAGTTGTTCCATTTGTTACATTAAAGTTTTCAAGGGAATTTGTATCTCCAATATTTCCAGTTATAGTTTGTGTTGTCCCATTCATATTTAATGTTCCGCTATTTGCCGTTTTTCCATTTATATTTGAAGTTATATTTCCTAGTGAATTTAAAATAGTTCCATTTGAAATATTTGTATTTGTGGCATTTAGATTCCCATTTAGTGTAGTTGTTCCATTTGTAACATTAAAGTTTTGAAGTGAATTTGTATTTCCAATATTTCCAGTTATTGTTTGATTTGTACCACTCATACTTAAAGTTCCACTATTAGCTGTTGTTCCATTTATATTTGAAGTTATATTTCCTAATGAATTTAAAGTAGTTCCATTTGAAATATTTGTGTTTACTGCATTTAAATTACCAGTTAGTTTTGTTGTTCCATTTGTTATATTAAAATTTTGAAGTGATTTTGTATTTCCAATATCTCCAGTTATTGTTTGACTCAATCCACTCATAACTAAATTACCGCTATTAGCTGTTGTTCCATTTATATTTGAAGTTATATTTCCTTGTGAATTTAAAGTAGCTCCATTTGAAATATTTGTATTTGTGGCATTTAGATTCCCATTTAGTGTAGTTGTTCCGTTTGTTATATTTAGATTATTTATTGCTCCAACATTTCCTGTTATAGTTTGTGTTGTCCCATTCATATTTAATGTTCCAGTATTTAAGCCTGTTCCATTTATATTTGAAGTTATATTTCCTAGTGAATTTAAAGTGGCTCCATTTGAAATATTTGTATTTGCTGCGTTTAGATTTCCATTTAGTGTAGTTGTTCCGTTTGTTATATTTAGATTATTTATTGTTCCAACATTTCCAATTATAGTTTGTGTTGTTCCAGTCATATTTAATGTTCCAGTATTTAAACCCGTTCCATTTATATTTGAAGTTATATTTCCTAGTGAATTTAAAGTCGCATTTGTACCGATATTTGTGTTTATTGCACTTAAATTTCCATTTAATGTTGTTGCTCCACTATTTACAACAAAATTACTTAGTTTATTTATACTTCCAATATCTCCTGTAACTGTTTGAGATACTCCACTCATACTTAGTGTTCCACTATTTGGAGTATCACCATCTATATTTGAAACAATATTAGCTTTTAAGTTTAAAGTTGCTCCATTTGCTATATTTGTGCTTAATGCTTTTATATCTGCATTTGCAGTTGTTGTTCCAGTTTTTACAGTAAAATTATTTAAAGAGTATATATTACCAATACTGTTAAAAATTGTTTGATTTGCTCCACTCATTAATAAATTACCACTATTTGCCGCAGTTCCATTTACATTTGAAGTTATATTTCCTTGAGAATTTAAACTAGCTCCATTTGAAATATTTGTATTTGTGGCATTTAAATTTCCATTTAGTGTAGTTGTTCCATTTGTTACATTAAAGTTTTCAAGGGAATTTGTATCTCCAATATTTCCAGTTATAGTTTGTGTTGTCCCATTCATATTTAATGTTCCGCTATTTGCCGTTTTTCCATTTATATTTGAAGTTATATTTCCTAGTGAATTTAAAATAGTTCCATTTGAAATATTTGTATTTGTGGCATTTAGATTCCCATTTAGTGTAGTTGTTCCATTTGTAACATTAAAGTTTTGAAGTGAATTTGTATTTCCAATATTTCCAGTTATTGTTTGATTTGTACCACTCATACTTAAAGTTCCACTATTAGCTGTTGTTCCATTTATATTTGAAGTTATATTTCCTAATGAATTTAAAGTAGTTCCATTTGAAATATTTGTGTTTACTGCATTTAAATTACCAGTTAGTTTTGTTGTTCCATTTGTTATATTAAAATTTTGAAGTGATTTTGTATTTCCAATATCTCCAGTTATTGTTTGACTCAATCCACTCATAACTAAATTACCGCTATTAGCTGTTGTTCCATTTATATTTGAAGTTATATTTCCTTGTGAATTTAAAGTAGCTCCATTTGAAATATTTGTATTTGTGGCATTTAGATTCCCATTTAGTGTAGTTGTTCCGTTTGTTATATTTAGATTATTTATTGCTCCAACATTTCCTGTTATAGTTTGTGTTGTCCCGTTCATATTTAATGTTCCCGCTGTTCCTACAACAGCTGCACTAATATCAGCAATAGAGTTTACAATCCCATTTGCATTAAATGTTAAATTTGTTCCTATTAAATCTTGATTTAAATTTACTGTTCCATCTCCAACTATATTTGTATCTTTTGAGTAAATATCACCATTAAAAGTTGATATTGTTCCAGTTGCTCCTGCATTTACACTACTTAAACTATTTGCACTATTTCCAATTGTCCCAAATATAGTTCCGTTTCCTAAAAGAGTTAAGTTTCCTGTTGCATCACTACTTAAAATTGTTGATGTAATTGTTTTTCCATCTGAAATTTTTAATGTTGAATTATTTGTAATATCCGTGTTTGTAGAAGTTAAGTTTCCATTTAGTGTAGTTATTCCGCTTATTACATTAAAGTTTTGAAGTGAGTTTGTATCTCCTATATTTCCAGTTACTAACTGATTTGTACCACTCGTGACTAAATTACCGCTGTTAGCTGTTGCTCCATTTACATTTGAAGTTATATTTCCTTGAGAATTTAAAGTAGCTCCATTTGAAATATTTGTATTTGTAGCATTTAAATTTCCAGTTAGCGTTGTTGTTCCGCTTGTTACATTAAAATTTTGAAGGGAATTTGTATTCCCAATATTTCCAGTTACTGTTTGACTGCTTCCATTCATATTTAATGTTCCACTATTTGCTGTTGTTCCATTTATATTTGAAGTTATATTTCCTAGGGAATTTAAAGTAGCTCCATTTGAAATATCTGTATTTCCAGCAGTTACATTTCCCTTAAATTCTACATTACTTCCGATTATATTTATATTACCATCACTACCTATGTCTATATTTCCAGCAACTGTGTTATTTCCACTCATTATTATATTAGCCGTGTAATTTGTAGAATTATTTGTAGATAAATTTAATGTAGGATTTGAAACAGAAGCAACAACATATCCAGCTGGTTGTGATATACCCTGATAAAACAAAGTACTGGAAGTATCTTTATAGATATTATTTGCATTTGCAAACGAATCAAAAGTTAAATTTAGAATCAAAGGCTTATCAATAGTTTTATTTACATTAAATCTATCAGGTATAGTAGTACCATATGCATTAGTATAAGTTGGAGCGAAAATTGGATTTGTGTATGAACTAGTAGCCCACGAAGTAGGTTTAAAAACTATATCATCTGTAAGCGTTGATGTATTTGAAACATTCTGATTTAATAAAGTATTACTAACATTATTAGCTTGTTCAACTGTTAAGGAATAATTATTACCTGACCCCGTTCCTGTTGCTGTTGTAGGAGTTACTGTAGCTTGAACACCAGTAAAGTAATCGGCTGAAAATAAGCTTGTTGGAGAGATTACTGAAGAAAGAAGAGCAATACTAAGACAAAGACCAATTTTTCCGCCTTTTAAGATACGAAATCTTGCATTTTGGACTCTAAAACTACTCATAAAATTCTCCAATTATAAAAATAAGCTTAAAATTATTTTTATATTACCATAATTTTACAAAATGTTATATAAATATTGTTCTATTTGAAAAAATTATTTATTTTATTTAAATATTTTTCTATATTTTCAAAACTATGATTTCCACCCTCTTCTACAATTATCTCACAATCTTTTAAAATTTCAAGACTCTCTTTATAATCAATTATTTCATCACCTTTTTGAATCAAAGCCATAATATTTTTAGGATTTTGTATAAGTGATACTTGAAAATTTTCTAAACTTTTTAGCTGTTCTTGTGTGATTTCAAAATTCGAATTATCAAAATAGTTTTTAACCAATCCAAAACTATAAAATTTACTCAAAGTTTGTTTGGGATTTAAAGCAGGATTTATTAAAACTGCATTTAGCTTATATTTATTTGCTAAATATAAACTATAAAAACCACCCAAAGAAGAACCTACTAAAGAGACTTTTTCACCTTTTGCCAAAAAAACTTCTATTAAGTCTTCTAAAGTATGAATTGCTAAAAAGGGAATTGTTGATAAACTAGGAGTAATTATCCCATTTTTAAAATACTTCTTAAAAATTTTTGGTTTATCTCCTAAACCACTACTTGCAAAACCATGGATATAAATAATCATCTAAAAATCCTTTAATATATTGCATTTTGCAATATTTTTAAATATATCAATTTTATTTTGATAAAATCTTAACATAATTTAAAAAAGGCAAAAAATGGCAAAAAAGAAAAACACTCTTTTTGAGTGCCAACATTGTGGAGAACAATCATCAAAATGGTTAGGAAAATGTCCAAATTGTGACTCTTGGGATAGTTTTTTAGAGCTAAGTACAGAGCAACAAGAAGTTTTAAAACAGACTATTACAGCTTCAAACTCATCATCAAAAGCAAGACCTATTACAGAAATTTTGCAAGATGATGTTACAAGATTTTCATCTTTTAACTATGAATTTGATTTAGTTTTAGGTGGAGGCGTGGTACCTGGAAGTTTAACTCTTATTGGGGGAAGTCCTGGTGTTGGTAAATCTACACTATTGCTAAAAGTTGCTGGTAGTATTGCAAAATCAGAGAAGAAAGTGCTTTATGTATCAGGAGAAGAGAGTGCCGGTCAAATAAAATTAAGAGCAAATAGATTAGACGCAAACCATAATAGTTTATATTTACTAAGTGAAATTAAACTTGAAGAGATTATGGATGAACTTCTGAGAGAAAATTATGAAGTTTGTGTTATTGATTCAATTCAAACGATTTATTCAAGCCACTTAAATTCAGCGCCAGGAAGTGTATCTCAGGTTCGTGAAATTACTTTTGAACTTATGCGTAAAGCAAAAGAATCAAATATTGCTATGTTTATTATTGGTCACATTACAAAAGATGGAAGCATCGCAGGACCTAGAGTTTTAGAACATATGGTTGATACGGTTTTATATTTTGAGGGAGAGTCAAGTAAAGAACTAAGAATGCTTAGAGGTTTTAAAAATAGATTTGGAAGTACAAGTGAAATTGGAATTTTTGAGATGACTAGTGAAGGGCTTGTTAGCGCAAAAGATATTGCATCAAAGTTTTTTGATAAAAATAAAGCTCAAAGTGGTTCTAGTCTAACAGTTTCTATGGAAGGAAGCAGAGCAATAATTCTAGAAGTTCAAGCTTTGGTTTGTGAAACAACTTTTCCAAATCCTAAAAGAAGTGCAACAGGTTTTGATACAAATAGACTTACAATGCTTTTAGCTCTTTTAGAAAAAAAATTAGATTTACCTTTTAACCACTATGATGTTTTTGTAAATATAAGTGGTGGAATAAAAATAAAAGAAAGTAGTGCAGATTTGGCAGTAATTGCAGCAATTATTAGCTCATTTAGAAATCGTCCAATATCAAAAGAGTCTGTTTTTATAGGTGAAGTTAGCTTAACAGGTGAAATAAAAGATGTTTATTCAATTGATTTAAGATTAAAAGAGGCTCAAGCACAAGGTATTAAAAAAGCAATTATTGCACAAAAACCAAATTTAAAACTAGATATAAAAACTTTTGCAGTAGATGAAGTATCAAAAGTAATAGAGCTTTTTTAAGCTCTATTACTTAGTTATTTAGAGCTTTTTCAACTCTTTTTTTTGCACCTTCAAGAAGTCTTGAAGTTGAAATTATAGCTCTTGTGTGAGTCCCTCTTCCACAAACTCCTCCACCATCTACAACTTCAATCTCGAACTTATAAAGTTTACCTTCCATTCCAACAAAAGTTGCAGTAGAAATAGCTACATCATTTTCTAGTGTTGCTGCCATATGCGTAATATTTACATTAACTCCAACACTTTGCTCATCATCTTTTAATAAAGGCATCATAAGTTTTGCTGCGCTACATTCCATTAAAGCAATCATTCTAGCTGTTGCAAAAACATCTGGAAAATTATCATCAACTGATATATTTAAATTTGAAGCTAAATCTTTTTTTTCAACTTTATAATCAATAGATGCTTTTTTTCCTATTTCTAAACTCATCTCTTCTCCTTAGATTTATTTTAAAAATTATATACTATTCAAAAATTATTAATATAGGCTAAAAATGATAGATTTTGAAAACCAAACAGACTTACTTGTAGAACTATCTGAACTTGAAGAAATAGCACATAGCGTTACAAATAGAGAAATTGAATTAATTATTGTAAATAATGAAACAATAAAAAATATAAATTTTGAATATAGAGAAAAGAATGAAGTAACTGATGTTTTAAGTTTTCCTTTCGATGGCGATTTTGCACATCTTCCATTAGGAACAATAATTATTTCAAAAGATTTTGTTACTGAAAAAGCAAAAGAGTATAACCATAGTAATAATGATGAAATAAAACTACTTTTTATTCATGGCCTTTTACATTTACTTGGATACGATCATGAGATTGATAACGGCGAGCACAGAGAAAAAGAAGAAGAGTTAATAAATAAATACAATCTGCCTTCTAGCTTGATTGTTAGAAATTCCTAAAATAATTAGCGTAAAGCTAATTATTTACAGCACTTTTTACAAGTACCACTTAAAACGATATCTGTATTGTCAACTTTAAATTGACTAATTTTTGAAACTTGTTCTAAAATATCAGTTGAATCAAGAATCACATCCTCAATAAAACCACACTCTTTGCATACTAAATGAGCATGCTCTGTTTTAACTAATTCATAAACTGATTTTGAATTAGGTATTTTAACTTCTGATAAAAAAGTTTTTTCTAACATCGAGTTAACATTTTTGTAAATTGTTGCTAACGATACAGATGGAAATCTATCTAATAGTTTTTTATATAACTCATCGATATTCATGTGACCATTCATATAAAGTTCATCAACAATAGCAACTCTTTGTGGAGTAACCTTTAAATCATACTCTTTTAATAAATTTGCATAATTTGTCATTAATTTTTCCTTTAAAAAACGAAATAATACTGATATTTCTTTTAATTTTCCTATAAACCTAACTTTTTATTTATTATATCATAAATATTTGTAAAAGATAATAATTATCCATTTTTATGCTTTAATTTTAAATTAGCTACTATTTCGAAAAATAAATATAGGATTTATATGTTTAGACTTCTAATTTTTCTATTTTTACCAGTCATCCTTTTTTCACAAAATATAAAAATAGCTTCTTACAACGTAGAAAATTTTTTTGATTTAAATAACGATAAAACAGAGTATACAGAATATATTCCAAACAATAAACATCTATGGAATCAAAGAGCATTTGATGCAAAATTAAAAAATATTTTAAAAGTTATAAATGATTTAGATGCAGATATTATTGCTTTACAAGAAATAGAAAATGAAAATTTAATAAAACTTTTAAAACAAAAACTTCCTCAATACAACTATTATACTTTCTCAAAATATTCTAATAGTGCAGTAGGTCTTGGTTTTTTATCTAAAATTCCTATAAAAAATTCAAAAAGAATAGATGTAAATTTATCATCTGATAGTTATAGACCTATTTTAGAAGCAACATTTACTTTTGAAAATATAGATTTTAAAATTTTCAATAACCATTGGCCATCAAAAAAATCTAGTGAAATATTTAGAATAAAGTATGCTCAAACATTAAATAATCGATTAAAAGAGTTAGAAAATGATTATGATTATATTATTTTGGGAGATTTAAACTCTGATTACAATGAATTTGAAACTTTTAAGAAAAATCAAAAATTGAATCTAACAGAGGGAATTACTGGAATCAATAATATTTTAAATACAACAATAGATGGTAAATTTGTTACTAAAGAAGATATGATAAATGAAAGTAAAAAATCTCATTACAATCTTTGGCTAGAACTTCCAACAAATGAAAGATTTTCTACAAAATATAAAAATCAAAACAACACACCTGATAATATGATTATTAATTCTGCTCTTTTTGATAATAAAAAACTATCTTATATCCCGAATTCTTTTGAGGCATTTAAGCCAAACTATTTATTTGATGGAAAAGATATAAATAGATGGAAAATATCAAATAATTTTGGAAATAAAGTTCATAAAGCAGAAGGTTTTTCTGATCATCTTCCAATATTTGCAATTTTCTCAATCAATAAAGAAAACTCTAATTCTACTAAAAAAGTTGAAAACAAAGATATTGAACCTATTTTAATCTCTTCTTTATACAATCAAGAAAAATTAACAAAAGATGAAATTATAGAAAATATTGTTGTTTTATATAAAGAGTATGACAAAGCTATCATAAAACAAAAGAATGATAGAGCTATTTATATTTTTGAAAATGCAAAAAATCTAAAAGTAGGTTTTTCATATGATTTACAAATAAAAGAGCTATATAATTTTTATGGATTAAAAGAGATAAAAAAGTTCAGTGTTTTAAAAGAAAAAGATGAAATAAAGAATTATAAAGAGCTTTTTTTAGATGGTTCAAAAATAGATATTTTCAATTTTAAATATGAAAATGAGATAATCACAAATCTAAAAGGATTTATTTCAAAAGGAAATTTGCAAATAAACGGTGGAAAAACTATAAAACTATTTGCAAAAGATAAAAATATCTTACCAAAAGATGGAAGTACAGTAGAAATAATTAATGCTCAATTAGGTTCATTTAAAGGTAATATGCAAATAATTTTCCACTCAATAAATGACTATAAAGAGCTAAAATGAGATTAATAAAATCAATCTTTACAAATAGTAGTGGAATTTTAGTCTCAAGAATTACTGGCTTTATAAGAGATTTGATGACCGCTTCGATTCTTGGAGCTAATATATATTCTGATATATTTTTTATTGCTTTTAAATTTCCAAACCTTTTTAGAAGTATTTTTGCAGATGGAGCTTTTACACAAGCATTTATTCCCTCTTATGCAAAATCAAAATATAAAATAAGATTCTCTTCTATTGTATTTTTACAAATTTTGGCATTTTTAATAGTTCTGTCATTGATAGTAACTATGTTTTCTCATCTATTTGCAAAAGCATTTGCTATTGGATTTTCAGAAGAAACAGTTAACCTAGCTGCTCCACTATTTGCAATAAATTTTTATTATTTACCACTTATATTTGTAGTTACATTTATGGGTGCTTTGCTCCAATACAAACATCACTTTGCAACTACTGCATACTCAACAGCACTTTTAAATCTATCAATGATTGCTAGTTTGATAATTGCAAAAGGTCTTGAGCAATATACAATTACTTATTATTTATCTTTTGGAGTTATTTTTGGTGGTATATTACAAGTTATTGTTCATATAATTGCCATAAAAAGAGCAAATTTGACAAAAATATTTACTTTTAGAAAACATAAGCAAAAAGAAGAAAATAAATTTTATAAAAACTTTTTTGCGGCTACTTTAGGTTCTTCAACTATGCACATATCAGCTTTTATTGATACTTGGCTAGCTTCAATGTTGATTAGTGGTTCAATATCATATCTATACTATGCAAACAGAGTTTTTCAATTACCACTTGCTATATTTGCAATAGCAACTTCAATAGCTCTATTTCCAATGATTTCAAAAGCAATAAAAAATAAAGATGAAAATTTAGCTCTTAAACTTATGAAAAAATCTTCATCTATTTTATTTTTAGTTCTTACTGTTTCTATGATTATTGGAATAGTTTTTAATGAATTCATTATAAAACTTCTTTTTGAAAGAGGTGCATTTACTGCAAATGATACACAAAATACAGCATTGATTCTAGCAATGTATTTAATTGGTCTTTTACCTTTTGGATTAGCAAAAATCTTCTCTCTTTGGTTATATGCAAAAGAGCAACAAGTATTAACAGCAAAAATATCAGCTCAAAGTTTATTAGCAAATATTATTTTTTCTCTAATTTTAATTTATCCATTTGAAGCTGCTGGATTGGCATTTTCAAGTACACTTAGTGGTTTTGTACTATTTTTCCTAACAATAAAAGCATTTGGATTTAAAAAATTCATCGAAATGTTCAAGAACTCTTAGTTTTAGCTAATTTTCGCTAAAATCTAAGACTTTTTTAAAAAACTAGGAATAAAATGAGAAAATTTTTCACCCAATATAAACCTTATTATAAAAACTATAAGTTAGAAATTTTTTATGCTTTCATAGGAATAATTTTAGTGGCTCTAGCAACAGCTGGAACGGCTTATGCAATCCAACCTCTTTTAGATGATATATTTATAAAAAAAGATGTTAATATGCTTTATATTATGCCTATTATTGTAGTTATATTATATGCTGCAAAAGGTTTTGGTGGATATATTCAAGCTTATTTCATCTCTTTTATTGGTCAAGATATTACAAGAAATGTAAGAGATAAATTATTTTCACATGTATTAAAACTTGACCTTGTTTTTTTCCAAAAAACTCATGGTGGAGAGTTAGTAAGTAGAATCATAAATGATATAAATAGGATTCAATCAGCAGTTTCAAACTCTTTAGCTGAATTAATAAGAGAATCTCTTACAATTATTGCTTTAGTTAGTTTAGTAATTTATCGTTCTCCTGAACTTGCTTTTTATGGATTAGTTGTTCTTCCACTAGCTATTTATCCACTTACTCGTTTAGCAAAAAGAATGAAAAAACTATCTTTTAAATCTCAAGAGAGTAACTCTGATATTACTTCAAGTTTAAGTGAGTCATTCAATAATATTGAGATAATTAAAGCAAATGGAACAGAAGATATTGAGGCAAAAAAATTTAGTACTTTAAATCTGATTTTCTTCAAATACAATATGAAAGCCGTTAAAACAAATGAACTTACTTCTCCTTTAATGGAAACTTTAGGAGCGATTGCTTTTGGAACTGTTATTTTAGTTGGTGGGAGTAGAGTTGTAAATGGTGAACTTACAACTGGAGAATTTAGTTCATTCATTGCAGCTTTATTTATGCTTTATACACCAATAAAAAGAATTTCTTCTTTATATAATAAAATGCAAGATGCTATTGCTGCTAATGAGAGAATAAATAATATTTTTGCAAAAACAGCACAAATAAAATCAGGAAATATAACAAAAATTGAAGATATAAAAAGTATCTCTTTTTGTAATGTTGGTTTAAAATATGATGATTTAGAAGCTTTAAAAAATATAAATTTAGAAGCAAAAAAAGGTGAAATAGTTGCTCTTGTGGGAGACAGTGGAGGAGGAAAATCTTCTTTAATCAATTTGCTTGTTAGATTTTATGATGTAAATAGTGGAGAGATAAAATTCAATAATACAAATATAAAAGATATTTCATTAGAAGAACTTAGAAAGCAAATCTCTATAGTTACTCAAAGAGTATATATTTTCAATGATACAATAGCTGCAAATGTGGCTTACGGAGAAGAACTTAATGAGATTAAAGTTATAGAGGCTTTAAAACAGGCTCATGCATATGAATTTGTTTCAAATATGAAATTAGGTGTTAATACGGTTTTAGATGAATTTGGTACAAATTTAAGTGGGGGCCAAAGACAAAGAATTGCAATAGCAAGAGCTTTATATAAAAATCCAAAAGTTCTAATTTTAGATGAAGCAACATCTGCACTTGATAATAAAAGTGAAGGTATTATCAGTGAAGTTATTGAAGAAGTAAGTCACAATAGAATAACGTTTGTAATAGCACATAGACTAAGTACTATTAAAAATGCTACAAAAATTGCTGTATTTAAAAGTGGTGAAATAGTTGATATTGGAACTCAAGATGAGCTTCTAGCATCTAGTTCTGAATATCAAAGATTATACAATTCAGCAAATCTTTGATTAGTTTTTGATAATATATAATAATTTTAAAAAAAGGAAAATCTTTGTTTAGTTACGAAACTGTTAAAAAAGTACTATTTTTATTCGATCCAGAAAAAGCTCATCACATTGCTGAATGTGGCTTAAAAGTTGTTGGAAAATGTAAAATTTTAAGAAATTATTATGAAAAAAAGAATTACATAATTAACCAAAAACTAAATCAAGAACTTTTTGGTGTAAAATTTGAAAATCCTGTTGGACTAGCTGCTGGATTTGATAAAAATGCAACTATGGTAAATTCTATGAAAAGCATGGGATTTGGTTTCACAGAGATTGGAACAATGACTCCTATGCCACAAGATGGAAATCCAAAACCAAGAATGTTTAGATATCCAGAATATAAATCAGTTCAGAATGCTATGGGATTTAATAATCTTGGAGCTCATGCAGTTTTAAAAAATCTAAAAAAAGTTTATCCTTTTCCTCTTCCTTTAGGAGTAAATATTGGTAAAAATAAATATACTCCAGAAGCATATGCACTAAGTGATTATAAAACTCTGATTAAAAAATTTGAAAGTTATGGAGATTATATAGTTATAAATATTTCAAGTCCAAATACTCCAAATTTAAGAGATTTACAAAATGAAAAATTTATAAATGAACTTTTTTCTATGGCAAAAGAGCTTACATCTAAGCCTATATTATTAAAAATCGCTCCTGATATGGAGACACAAACAGCAATTGAACTTTGTAAAACAGCTGTAAATGCTGGTGCTGCTGGAATCATAGCTACAAATACAACAATTGATTATAGTTTAATTCCAAACTGTAAAGATTTTGGAGGTCTTAGTGGTGCTGTTTTAAGTGAAAAATCTTCTTTATTATTCAAAGAGATAGCAAAAGAGCTTTATGGAAAAACTATTTTAATCAGTGTTGGTGGAATTTCTACAGGTAAACAAGCCTATGAGAGAATAAAAAATGGTGCCTCACTTGTTCAAGTATACTCTAGTTTAGTTTTTGAAGGTCCCTCAATGGTAAGAAAAATAAATGAAGAGATCCTAGAATTATTAAAAAAAGATGGTTATGAAAACATAACTGAAGCTATTGGAGCGAATTTAAGATAATGAAAAAATTCTTAAAAATTTTTATATTTTTTATTTTTATTGGAGATTTTATGAGTGCAAATAGTTTGCCAAATTATTATACAAAAAACCTAGATAATGGATTGCAAATTGTAGCTATTCCTATGGATAATAATACAAATGTAGTATCTGTTGATATTTTTTACAAAGTTGGAAGTAGAAATGAAGTTATGGGAAAAAGTGGAATTGCCCATATGCTAGAACATCTAAATTTTAAATCTACGAAAAATTTAAAATCTGGAGAATTTGATGAAATTGTAAAAGGTTTTGGGGGAGTAAACAATGCAGGAACAAGCTTTGATTACACTCACTATTACATAAAAACAGCTTCAAAAAATACAGATAAATCTTTAGAACTTTTCAGTGAGTTAATGCAAAATCTTACTTTAAAAAATGAAGAATTTCAACCTGAGCGAGATGTAGTTGCAGAAGAGAGACGTTGGAGAACTGATAATAATCCAATGGGTTATTTACAATTTAGATTATTTAACAATTCATATGTTTACCATCCTTACCACTGGACTCCGATTGGATTTATGGATGATATAAAAAACTGGACAATAGAAGATATAAAAGATTTTCATTCTACATATTATCAACCTAAAAATGCAATAGTTGTAGTTGCCGGTGATATAAAAAAAGAAGATGTATTTTCATTAGTTGAAAAACATTTTAAAGATATAAAAAATACAAAAGATATTCCTAGTTCTATTCATACAGTTGAACCTGTTCAAGATGGAGAAAGAAGAGCTACAGTAAATAAAGAATCAAATGTAGAAATGTTAGCTATGACTTATCATATACCAAATTTTGAGCATGAAGATCAAGTTGCTCTTAGCGCTTTATCTCAACTTTTAAGTAGTGGTAAAAGTTCAATCCTACAAAAAGTACTAGTTGATGAAAAAAGATTAGCTAACTCTGTTTATGCCTATAATATGGAATTAAAAGATCCTGGTGTTTTTATATTTATGGCTGTTGCAAATGAAAATATTGATGCTTTAAAAATAGAAAAAGAGATTTTAGATATAATATCGCGAATTCAAAAAGGTGAAGTTAAAGAAAAAGATATTGATAAGCTTAAAATAAATACAAAAGCTGATTTTATCTACTCTCTTGAAAGCTCAAGTGATGTTGCTTCACTATTTGGAACATATCTTGTAAGAGATAATATTAAACCACTTTTAGATTATGAAGCTAACTTAGATAAGCTGAAAGTAGAAGATATTGTAAATGTTGCAAAAAAATATTTGATAAAAGAGAATTCTACAACTCTTATACTAAAAGAAAAAAACTAAAGGATAAAAATGGATACCATTATTGGCTCTATGACTGCACTAATCACACCATTTAAAAATGGAAAAGTTGATTTAGAGAAGTATGAATCATTAATTAAAAGACAAATTGCAAATGGGATTGATGCTGTTTGCCCTGTTGGAACTACTGGTGAAAGTGCAACATTATCACATAAAGAGCACAAAGAGTGTATTGAAGTTGCTGTAGCTGCTTGTAAAAATACAAGAGTAAAAGTTCTAGCTGGTGCAGGTTCGAATGCAACACATGAAGCTTGTGATATAGCAAAATTTGCAGAAGAGATTGGAGCAGATGGAATTTTATCAATAGCTCCATACTACAATAAACCTACTCAACAAGGTTTATATGCTCACTATAAAGCAATAGCAAATAGTATCGAAATACCTGTTATGCTTTACAACGTTCCTGGAAGAACAGGAGTTGATTTGTTAGCAGAAACAGCAATTAAGCTTTTTGATGATGTAAAAAATATCTATGGTATCAAAGAAGCAACTGGATCACTTGAAAGAGCAACTTCTATAATATCACAAAGAGAAGATTTTGTAGTAGTTTCTGGAGATGATAGCGTAGATTTTCCAATGTTAGCAAGTGGAGCTAAGGGGATTATTTCTGTAACTGCGAATTTAGTTCCAGATTTAAAAGTAAAACTTGTAAATAGCACTATTAATGGTGATTTTAAAACTGGATTAAAAGTTCACAATGATCTTTTTGAATTAAATAAAGTATTATTTTGTGAAAGTAACCCTATTCCAATAAAAGCAGCTATGTATTTAGCTGGATTATTAGATACTTTAGAATTTAGGTTACCTTTAACAGAACCTAGCAAAGAAACTTTAATCAAATTAGAAAATATATTAAAAAAATACGAGGTAGTTAAATAATGAGTTCTATGAATGGAAAAACTTTAGTAATTTCTGGTGGTACAAAAGGTATTGGAAAAGAGTGTGTTTACAAATTTGCAAGTAATGGTGTAAATGTAGCATTCACTTATAATTCAAATGCTGAAATTGCTCAAGAAATTTGTAGAGATGTTGAATCTAAGTTTGGAGTAAAATGTAGAGCTTACCCATTTAATATTTTAGAACCAGAAAAGTATGCAGAACTTTTTGAAGAAATAGATAAAGATTTTGATAGAGTTGACTTCTTTATTTCAAATGCTATGATTTACGGAAGAGCTGTTGTTGGTGGATATGGTAAATTTATGAAATTAAAACCTAGAGGATTAAACAATATTTATACAGCAACTGTAAATGCATTTGTATGTGGTTCTCAACAAGCTGCAAAAAGAATGCAAAAAGTTGGAGGTGGAGCTATTGTTTCATTATCTTCAACTGGTAACTTAGTATATATTGAAAACTATGCAGGTCATGGAACAAATAAAGCTGCTGTTGAAGCTATGGTTAGATATGCTGCAACTGAACTTGGTGAATTTAATATAAGAGTAAATGCAGTTTCAGGTGGACCAATTGATACAGATGCTTTAAAAGCATTTACAAACTATGAAGAAGTGAAAGCAAAAACAGCTGAATACTCTCCATTAAATAGAATTGGACAACCTGAAGATCTTGCACAGTCTTGTTATTTCTTATGTACAAATGATGCTTCTTGGATTACTGGTCATACTTTAATCGTTGATGGAGGGACAACATTTAAATAATGTCAAAAGCACTAAATCTTCCAAACATATTAGCACTTTTTAGAATAGCATTAGCTCCGCTAATGCTATGGTTTTTTATAGATAGAAACAATCCTATATTCGCATCTTGGCATCCTTCTTGGTTTGATTATTTTGCAGGACTTATTTTTGTTGTTGCATCTGTTACAGATTTTTTTGATGGTTTTATTGCAAGAAGTTGGAATCAAATGACTAAACTAGGTGCTATTTTAGATCCACTTGCTGACAAAATGCTCGTTCTTGCAGGTTTTTTGGGACTTATGGTTATAGACAGAGCTAGTGCTTGGGCTGTTTTTTTAATACTATCAAGAGAGTTTTTTATAACTGGTCTTAGAGTTGTTGCAGTTGCAGAAGGTAAAAATGTAGCTTCAACTATGGCAGGAAAAGTAAAAACTGTAGCTCAAATGTTTGCAATAGGATTTTTAATAATGAATTGGCCATATGCAACTACTTTACTATGGATTGCTGTTATTTTAACTTTATATTCTGGATTTGAATATACAAGAGACTATTTTAAAGCTTAAGGATTTTTTTGGGTACTATTACTTTTTTATTAGTTTTATCATTTTTAGTATTTTTTCATGAGCTAGGACACTTTTTAGCTGCTCGTTATTTTGGTGTTAAAGTTCATGTATTTTCTATTGGATTTGGAAAACAAATCTACTCAAAATATTGGGCAGGTACAACTTGGCAAATTGCATTAATTCCACTAGGTGGCTATGTAAAAATGAAAGGTCAAGATGATACAAATCCTGCTTTAACTGAATCAGGAGATGATTCTTATAATACAAAAAAACCTTGGCAAAGAATAATTATACTTTTTGCGGGGCCTTTTGCAAACTTTTTACTAGCTGCTATTTTATATTTTACAATAGCTTTAATGGGTGCAAAAACTTTAGCTCCTATTATTGGTAATGTTAGTCCAGATTCTGTTGCTTTTCAGGCAGGTTTACAAAAAAATGATGAAATAATAAGAATAAATGATTTAGAAATTAAAACATGGGATGAAATAGGAAAAGTTATTACAACTACAGAAGGTGCTTTACAATTTTATATAAAAAGAGACAATAACTTAATTATAAAAATAATCAATCCACAAATTTCAGATAGTCAAAATATGTTTAATGAGAAAATTAAAAAAAGAATGATTGGAATTGCTCCAATAGGAGAAGTTATTACTCTAAATTTAAGCTTTTATGATTCTTTGATATACGCATATGATAAAACTATTTTTGCTTCAACAATGATTTTCCAAGGTGTTCAAAAATTAATTTCTGGAATTATTCCATCAAGTGAAATTGGAGGAGTTATTAGTATTGGTAAAATCATTTCTGATGCTAGTGAAAGTTCTATTATAGCACTACTTACAATTACAGCTTTAATATCTGTAAATTTAGGAGTTTTAAATCTTCTTCCTATTCCAGCACTTGATGGTGGACATATTATGTTTAATCTTTATGAAATGATTATGAGAAGAAAACCTAGTGAACAAGTTTTTATGTTTCTAACAATAATGGGATGGATAATATTAGGAAGTTTAATGCTTCTTGGTATTTATAATGATATTAATAGAATATTCTTAAATAATTAAAAAGGTTTTTCATGGATAAATTAATAGCAACAAGAAATCTAGATAACTTAATAACAAAAGTTGAAGCAGCAAGGCTTAGAGTATCTGAACATCATATAGTTAAAATTGTAGGTATTTCAAAATATTCAACATCAGAAGATATTAGAACTTTATATGAAGTTGGTCAAAGAGCGTTTGGAGAAAATAAAGTTCAAGATTTAAAAGAAAAAAGTTTAGCTTTAGAAGAATTACCAATTGAATGGCATTTTGTAGGAACTCTACAAAAAAATAAAATAAATAATCTTATTGATTTAAATCCTACGTTAATTCACTCTCTAGATTCTTTAGAATTAGCTATTGAATTAAATAAAAAACTTGAATCTAGAAATAAAAAATTATCTGCTCTACTTCAAATAAATTCAGCTTATGAAGATACAAAATCGGGTGTTTTACCAGAAGTTGCAATCGAAACATATAGAGAAATACTTGAAAAATGCCCTTACATAATTTTAAAAGGTGTTATGAGTATTGGAGCTCATGTAGAAGATGAAAATACTATTAAAAAATCATTCCAGACTACTAAAAGAATATTTGATGAATTAGTACCACTAGGTGCAAGATACTGTTCTATGGGTATGAGCAGTGATTTTGAACTTGCAATTGAGTGTGGTTCAAACCTTATCAGAGTTGGATCAACACTTTTTAAAAATTAAGAGCAAATATTTACTTTTGCTCTTCTCTTATTTTTGTTATAGTTTTACCACCTATAGCGTAATTATCTGTATTAACCTCATCTATTATTACAACAGTTGAATTTTGACCTCTATTAAATATTTTTACAAAAGCATTTGTAAGCTCTTTTGCTAGTTCCTCTTTTTGTTCTTTTGTCGCTCCTCCATCTTCATGTGTCATTTTTACATTTATTAGTGGCATTATTTACTCCTTTTTTAAATTAAGTTATACTATCATTAAAAGCGATAATATGTCAAATATGAAATTGATATTAGTAATATAAGGAAAAGTGATATGGATTCAAATTTATTAAAAGTTTTTGTAGAAGTTGCAAATGAAAAAAGTATTTCTAAAGGTGCTCTAAATTTAGGATTTGCCCAATCTAATGTAACTTCAAGAATACAACAACTAGAAAAATCTCTAGGAGTTTCTCTTTTTCATAGAGTACCAAAAGGTGTTATATTAACTACTGAGGGTGAAAAATTATATTCATATGCAGTGGAAATTGTAAAAAAAATTGAACTTGCAAATTATGAAATGCAAAATATAAATCATCAAAAACATCTAATAATTGGTTCAACAGAATCAAATGCTAGCACTAGATTAATACCTTTTCTACTAAAACTTAATGACGATTTTCCAAATATGAATTTAGAATTAATTACAAATACAACAAAAGAAACAATTAAAAATGTTTTAAATTATAAAGTTGATATCGCTTTTATAAGTGGTGAACCAAAAAATGATGAGTTAATAATTTTAAATAAAATAGATGAAAATATTGTTTTAGTTGAACCAAAAAACAGACCAGCAACTAATACATTTTTATCTTTTAAAAATGGTTGTGCTTACAATGAATATGGTCAAAATTATTTAAAAAATATTTTAAATGAAGATTATAAACATTTAGAATTTGGTAATTACGAAACTATTTTAGGATGTGTAAAAGCTGGTATGGGAAAAAGTATCTTACCTCTTAGCATAATAGAAAAGTTAAATTATAAGAATGATTTAAAACTTACAAAAATACCAAAAAGTATCATAAATATACCAACATACCTTGTTTGTAGAAAAGATTATATTCCTAGAATTAAAGACTATTTAGAAAACTTTAAATTCTAGAAAATTAAATTAGTTCAAAGCATTTTTAAATTTTTTTAATTCTTCTTCAATACTTGGAACCCTCATAAAATGTTCACCTATTAAGAAAGCATCTGCCCCAATTGAACTTAAATTTTTTATAACCTCAACATCACTAACACCAGATTCTGCGACAATTATTTTTCCATTTGGAATAAGAGGAATTAATTTTTCACACAAAGTCATATCCATTTCAAAAGTTTCAAGATTTCTATGGTTAATACCTATTATATCAGCTCCACTTTTTATCGCTTTTTCTAAGTCTTCTTTATCATGAATCTCAACCAAAACTTCTAATCCAAGAGTTCTTGCATAAGTATAAAGATCTTTTAGCTCTTTTGTACTAAGTGATTTAGCTATTAATAGTATAAAATCTGCCCCATAAACTAATGCTTCTAAAATTTGATATTTATCTAAAATAAAATCTTTTCTTAAAAGTGGAGTTGGCACATATCTTCTGATTTGTGTCAAATACTCCAAATTACCTTGAAAATAATGAGGCTCAGTTAAAACTGAAATTGCATTTGCTCCATTTTTACTATATTCACTTGCAATAAACAGTGGATCAAAATCTTCTTTAATAATACCTTTACTTGGACTTGCCTTTTTAACTTCAGCAATAATCCTAATTGGTTCATCTTTTGTACTTTTTAAGTATTTTTTTACATCTCTTGGCATATATGGATTTGAAGATAAGCTTCTTCCTAGCATATCAAAAGGAAGTTCAGCTTTTCTTCTTTCTAAATCTTCTCTTGTTCTTTCATTTATCTCATCTAATATCACTTACACTCCTTAATTTTTTCCCAATGAACTCTAATTTCTTCATCTTCAAGTCCAACTTCATCAACAATTTTTTTCATAAGTTCATAAGCTGTTTTACAATTTCTAAGCTTGTATTCTCCCCAAGCTAAAGTATCCAAATACGCTATATTTTCAGGATCCTGTTCTAAAGCTTTTTTTACTAAAACTAAACCTCTATTTACATCTAAATCAAAATCTATTAATAAATATGCCAAAAAGTTTTGATAAATATGATTGTTTGATGTTTGTAAAACAACTTCTAATTTATCAATAACACTTGGAACTATCTCTTTTTTATTTGTTGCCATATCAAATTGAACAATAGCAAGCTCTGCTAAAACTTCTTTATTTCCACTTTTTTCATAAATATCTTTTAATAAACTCATAGCTTTTTCAGGATTATTTGTTGCTCTATAAGCTGAAACTAAAATTTCATCTTTTTCGTTATTAGCTTCCCAAAATTTTATTATGTTTTCTTTTTTTACATATTTCCAAAACAGTGTTTTTGTATTATTTAGTTGAAGCTGTGAATCATTGTTCTTATAGTAAAAAAACATCTCTTTTAAAAGATCTTCAATTTTATTTTCTTCTTTTAAAATTTCATAAAAAGATACTAATTGCAAAGATAAATTAAAATCATAATCATATTTCTTTAAATTATTCTCAAGTCTATTAACAGCATCATTTTTTCTATTTAATTGAAAAAATTCTAAATTAGAAATAGTTCTTAAAGTATTTGTATTAGGTGCTATAATAAAAGCTTTATAAAAATTATCATATGCCTTTTGATACTCTTTTTGTGTTAAATAGATTGTTGCTAAAACATCGTAATTCAACTCATTAGGATACAACTTAACTAACTTATCAGCATTTTTAACTGCATCATCTAACTTATCAAGTTTTAACTGTGCAAAACTATAAAGTCTTAATAATATTTCTTCTTCTTTTATGTTCGATTTTAAATATTTTTCTATTGCAGCTTCAACAAAAGGATAATCTTTTAGCTGTGTTGCAAGAGAAACTGAACTTACTAAATACTCATATTTGTTTGTATGTTCAAAAAGTTTAAAATAAACATCTCTTGCTTCATAATAGACTCTTTCATTTTCCATTTCTAAAGCATACATTATATAGAAATCTTCCAATTCAAATGGCTTAGTTTCTACTTTATCAAATACTCTATCATTTGTTTTAGTAGTTTCTAAATTTTTTGAAACACAAGCAGTAAAAAGTGCTGCTACTAAAAAACCAACAATTAAATTTTTTTTATTCCAGGGCATTCTTCATATACCTCATTTTCATTTGTTTTAAAATAATCCCAAAAAGGAAAAGTTCTACATTGAGTAGGTCTTGCTTCATAAATCATACATTCTTTCTTTTCTAAATTGAAAAAACAACAAGCAAAACTATCTTCACCTAATTTTATCTCTTTTATACTATATTTATACCCTACTTTAAAAAGAACTTTCTCTTTTAAATCTTCAGTACTAATATTTAAGTATTTTGCTAAAGTTTCTATCTCATTTTTATTTATCCAAATATAGCCACTTTCACCAATACAACAATTTCCAGCACAACTTTCACAAGCTTTTGGATTAAAAGCAAAATTGTAGCCGTCTTTTCTTATTAAATTACTCAAATTCAACCTTTATACTATGAGTTCCTGCTTCTTTATAAATATTTTGTACACTTTGTGTAAATTCTCCACTCTCATCAAATGCAATTAGAGGTTCAAATATTCTAACTAAAGATTTAGAATCTTTTTTAGCATGAATCATAACCAATGTCGCTTCTTTTGTACTTTTTGGATGCAAAAATTGAATAGATTCAAGATTAAATTTAAATTCATTTAAATATAAAATAATCTCTGATAATTGCTTACAATCATAGCAAAAAAAGAATTTCCCACCATTTTTTAAAATTTGAGAAGCTTTCTTTATAAAATCTTTTAAAGGCATAAAATCATTATATCTAGCAATTTTTATATTTTCATTTTCACTTTTTATAACATTTGAATGATAAAAAGGAGGATTTGAAACACAAAAATCAAATTTTTTATCAAAATCAAACTCTAAAAATGAGCCTTTGTGCATTTTTGAAACAATATTATTTGTAGATGCATTTTTTTGAGAAAAAAACTGAAAAACTTCTTGAAGTTCTACCTGATTTAAAGAAAGTTTGTTAAATTTCTTAGCTAGTAATAACCCTAAAATACCACTTCCACTTCCAATATCTAAAAGTTCGCCATTTATATTCTTATATTTTTCTAAATTTTTACAAATAAAATTAAACAAAAAATGTGTATCACTATTGTAACAATAACCATTCTGAGGCTGATATAGTACCAAAAAGCTTCCTTTTTTAAAATCTTTAGATTATATCAAAAATATTTATAGTTTTCTTTTAATAAAATAAGCAAAAATATTGTACTATTACTAGCATAAATTATAAAATTTATAAATTTTAATTATATTTAATGAAGGAAAATTATGTCAAATATTGAGGCTCCTTTAAATACACCTGTATGGGTTGATGAGAGTAGATGTAAAGCTTGTGACAGATGTGTTTCTGTTTGTCCTGCTGGAGTATTGGGAATGAGACAAGATATTCACTCGACTTTAGGTTCTATGGCTACAGTTGTACATCCTGAAGCTTGTATTGGATGCAATGATTGTGAGTTATCATGTCCAGATTTTGCAATTTTTGTAGCAGATAAAAAAGAATTTAAGTTTGCAAAATTAAGTGATGATTCTAAACAAAGACAAGAAAGAATTATAAAAAATAGTTATAAAATTTTAGAAGAAGATAAAAAGGTTTAATTATGGCAAGAGAGTTAATATCAACAGGAAATGAATTAGCAGCTCTAGCAGCTGTTGATTCAAAATGTGAATTTTTTGGTGGGTACCCTATTACTCCATCAAGCGAAATAATGCATTCACTATCATCAAAACTTCCTGCAATTGGTGGAGTTTGTATTCAAATGGAAGATGAAATAGCTGGAATTTGTTCTGCACTTGGAGCAGCTATGAGTGGTAAAAGAGCTATGACAGCATCTTCTGGACCTGGAATTTCTTTAAAATCTGAAAACTTAGGTCTTGGATATATTGCTGAAGTTCCACTTGTTGTTGTAAATGTAATGAGAGGTGGACCTTCAACTGGACTTCCAACAAGAGTCGCTCAAGGAGATATCTTACAAGCAAAAAATCCAACACATGGTGATGTGAAATCTATTACATTAATGCCTGGAAATTTAACAGAGTGTTACACAGAAGTTGTACGTGCATTTAATCTAGCAGATAGATTTATGCAACCTGTTTTTGTACTACTTGATGAAACAATTGGTCATATGGCAGGTAAAGTTAATTTACCAGATTTAAATGAAGTTGAAGAAAATAGAGTTTATAGAAGAAAATTTGATGGTGATAAAAAAGATTATCTCCCTTATGGAGTTAAAGAGAATGAACCTGCTATCTTAAATTCTATGTTTGAAGGTTATAGATATCACTTTACAGGTCTTCATCATGGTCCAACAGGTCATCCAACTGAAGATGGTGTTGTTTGTGATGCTTTAATGAAAAGATTATTCAAAAAAGTAGAAGATTTTTCAAATGAATTAGAGTCAAACGAAGAATATATGTTAGATGATGCTGAAGTATTAATCATTGCGTATGGTTCTGTTTCTCTTGGGGCTAAAGAAGCTGTAAATCGTCTAAGAAAAGAAGGTATAAAAGCTGGTATGTTTAGACCAAAAACAATTTGGCCAAGCCCAGAAAAAAGATTAAATGAACTAGTAAATAAATTTGAAAAAGTTCTTGTAGCTGAGCTCAATATGGGACAATATACACAAGAAATACAAAGAGTTAGTGGAAGAAAAGATTTTGATACTCTTTTAAAAGCAAATGGAAGACCACTTTCTCCACTTGAAATAATAGAAAAAGTAAAAGGAATGTAATATGGCTTTTAACTATGATGAGTATTTAAGAACAGATAAAATGCCTACACTTTGGTGTTGGGGATGTGGTGATGGAGTTATATTAAAAGCTGTAATTAGAGCTATTGATAAGCTTGGATGGAATATGGATGATGTTTGTGTAGTTTCAGGAATTGGTTGTTCAGGAAGATTTAGTTCATATATAAATTGTAATACTGTACATACTACACATGGAAGAACTTTAGCATATGCAACAGGTATAAAACTTGCAAATCCAACAAAAAAAGTTATAGTTGTAGGTGGAGATGGTGATGGTCTTGCTATTGGAGGAAATCATACAATTCATGCAGCTAGAAGAAATATTGATTTAACATATATTTTAATTAATAACTTTATTTATGGACTTACAAACTCTCAAACAAGTCCCACAACTCCAAAAGGTATGTGGACTGCTACAATGGAGAGAGGAAATATTGATCCAACATTTGATTCTTGTAAATTAGTTGAAGCAGCAGGTGCTAGTTTTGTTTCAAGAGAAACTATGATAGATCCAAAAAAATTAGAAAGAACTTTAGTAAAAGCTCTTGAACACAAAGGTTTTTCATATGTTGAAGTATTCTCAAATTGCCATGTAAATTTAGGAAGAAAAAATAAAATGGCAAGTGCAACTGCAAACTTAGAATGGATAGATGAAATAAGTATTGCAAAAACTAAATTTGAAATGCTTGAAGATGACCAAAAAGTAGGAAAATATCCAACTGGGATTTTAAAACAAGATGAAAATGCACTTGAATACTGTGAAGCTTATGAAAAAGTAAAAGAAGCTCACAAAAACAAAACTATGGTAGAGCTGTAAGGAAATAATATGTCAAGTAATAGAACTTTAATGAGATTTACAGGAGTTGGTGGACAAGGAGTTCTTCTTGCAGGAGAAATTTTTGCTGCTGCAAAAATAAATAACGGTGGTTATGGTTTAAAAACAGCAACATATACTTCTCAAGTAAGAGGTGGACCAACTGTTGTTGATATAACACTTCAAGATGAAGAGATAATCTATCCTTATGCAAATGATGGGGAAATAGATTTTATGCTATCAGTTGCACAAATATCTTTTGATTTATTCAAAAATGGTGTAAAAGATGGTGCAACAATTATAATTGAACCAAACTTAGTAAGACCAAGCGAAGAAGATAAAAAGAGATGGAATATTATTGAAATTCCTATTATTACAATTGCAAAAGAAGAAGTTGGAAATGTAATTACTCAATCAATTTTAGCTTTGGCAATTGCAAACTATTTTACAGGTGAAACTATTCCAAAAGAAGTTTTAAGAACTACGATGCTTTCAAAAATTCCTGCAAAACTTCATGATATGAACAATAAAGCCTATGATTTAGGTTATAAATATGCCAAAGAGGCTGATAACAGATAAGTTAAAATTAGGGTAAAAAACCCTAATTTTATATAGCATTTTTTAAAATTTCTTCTAAATCTTCTTTTGAATACTCTTCTTGAAAACTTAAGTTTTCTACTATGTCTTTAAAATTTTCAACCCCTAAAGAGAATTGTTTAAGTTTTGTTGGTGTTCCTATTTTATTAAACCAATTTTCTAAAGCTTCTATTCCTTCTAATGCACTATTTTTACCAAAAAGCTCTTTTGCAAATCTTATAAATTGAGCCTCATTTTTCTTATAATACCACTTCATCCAAGCTGGCATTACAACCGATAGCCCTGCTCCATGAGGTACATTATATAATGCAGATAAAGAATGTTCTATCATATGGTTAGGAAATGAAACCCCTGAAGTTCCAACCGTTGTAGTTCCATTTAAAGCATTTGTTGCAGCCCATGCAAAATCACCTCTTGCACTATAATCTTCTGGATTTTTTAATAAAATTTCTGTAGTTTCCATAACAGTTTTTATAATATTTTCTACTTGTCTACTCATATAAGTTGGTTGTATTTTTGCTGTAAAATATCCTTCAATACAGTGAGCAATAATATCAGCAGCCGAATATACTAAATAATCCTTTGAGACACTTTTTTGAAGCTCAGGATTTATAATCGATACTTTTGGGTAAACATGAGGTGACCAAATAGAATCTTTGTGTTTTGTTATTTCATTTGTTACAACAGCATAACCATTCATTTCACTTCCAGTAGCTGCTAAAGTTATAATATCAAATATAGGTAAAGCTTTTTCTATTGTTTTCTTTCCACCAAAAAAATCCCAAACATCCCCATCATATAAAGTTCCAACAGCTATTGTTTTAGAACTATCTAATACAGAACCTCCACCAACACTTAAAATAGCCTCTACATTCTCTTTTTTTGCAATTTTTATAGCCTCTTGAACTGTACTTAAAATAGGATTACTAATCACTCCTCCAAATGCTATATATTCAATATTATTTTCATTTAGACTATTTGTAACAACATCAAAAAGCCCATTACTTTTTATTCTTTCACTTCCATAAACTAATAAAACTTTTTTAAGTCCTGAATCTTTTATAAACTTTCCTATTTTTTTCTCTTTTTCTTTTCCAAACTCTATTTTTGTTGGATTATAATAAATAAAATTTTCCATAATTTACTCCAATATTTTCTTTAATTTTATCTAGATTATTCTTTAATTAATAATATAAATAATCTTGTATAATAAAGCTTTAAAAGAGGAAATATTATGAAATACAATTTTGACAAAATTATAAATAGAAAAAATACAAATTGTTATAAATGGGATACAACTAAAGAAGATGTGCTTCCAATGTGGGTTGCTGATATGGATTTTGAAGTTGCACCAAAAATCATTGATAGTATTATAAAAAAAGCTCAACATGGAGTTTTTGGTTATACAATGATTCCAAAAGAGTATTATGAAGCAGAAATATATTGGTGGAAAAAGAAATATAACTTTGAGATAAAAAAGGAGTGGATTGAGCCAACAACTGGAGTAATTCCTAGTTTAAGCTCAATCATTCAAACATTTTGTGAATCTGGAGATAAAATTTTAATCCAATCTCCTGTTTATCACTATTTTAATATTTCTATAGAAAATAATAACTGTGAAGTTTTAAATAACAATTTAATCTATGAAAATAATAATTATAAAATAGATTTTGAAGATTTTGAAAATAAAATAAGAAATAACAAAGTTAAACTATTTATTTTATCAAATCCACATAATCCAGTTGGAAGAGTTTGGAATAAAAATGAATTAAAAAAAATGGGAGAACTTTGTTTAAAATATAATGTGCTTGTAATAAGTGATGAGATTCATAGAGATTTAGTTTATAAGAATTACTGTTATACTCCTTTTGCTTCAATCTCTGAAGAATTTTTACAAAATTCTATAACTTGCACATCAGCTAGTAAAACTTTTAATATTGCAGGTCTAAAAGCTTCAAATATAATAGTTGCAAATAAAAATTTAAAAGTAAAGTTAAATAAAGTTTTAAATAGAAATGAAATAAAAAGTCTTAATATATTTGGAATAGATTCTCTAACTACTGCTTATCTTCACTGCGAAGATTGGCTAGATGAATTGTTAATCTATCTTGAAAAAAATAAAGATTATTTAATTGATTATATAAAAAAAGAAATTCCAGAACTTGAAGTAGTAAAACCTGAAGCTACTTATCTTTTATGGATTGATATTTCAAAATTAAATATTAGCTCTACAAAACTAGCAAACAAATTAGAAAATATAGGAAAAATAAGAATAATTTCTGGCGGAACATTTGGAAAAAATGGAGATAATTTTATAAGAATAAATATAGCTTGTCCACTTAAAACTTTAAAAGATGGTTTAAATAGATTAAAAAATGGAATTAATCAAATTAAAACTTTAGAAAACTAAAGTTTTAACTTATTTCATTTATATCTTTTAATACATACTCTTTATTGTTATTTATACAAAAATCTGTAAATATTTGGAAATATTTATCTATTTCTTCTTTATTGTATCCATTTAAAGATATTACGACTTTTCTATCATTTCCAATAATTTTTGGTAATGATGAAAAGTTAATATTCTCAGGTAACTTTTTCATACTATCAATTAAATCATTTTCACTACAATTTATAGTTATTGTTTTTGTATATTTTTGTTCTTTAGATTTTGGATATAACTTATCTAATGCTTCAATAACCATACTTTGACTCATAGATGGAAATCCTGGAGTAAAAAAATATCTATCTTCTAAATAAAACCCTGATACATCATTTATTACATTTTTTAGAAGTTTCGCGTTTATTGGTAAATAAGCCATATTTATTCTGTGAGGATAAGCATCTTCTTTAAATCTATTTATAATTTTTTGTTTTGCTTCTTCATGAAATTCTAAATTACCATTTGTAAAAGCTTTTGCAGCTACTTCTCTTGTAAAATCATCTGGCGTAGCACCTATACCACCAAAACAAAACATAACAGAATTCTTATCTGATTTTATTAAATTAAAAATATTTAACATAAGTTCTGGATCATCTTCAATCACAAATGAAGCTTTATGTTCCCAACCACGTTCTAAAAGTTGTTGATTTAAAAATGAGAAATGTGCATCTTTTCGACGACCATTCAAAAGTTCAGTTCCGATTATTACACTATAAAAATTTATTTTATTCATACTGAAAAAACTCTTTAATTAAATTCTTGATTGAATATATTCATCCATTTCATTCACAATTTCTTCTATCATTCTTTCACCATTAATTTTCTTAAGAAGATTTTTTGATTCATAAAATCTTTGAATATCAGCTAATGGCTCAATATAAACTTTCATTCTATTATTAAACACTTCAACCTTATCATCAGCCCCTCTTGAACGCCCTATAACTCTATTTTTTGCAACTTCTTCACTTACAACAACTTCTATACAATTTACCAATTCAACTTCATTTTCTTTTTCTAAATATTTATCAAGCTCTTCCATTTGTTCAATACTTCGTGGATAACCATCTATAACTATAACATCTGTTGGAGCATTTTTTATAGCAGTAAGAATTGTTTCAATTGCAATAGCAATAGGAACTATATTTCCAGCTTTAATATATTTATCAATTATCTGTCCTCTTTGACTTCCACTAGCAACTTCAGCTCTAAACATATCCCCAGTAGAATAGTGAGTAATATTTTCATGTTTTTTTGCTATAAGCTCAGCATCTGTAGTTTTTCCACTACCAGGAGCTCCGATAATTAAAAATAGTTTTTTCATGTATTTCCTTCGTATAATACATTTATCAATCAAAGTTTAAAATATTGATTGAAGTTCTATGAAACTCATAGCTCTCACAAAGGCTAATAATAAACAAGTTTTTTTCCTTTTAGGATTTAAATACCTACATATAAAACGTCTTGTGTTAGCTTTATTAAATCATCTATAGGATGCTCGGGAGAAAAATATTTTCTACCTGTTATAACACGAAGCTATGAGATTTTAAACTATCACATTATGGAGGATTATTATGTATTATGTTGGAGTTGATATTGCTAAAGACAAACACTATGTTTGTATTTTAGATGATGCAAAAGAGTTAGCTTGCAAACCTTTTTGGATTTATAGTGATATATTAGGATTAAGAGAACTACTCAAACGATTAGCTGAACTATCATTAGATATGAATGACTTTATTATTGGTATAGAATCAACTGGAGCATTTAGTGAAAATTTCTATAGTTATATTACTGATGCAGATTATAAAGTAATACTTTTAAATTCTTATCAAACTTCTAAGTATAGAGATTTCTCTACTCTTAAAAAGATTAAAAATGATTCAATAGATGCTTATGTTATTGCTGAATTACTTGCTAGTGGTAAATACAAAGCTAGTTATATTAGCAATGAAGATTATCACAATTTAAAAGTTTTAAATCGATTAAAAAAATCATTAGATGATAAAATAAAAACTATTAAAAGAGAGATAACAACTGTTGTTGCTACTGTTAATCCAGAGATTGAAAAAGTATTTCCAAATATCTTTACCAAAACTGCAATAGCGATCATTAAATCTTACCCAACCGCAATGGATATTTCAAAAGCTACGCCAGAAAAGCTAACTAAGATTTTTCGACATATCAAAGGTAATAGCTTTAATCTTGAAAAAGCAAAATATCTTATAGAACTTGCTAAATCTTCTATTTATACAGGTCGTGCAAATGAATCTAGAGCTTTAATGATCAAGACTAATATTAAGATATTAGAGCTTTATATTCAAGAAAGAGATGAAGTTGAAGAACAAATTCAAATTCTTATAGACAATCAACTTGATGATGATTCAAGTAATATTGAAAATCTTAAATCAATTCCTGGAGTATCTAATAAAACTGTTACAGCAATATTAGGAGAATGTGGAGACCTTAGAAGATTTGAATCAGCTAAAGCTTTCATAGGTTTTTTAGGTCTATATCCAACTTTATATCAATCAGGTAAATCTTTATCAACTGGAACTTTAGCTAAAAGAGGAATACCCATAGCTAAACATGCTCTTTATATGGCAGCAGTATCAGCTGTTAGACATAATAACGAACTTCATAAACTTTTTAGAGACAAAGTATCATCTGGTAAATCCAAAAAAGAAGCATTGATAATTATTGCTAAAAAATTAGCATCTATTATCTATTCTCTTTTTAAATATAACCAAGCATATAATCCATATAGAGTACTAATCCAACATAAAAAGTAAACTTGTTAGTTTAACACTTGTGAGAACAATGAGTTTTCATAGAACTTTGACCAAAATGTATTATTATTTTTAAATTTGATCATTTGAACATTTCAAAAAATGCTCAAAAAATCAAACCATAAAGCACGCCTTAAAAAATAGCCTAGTCGTTTAAGCTATTCTTTATAGGATGGTTTTATTTTTCGAGGATTTATTGTATCAAAAATCATTTAAATTCTTTATCTACTTTAATTATCTTATCTACTATTAAATGCTTTTTATATACAATACACCAAAAAAGTGTAAGGACAGAATATGAATTTAATGCTATTTGGAGCACCAGGTGCAGGTAAGGGAACACAAGCTAAGTTCTTAATTGAGAAGTATAATATCCCTCAAATATCAACTGGAGATATATTAAGAGCAGCAATTGCTGACAAAACTGACATGGGTATGGAAGCAAAAAAATTTATGGATGAAGGAAAACTTGTTCCAGATTCTACTATTATTGGTATTATTAAAGATAGATTAGCGGAATCAGATTGTAAAAATGGTTTCATTTTAGATGGTTTTCCAAGAACATTAGCTCAAGCAGAAGCTTTAAATGAATTAATGGAAAGTATGAAAATATCTTTAGATAAAGTTATATCTTTAAACGTTCCAGATGAATTAATTGTGGGAAGAATTACAGGAAGAAGAGTTTGTTCAAAATGTGGAGCATCTTTCCATGTAGAATTTAATCCTTCAAAAGAAGAAAATATTTGTGACTACTGCGGTAGCGAATTAATCATTAGAAAAGATGACAATGCTGAAACTGTAAAAAGTAGACTTGAGGCATACCACTCACAAACTGCACCATTAATTGATTTTTATACAAAAATGGGCTTATTTATCGAACTTGATGGTACAAAAGATGTATCTGATGTAACAAAAGATATGATAAACGCACTTTCTTAAAAAACTTATAAGAGCTAGTGAAAATTTACTAGCTCTTTATCTTGTTATACTGTTAGCAAGGTTAATTAAATTAGTTTCCCAATCTTCATTAAAGATATCATTCTCAATAGGTTTCGCTTTTAAACTTTTAGCTAAAGTATTTGCCAACTTTTCATCTTTTGAATAACAATACAAAAGTTTATTTATATCTTTATCTTCATAAGTTTTACTTAAATCTTTTAATTCGTTTGTACTAAAAGCTTTTTTATCTTTCTTAATAACTTCTAACCTAAATCTATTTGCAAAATAATCCCAATAATTTTCAATTGCATAAAAACTATTAACCTTGCTTTTGTTTAAATTTTGTAAAATTGTTAGAAAAGTTTTATCAATTTCATTTAAAAGTTCTTGATAATTTTTTTTATAGAAATCTTTATTTCTTTTATCAACTTCAATTAATGATTCAAAAATATTTTTAGCTATATCTCTTGTGGCGAAAGGATCTGTCCAAATATAAGGATTTGAATCTATTTTTTGAATATTTTTAGATAAATCAATAATAGATATAGCACTATTTTTGTCTTTTAGAATTTTTGCATAATCTCTTTCAATATTCAAACCAAAATGAAAAAATAATTTTGAACTTGAAAGTTTATTCAATGCAGATTTAGGAATCTCTATATAATTATCAGAGTATCGGTGAGTTATTTCATATACTTCTACCTCATTTTTCCCAATTTTTTTAACAAATTGAGTCTCCAGAGGGAAGTATGTAGTTACTTGAATTTTAGCAAATAAAAAAATAGGAAAAGCTAATATTAATAATAATTTCTTAACCATATTCTTTTAATTCTTATCTATTTTTATTAGATTTCTGCTTGTTTTCTTACTCTAATATGTAACTCTTTTAATTGAGCTTCATCTACACTTGAAGGTGCTTGAGTTAATAAACATTGTGCTTTTTGAGTTTTTGGGAATGCTATAACATCTCTTATAGAATCTGTTCCAGCTAAAAGCATTATCATTCTATCAAGACCCAATGCAAATCCACCATGACTTGGTGCTCCATATTGTAATGCATCAAGTAAGAATCCAAACTTCTCTTTTGCTTCTTCTTGGCCAATTCCCATAAGTTCAAATACTTTACTTTGAATCTCTTCTTTATGAATTCTTATACTTCCTCCACCAAGCTCAGTACCATTTAAAACAATATCATAAGCAATTGATTCAATTTCTTCTAAATCTTCTTTATTTAAGTCTTTTGGCATTGTAAATGGATGGTGTAAAGCTTTCGTTCTTCCATCTTCAACTTCAAACATAGGGAAATCTACAACCCATAAAAATTCATATTTATCAACTGGAACAATATTCATTTCATTAGCTAAGAATAATCTAAATCTTCCCATATAATCCCAAACTGTTTTTTTATCTCCTGCTCCGAAGAATACAACATCACCAACTTCAAGTTCAGTAACTTTTACAATCTCTTCTAAATTAGCTTCTGAAAAAAATTTAGTTAATGGACCTTTTAATCCATCTTCTTTCATTTGGAAATATCCAAGACCTTTTGCACCAAATTTTCTTACATAATCTTCAAAACTTTTCATTTGTCTTTTAGAAAAAATATTATCTCCATTTGGACATCTTAAAGCTTTAATTCTATTATTTTTTTTATCTTTTGCAATATCAGTAAAAATTTCATTTGTTGATTTTTCAAAAATATCAATAACATCAATCAATGGCATACCAAATCTTAAATCTGGTTTATCACTACCATAATTTTCCATAGCCTCAGAATATTTCATTCTTCTAAAAGATGACGGTATATTTTTACCACATTTTGTAAATATATCATAGATTAATTTTTCAGCAACACCTATAACATCTTCTTGAGTACAAAAACTCATCTCAACATCTATTTGAGTAAATTCTGGTTGTCTATCCGCTCTTAAATCTTCATCTCTAAAACATTTTGCAATTTGGAAATATCTATCAAATCCAGCAACCATTAAAAGTTGTTTAAATAATTGTGGAGATTGAGGTAATGCATAAAATTCTCCAGGATGAACTCTTGAAGGAACTAAATAATCTCTTGCTCCTTCTGGAGTTGATTTTGTAAGAATTGGTGTCTCAACATCTAAGAAACCAAGTTCATCAAGAGTATTTCTAGCTTGAATAGTAGCTTTACTTCTAAGTTGGAAAATATCAAAAGATTTTTTACTTCTTAACTCTAAAAATCTATTTCTTAGTTTAATTTCATCATTTACCTTTTCATCATTTATATCAAAAGGCATAGCTTTACTTTTGTTTTCAATAACAAGATTCTCTAAAATAATCTCGATTTTTCCAGTCTCTAAATTTGGATTTTCTAATCCTTCTCCTCTAGCTCTTACTGTTCCTGTAGCTATTAAAACATACTCATCTCTAACTGTTTCAGCTACACTTAAAGCATCTTTACAATCTTGTGGATCAGCAACAAGTTGTACTAAACCACTTTTATCTCTTAGATCTATAAAAATAATCCCACCGTGGTCTCTTCTACTATTAACCCATCCAGCTACTGTTACTTTTTGTCCTATTAAATTTTCTCTTACACTACTACAATAATGTGTTCTCAAAATTAATCCTTTTTCTAAATAATTCGCGATTTTATCTAAACTCTACTTAATTTCTACAAATCCAAAACTTGTACTTTTGTAAAGTCTTGGCATATAAATAGCTTCATTATTCTCTATTTTTGTAGGGATTAAATTGCTATTTCCATCTACTAAATAATTAACTCCTACTAAAGTTGAATAGTCAACCCAAGAGAAATTCAAATCAGCACCCATAGAATTAATTTCATCTTTTAATTTTTTATCAACTTCACCTATTGAATTAGCAACAATCAATTTTTTTCTATCTTCATCTTGCGTTAAAGTTAATAAATTTAAATCATAAATAGCTTGTGTCCCAAAAATAAATGCTGGAGAAACATCACTAGCTCTTAATTGAGACAATACTAAAGCACTTTTTACAATATCTAAATTTAAATACAAACTTGAAGCATTAAGACCTCCAACTACTCCTTTGAAGTTCTTTTCACTATTCTTAATTTCTCTTTCTATACCACTAGAAACTACATTGTTGTAAGCTTTTTTTATGTTTCTACTTAAATATGTATCTTGATAAAATAATATATTATTTCCATTTGAATAATAACTTAATTTTTTAAGTTGTTCTTCGTATGAGATTGAACCAAAAATTAAATTATCATTATTTTCTAAACTATCTTTTTTTTCTATTAATGGAAGATAAACTTTAAAATCTGAATTTACAACTTTTGATAAACTATTTATAGCATTTGGTGAAAAAAGAGCAATTACTTTATTAATATTTTTATCTCTGATATTAGAAAAAGCATTTTGTATGGTATCAAAATTTTCATTACTTGTTTCAATAACCGTTAGGTTATATTCTAAGTTTTTAAAAGCAAGATATCCAGCAACAGTATTAATAGAACTCTTTGCATATTTAGAAAGAGATGCTGGATAAACAAAAGCTAAATTAACATTAGCTTTTGTTGTATCAATATTACTGAATTTCTCATTTGGTTCAAGAACTTCATTACTACTTCCATTATTGTTAATAATTTGTTCTTTTATATCTGTTTCCATAATCTCAACAGGAGTAAATTCTTCTACTACTGTAACCTTATCTTCTTCCATTTTTGGAGTAGATTGTTTAACAACTGGAGCTTTTTGTCCTGGCATTTTTAATTGAACAACTTGCTTTTGGTTACAACCTAAAAAAGCAAAAACTACAAAAAGTAAAACTAATATCTGTCTCAATTTAACTCCTCTAAAAACTGTTTTATATTTAACATATCAAAGTAAGTCTCTTTTTTATATGAAGGATTTCTTAATAAGAAAGTTGGTGAATAAATAGGTATTAATGAAATATCATTAAACTTTAATATCTTTCCTCTATTTTTAGCAAACTCACCATTTTTCAACAAAAATGAATAAGCTTTTTCGCCTAAAACTACTATTATCTTAGGGCTAATTAATTCTATTTGCTTTAATAAATAGTCATTACAAGATTCAAAATTTAAATTTGTTGCACCATTTAAAGATTTACACTTCACCAATGATGTAATATAAACATCCTCTTTTTTCATATTTAAAACATTCTCTATCATTTTAGATAAAATTTCACCACTGTTGCCAACGTAAAAAGAATTTAATTCATCTTCACTAGAAGTTGGTTCATCTTGAATAAACATAATTTTACTCTTTGGATTTCCAAAACCAAAAAGTACATTCTTTCTACTTTTTGATAATTCACATAAGTAACAATTAGTACATACTTCATTTAGTTCAGCAAAATTATTTGGTAAATTCTGATTTCTAACGTCAAAACTACCTATATCAAACTCATCGTGATACTTATATCCAAATGATTTAAGATTGTGTAAATATTTTAAAATTTGATTCTTAACTTTAATTGTCATAAGAGATTTTACAAAAAATATACTTTAGTATTATTGATTTAAAAAAAGATTATTAAATAAGGAAAAATCCTTATTTAAAATAGATACCTATTTGTATCTGTGAGTAATTCTACCCTTATCTAGAGAATAAGGTGTAATTTCTACTTTTACAGTATCGTTTGGTAAAATTTTTATGTAGTGCATTCTCATTTTTCCTGAGATATGACATAAAACTACATGTCCATTATCCAATTGAACTCTAAACATTGCATTAGGTAAAGCTTCAACAACTTTTCCATCAACAACAATTACATCATCTTTTGCCACATTTGTTCCTTAATTTTCCGTTTTACTTAAAATAACTGCTCGTCCATCAACTACAGCAACTGTATGCTCATAATGACTCCCTCTTAAACCATCAGCTGAAACAACATCCCAACCATTTTTAAGAATAACAGGGTTTCTATCTTTTTGACAAATCATTGGTTCTATACAAAAAACCATTCCATTTTTTATTTTTGGTCCAGATTTTATATTTCCATGTTCCAAGTAATTTGGAATTTCAGGATCTTCATGTGGTTTTCTTCCAATACCATGTCCACAAAATCTAACTAGTGGCTCATATCCTCTAGCAACAATAAAATCCTCAATAGCTTTTGATAACTCTTTAAATCTCATACCTTCTTCAATTATATCAATAGCATAATATAATGAATCTTTAGAACAAGCAATTAAATCTTCATCTTTTTTAGAGATTTTTCCAATAGGCATAGTAATAGCACTATCACCATACCAGCCATCAACTTCAGTTCCAATATCTAGTCCTAAGATATCACCTTCTTTTAAAACAACATCACTTGGAATTCCATGAATGATTACTTCATTTAAAGATGTACAAATAGCATTTGGAAAACCATATAATCCTTTAAAAGATGGTCTTGCACCAAGGTTTCTAATAAATTTTTCACCCATTGCATCAACTTCTTTCAAAGTCATTCCTGCTTTTACATTTTCTTCTAGATATTTAAGTGTTTTTGCAACAACTACATTAGCAACTTTAAGTTTTTCAATCTCTTGCGGTTTTCTAAGAGCGATAGACATTTTATAGTCCAACCGCACTTAGAGTTTGATATTTATTCATATATTGTTGAGCTTCAATTTTTCTCATTGTATCAATAGCAACTTGAACAACAATTAAAACAGATACTCCTCCAAAATAGAAAGGTACACCCATAGCTTTAACTATTAACCATGGAAGTGTAGAAATTAATCCCATATAAATAGCACCCCAGAAAGTTAATCTCCCAGCAACACCATTTAAAAACTCAGCAGTACTAGCCCCTGGTCTCACACCTGGGATAAATCCACCTTGTTTTTTTAGATTTTCACTAATATCTTTAGCATTAAATGTAATAGATGCATAAAAGAATGCAAAGAAAACTACAAATAAAAACATAAAAATATTAAATGTATATGAACTAGGATTCATATAATCTGCAATTACCATTAAATATTTATTTTGACTACCTTGTAAGATTGTCGAAGGAAACATTAAAATAGCACTCGCAAAAATTGCAGGAATTACTCCACTTAAATTAACTTTAATAGGAATATAATTCATAACTCTCTTACTTTGGTTCTGCATAATTACTTTTCTTGAGTAAGAAACAGGAACTCTTCTTTCACCTAATTCAACATAAATAATAGCTCCAACAGTAGCTAAAATAACTAGTAAAATACCAATTACAGTTAAGAAATGCATTTGCCCATTATTTACTAAATCAATAGTCCCACCAATAGCACTTGGAATTGCTGAAACAATACCTGCAAAGATAATTAAAGAAATACCATTTCCAATACCTCTTTGAGTAATTTGCTCACCTATCCACATTAAAAGCATTGTTCCAGTAAGCATTGAAATAGCTGAAACTGCTATAAATGTATTCATATCAATAGAAATAGCACTTTGTCCATTTTGACCTGTTAAAGAATTTAATCCAATTGAAACACCTACAGATTGAATAAGAGTAATTACAATTGTTGAGTATCTGATAATTTGCATATATTTTTGCATACCATCTCTCTCTTTTTTCATTTTACCAAGTGTTGGGAAAGTAGCTGCTAGTAGTTCCATGATGATAGAAGCAGTAATGTAAGGCATAATTCCTAGTGAAATAATACTTAGTCTTTCAACAGCATTTCCACTAAACATATTTACAAGACCTAATGCATTGTTTGCATTTGAATCAAAAAATTCCTTAACTACATTTATATTAACTCCAGGTACTGGCACGTATGCCAGTAACCTGTAAAGAAGAATAAAACCTAATGTAATAAGAATCTTATTTACTAGATCTTTACTCATAATTAATTTCCAGTAGTTGTAACGTTTTCGTCTTTAATCTTAGCACTTAAATTTTTAGCTGTTGCACCAATAAGTTTTACTTTTACAACAGATTTTGATAATTTGTATACAGATTTGATTGTTTCAACTGTAATTTCTGGTAATTCTGCGATAGCAGTAACTTTTTCAACGTTAATTGAATATGGTTTAACTACTCTAGAAACAAATCCAACTTTAGGAAGTCTTCTTGCAAGTGGTTGTTGCCCACCTTCGAATCCTCTTTTTACATTGTATCCAGATCTAGCTTTTTGACCTTTATTACCTTTTCCAGCAGTTTTACCGTTACCGCTTCCTTGACCTCTACCTTTTCTTTTAGCAGCTTTTGTGCTACCACAAGCTGGTTGTAAATTTTCTAATATCATCTAATTATCCTTTTATTCTTGCAAGAGCTTCAACTGTAGCTTGTACAAGGTTATTTGGATTGTTTGAACCTAAAGATTTTGCAATAATATCTTTAACTCCAGAAAGCTCAAGAACAGGTCTTGCAGCTCCTCCAGCAATTAGTCCAGTTCCTTCTGAAGCTGGTTTTAATAAAATTTTACTTGCATTATATTTGTGTTCAATATCATGTGCTATAGTAGTACCTTTAATAGAAATAGTAACTAAGCTTTTGAATGCATCATCTAACGCTTTTTTAATTGCATCAGGAACCTCTTTAGCTTTACCAGTTCCAAATCCTACTGTTCCGTTTTTATCTCCAACAACAACTAAAGCTGTAAATCTGAATCTTCTTCCACCTTTTACAACTTTTGTTACTCTTCCGATTTTAACGATTGCTTCTTGAAAATCTTCTCTATTTACTGCCATCATTAATCCTTATAATTTAATACCATTTTCTCTTAATGCGTCAGCAAATGCTGCAACAACACCATGATAAAGATACCCGTTTCTATCATAAACAACAGACTCAATTCCAGCTGCTTTTAATTTAGAAGCAAACTCAGCTGCAACTTTTGCAGCGTTCTCTTTATTACCACTTAAACCCATAGCTTGAGAGCTAACAGCTGCTAAAGTTCTACCTTCAACATCGTTGATAGCTTGTGCACTAATGTATTTGTTTGATTTAAAAATAGATACTCTTGGTTTTTCGTTTGTACCAAAAATATTAGCTCTAACTCTTTTTTTTCTTTTTATTCTTAAAGCAACTTTTTTTGCTAAATCTTTTTCTCTACTCATAGTTACACCTTACTTCTTAGCAGTTTTTCCGGCTTTTCTAATGATTTTCTCATCAGTATATTTAACACCTTTACCTTTATATGGTTCTGGTTTTCTAAAGCCTCTAATAATTGCCGCAGCTTGCCCAACTTGTTGTTTATCTGCACCTTTAACAGTTATGATATTTTTCTCAACTGAAATTTCTAAACCTTTTTGAATTTCAAAGTTAATTGGATGAGAGTAACCTAAAATTAACTCTAAAACATCACCTTTTACAGCTGCTTTATATCCAACTCCATTGATTTCTAACGTTTTTGTGAAACCTTCATGTAAACCATTAATTGCATTTGCAGTTAACGCTCTATAAGTTCCCCAAAATGCAGCTGATTCTTTTGTTTCACCAATTTTAGTTAAAACAACTTGACCATTTGCAATTTCAACACCAACTCTTCCATGAGTTTCAACATTAGAAACATTGTTTCCTTTTTTTACACTAATAAGAGTTCCATTTACTGTTACTTCAATTCCTGCAGGAATTGTGATAGGTTTTTTACCAATTCTTGACATTACACTCTCCTACCATACAGTACAAAGTACTTCTCCACCAACATTAGCAGCAAATGCTTCATCATTTGCAATAATACCTTTGTTAGTTGAAAGAATAATAGTACCGTACCCATTTTTAAAGTTTTTAATTTCAGAAGCTGGTTTATAAACTCTTCTTCCTGGTTTAGAAACTCTTACAATTTCGTTAATTGCTGATTTTTCTTTATCATCATATTTTAATTCAACTTGAATTGTTTTTTTATTGTTTTGTCCATCTATAACTTTGAATCCAGCAATATACTCTTTTTGTAGTAAAACATTTAAAACACCTACTACAGTATTTGAGTGTAATAATGTTGCAACTTCTAATCTTCTCATTGCAGCATTTCTAATTCTAGTTAAAGCATCTGCGATTAAATCATTCATCATAGCTTTTTTCTCCTACCAACTAGCTTTTCTAACACCAGGTAATAAACCTTCGTTAGCCATTTTTCTTAAACAAACTCTACATAGACCAAAATCTTTATATACAGAATGAGGTCTTCCACAAACAGAACATCTCGTGTATGCTCTTACAGCAAACTTAGGTGTTCTTTGTTGTTTAGCGATCATAGATTTCTTTGCCATTACGCTCTTCCTTTTGTAAATGGAATTCCAATTAATTCTAACAATCTATAAGACTCTGCATCACTTGTTGCAGTAGTTGCGATTGAGATATTCATTCCGTGTGTTTTAATGATGTTATCATAAACTACTTCTGGGAACATTAATTGTTCATCAAGACCAAAGTTAAAGTTTCCTCTACCATCAAATCCATTTCTATTTAAACCTCTAAAGTCTTTAACTCTTGGTAAAGCAATATTACATAATTTGTCTAAGAAATGAAACATATTTTCACCTCTTAATGTTACTTTAATACCAACAGGCATTCCTTCTCTTACTTTAAATCCAGCTACAGATTTTTTAGCAATAACTTTAACTGCTCTTTGACCAGCAATTAATGAGATTGTATCTTGCATATTTTGGATTAATTTAGCGTCTTTCATTGCTTCACCAGCACCAACAGAAATAACAACTTTATCAATTTTAGCTGTTAAAGTTTTGTTTTTTGGAAACTCTGCTTCAAGTACAGGTCTAATTTCAGCTTTATATTTTTCTAATAATCTTGATGCCATTTCTTACCCTTCTACTTTTGCCACATTTGATATATCAATTGGCATCTCTTTATTTATAAATCCACCATCTGGATTTTTTTCTTGATCAGGCTTAACAGTTTTTTTAGCAACTTTACAATCTTTAACGATTACTTTGTTTTCTTTTGGTAATACTCTTAAAACTTCTCCAGTTTTACCTTTATCATCACCAGCGATGATTTTTACTGTATCACCTTTTTTAATTTTTAATTTAATAGCCATTATAATACCTCCGGTGCAAGTGAAACGATTTTCATGAAACCTGAATATCTAACTTCTCTGGCAACTGGTCCAAAAATTCTTGTTCCAACAGGCTCTCTTTTAGCATCTAAAATAACAGCAGCGTTGTCATCAAATCTAATTAATGAACCATTTTCTCTTTGAACTTCTTTATGAGTTCTTACAATTACTGCTTTAACAACTTGACCTTTTTTAATTTTTCCAGTTGGAAGAGCTTTTTTAACAGAAGCAACAATAACATCACCAACAGTTGCATATCTTCTTTTAGAACCACCTAAAACTTTGATACACATAATCTCTTTAGCACCTGTATTATCTGCTACATTTAATCTTGTAAAACTTTGAATCATTATTTAACTCCTGTAGCTACTATTGTCTTTAATCTAAAAGATTTAGTTTTTGACAATGGTCTACACTCAATAGCGATTACACTATCACCAACATTTAACTCATTTTTTTCATCATGAACTAAATATTTTTTAAATCTCTTAACAGTTTTGTGATACTTTGGGTGTAAAACTGATCTAGTAACTAAAACAGAAGCTGTTTTATCACCCGATCTTTTTACTACTACACCTTGAATCTCTCTTTTATGTGTCATACTAGATCCTTAGTTAGCTTTTGAAGCTGTAATAGCTGTCTGAATTCTAGCAATATCTTTTTTTGCTGCTCTTAGTTCAGAAGTATTAGTCAACTGCATAGTTTTTAGCTTAGCTTTTAATTCAAAAAGAAGCACCTTTTTCTCTTTTAATAGTACTTGTAATTCATTCAAGTTTTTATCTTTTAAATCAGTATAGTTCATTTTCGCTATCTCTTGTTACAATTTTTGTTTTAAAAGGTAATTTGTGCATAGCCAAAGCTAAAGCTTCTCTTGCTAATTCTTCACCAACACCTGCCATTTCAAAACAAATTCTTCCTGGCTTAATGTTCATTACCCATTTATCAACTGAACCTTTACCTTTACCCATTCTTGTTTCTAATGGTTTTGCAGTAAGTGGTTTGTCAGGGAATACCATAATCCAAACTTTAGCTTGTCTTTTAACTTTTCTAGTCATTGCAATTCTAGATGCTTCAATTTGTCTTGAATCAATTCTACCATGCTCTAGAGCTTTAATTCCGAAATCTCCGTAAGCTAAAGAGTTACCTCTATGAGCTTGACCTCTATTTCGGCCTTTCATCATTTTTCTAAATTTTGTTCTTTTAGGAATTAACATGATTATTTACCTCTTTTCTTAGCAGGTCTTCTTTTTGGCTTACTAGCAGCTTCTTCAGTTTTTTCAGTTGGAATTCCTTTAGCTAAAACTTCACCTTTGAAAATCCATACTTTAATACCTATACAACCATAAGTTGTATGAGCTTCAGCAAAACCATAATCAATTCTTGCTCTTAATGTATGTAATGGAACTCTACCTTCTAAATACCACTCAGTTCTAGCCATTTCAGCTCCACCAAGTCTTCCAGAAACAGATACTTTAATACCTTTTGCTCCACCTTTTAATGCATTTTGCATAACTCTTTTCATTGCTCTTCTAAATGCAACTCTTCTTTCTAATTGTTGAGCAACATTTTCTGCAGATAATTGAGCAGATGTTTGAGGTTTTCTCTCTTCTTTAATATTAACAGCAATTTCTTTACCAACTAATTTAGATAAAGAATCTTTTAGTTTTTCAACATCTGCACCTTTTTTACCAATGATAATTCCAGGTCTAGCTGCTACAACTGTAACTCTAACTTTTTTAGCTGTTCTCTCGATAACTGTTTGAGCAATTCCAGCATAATATAACTCTTTTTTAACAAACTTTCTAATTTTGTCATCTTCAGCTACATTTGCAGGCATTGTTTCAAATTTTGGGAACCATCTTGAATCCCAGTTTCTATTGATACCTAATCTTAAACCTATTGGATTAACTTTTTGACCCATTATTTGTCTCCTTTTGTAGAAGCAGCTACTTCAATCATAATATGTGCAGTTGGTTTATGCTTTGGTGAAGCTGAACCTCTTGCTCTTGGAGTAAATCTTTTTAAAACCGGTCCTTTATCAACTCTAGCTGATGTAATAACCGCATCAACAGGATCTAAACCAGAATTTGCAACAGCTGAAGCTATAACTTTTGAAATAATTCCAGCAGCTTTGTTTGGAGTAAATTGTAAAGATGCAATTGCATACTCTGCATTCATTCCTTGAACTTCTCTAGCTATAAGTCTTGCTTTGATTGGAGAAACTCTAATAAATTTTAATATTGCTCTTGCCATAATTACGCCTTTCTTTGAACAGAACCTTTGTGGCCCTTGAATGTTCTAGTTGGTGCAAACTCACCTAATTTATATCCAACATGGTTCTCAGTAATTAATACAGGAACAAAGTTTCTTCCGTTATGTACATTGAATGTTAATCCAATCATATCTGGTAATACTGTAGATCTTCTTGACCAAGTTTTAATTGGTTTTTTATCTTTCGCAGCATTTGCACTTACTACTTTTTTTAATAAGTGTGCATCTATAAATGGACCTTTTTTTATTGATCTTGCCATCTTATACCCTTATTTCTTTCTTCTTGAAATGATTAGTTTATCACTAGCTTTTTTCTTTCTAGTTTTATAACCTTTAGTTGGCATACCCCATGGAGTAACAGGATGTCTTCCAGAGTTAGTTTTACCTTCCCCTCCACCGTGTGGGTGATCAATAGGGTTCATAGCAGATCCTCTTGTTTGAGGTCTAATACCTAGGTGTCTACTTCTACCAGCTTTTCCAACTACCATATTTATATAATCTTCATTACCAACTACACCAATTGTAGCCATACAAACACCAAGAATTTTTCTCATTTCACCTGATGGTAATCTTAAGATAACATATTTATCTTCTCTACCCATGATTTGAGCATAACCACCAGCACTTCTAGCAAATTGAGCACCTTTTCCTGGTTTTAATTCAATATTATGAACCATTGTTCCAACAGGAATGTTAGCTAATTGCATTGCATTACCTGGTAAAATATCAAGTCCAGAGATAGCAGATTGTACTTTATCACCAACTTTTAATCCAGAAGGTTGAATAATATATCTTTTTTCTCCATCAACATATGATACTAAAGAAATTCTACAGTTTCTATATGGATCGTACTCAACAGTTGTAATAGTACCTTCAATTCCAAATTTATCTCTTTTGAAATCGATAATTCTATATAATTTTTTAGCACCTGCTTCTTTGTGTCTTGAAGTAATTCTACCATTATTATTTCTACCAGCTGCAGCTTTTACTCTTACAAGTAATGATCTAACTGTTGGTTTTGAAGTAATATCAGAACTATCAATAACTGACATAAATCTTCTAGCAGGAGTTATTGGTCTAAATTTTTTAATTGCCATTCTTTACTCCTTATGCTGAAAGGTTCGCAATTGCTGCGCCTTCTGGTAATGTTACATAGAATTTTTTGAAATCAACTCTTTTTCCAAGTTTTCCTCTAAATCTTTTAACTTTTCCGTCTTGTCTTAAAGAGTTAATTTTTGTTGGAGTTACTCCAAAATACTCTTTAAAAACCTCTTTTAAACCTGTTTTAGTCATTCTAGGACTAGTTTGAACAACGATTACACCGTTTTCTTGAAGCTCAATTGTCTTTTCTGTATATAAAATTGATTTAATATCTGTAATATCTGCCATCTTAAGCCTCTTTTGTTAATAAATCAAGTACTGATTTTTCAATTAGCACAGAGTGGTAAACTGCAATTAAATAAGCATTTACTTCTTGTTTTTCTACCACATAACAGTTTTTAATGTTTCTAAATGCTAAATAAGTTTTTTCATCAATTGTATCTACTACAACTAAAGTATCTCTCTTATTTAATTTATTTAAAACTGCAACCGCATCTTTTGTTTTACCTGACTCTAATTTTAAAGAATCAACAACAAAAAGTGAACCATTGTTAGCTTGTGCATTTAAAGCATATTTAAGTGCTAAAGCTTTTTGTTTTTTATTTACTTTTTGCTCATAGTTTCTCTTAGTAGGACCGAAAACTACTCCCCCACCAACGAATAAAGGAGATCTTTTAGAACCCCATCTAGCAGCACCTGAACCTTTTTGAGCTTTTGGTTTTTTACCACCACCACTTACTTGTGCTCTTGTTTTTGCAGCCGCAGTGTTTGCTCTTAAAGAAGATAAATATGATTTAACATATAAATATAAGTTATGTTTATTTATCTCTTCATAACTTGCTGGTAAAACTATTTCACCATTATTTTCATAATTTGCATTTAATACTATTGCTTTACTCATTTAGCAACCTTTACTTTTCCTAGTCTTCCATTAGCTCCAGATACTGAACCTTTTAGAACTAAAATTCCAGTTTCTGCATCAAATGATAGAACTTCATTTTTTACAGTTACATTCGTATTTCCGTATTGTCCTGGCATTTTTTTACCTGGTTGAACTCTTCCTGGGAACTCACAGTTACCAATTGAACCTGTTCTTTTACCCATTCTGTGTCCATGAGAACCTCTACCACCAGCAAAATTCCATCTTTTAACTACACCAGAGAAACCTCTACCTTTTGTTAAAAACGTTGTTTTTACAACTTTTGCTTCACCTAATCCTGAAACATCTAAGTCTCCAGCTTCACTATTTGCTACAGTAATTGTTGCAAATCTGTTAAACTCTTTTGATAGGTTATATTTTTTTTGTTGACCTTCTATAGCTTTGTTAAATTTTTTACCATTGCTATAAGAAACTAATGCTACACCATCAGTAACTTGACATACCTTTGTATCAAGAACTTTTAAAAGTGTAACCGCTGTACTTGGAACAGATACTGTTCTACTCATACCGATTTTTTGAACTATGAATTCCATCTTGTATTACCCTTTCTTATTATTCTTGACCCATTGATCTTACTTCAACATCAACTTCAGGAGCAAGATCAAGTTTCATTAATGAATCAACTGTATCAGCAGTAGCTGCTATAATATCGATAATTCTTGAATGAACTCTAATCTCAAATTGTTCTCTTGAATCTTTGTTTACGTGAGGACCTTTGATAACTGTATATCTTCTGATTTTAGTAGGAAGAGGAATAGGACCTCTCAAATCAGCACCAGTTCTTTTTACAGCTTCAACAATTGAAGCAACACTTCTGTCTAAAACTCTGTGATCATAAGCTTTAAGCTTTAATCTGATTTTTTCCATTTATTTTCCTTTAAAGAACTCGTTAGACCCCAATAAATTGGCTCTAACCACATTAAGTGGACGCGGATTATAACTTAAAATACGTTAAATGTCAAGATTTATGGGTGTTTGTAGAATAAATATATAAATTTATTTCCTTTTTAAAAGGAATAATTCTATATATTTACATGTAAATAAAGCTATAATTAAGCTTTAGATTAAAGCAATTTATTTACTTTTATAATTTTTCTGAACAATTTTGGCAATAATTTAATCCAAAAATAGTTTCATTTTGACAAGATTTACATTTTATTTTTAACATATTTTGGCAAACTGGACAAAAATTCATTCTAATATATGAGACACTATTTCCACATGAATTACATAAATTTTTATTGTATGATTCAATTTTAGAAATTTTATTTCTTTTCATTAATTCATTTTGTTCTCTGAATCTTTTTTGTATTTTTATAATTACAACAACAAAAATTAGAACAAAAATTATCACTAAAATATAGTAAACTAAAAATGGAATATCTAAATTATAGAAAAATTCTATAACTTTTGACAAAAAAACTTTTGGTAAGAATTTATAAATAATTTGAAATACTGTATACAAAGTTGGAATTAAAGCAACAATAAATAAATTCTTAAAAATTATATAAAGTATATATTTTTCATCTACTAAATATTTCTTCATCACAAAAAAGAATACAAATACTAATGGTAATAAGAATAACATCTTTATTATTTCAATAATATAATAATAATATCTAAATGCCTTTTCTTCATCAATTATATAATTTTCTTTTATAGTATTAATATATTCTTTTATACTCTTTATACTATTAGAATTTTCAAAATTAATATAAATATTCTCCTTTTCTAATTTTAACTTTTCAATATTTTTTAAAGAATCATTATATTTAGCCTTTATATTTTCTGAATTTATATTATCATTAAGTATTGACTTATCATTGTCATGGTTAGCAATTTTTTCAAATAGTACTGTGTTATAATTATTTCTAAAATAATTTACTTCATCTTCTAATTTATATATTTGTTCATTTAAATTTACAATTTGCTCTTTAATATTCTTTAAATTATGCTCATTTTTTATAATAGCAACTCTTTTTTCAATTTCAATACATCTTGAATCCAAATCATTTTTATTCTTTAAAATATCTTCAGCGTAATACAAATTATTTGAATCTATATAATATGCTGAATTACTGAAGCTATCAAAATCAGATATATTTTCATTTTTAATAATATTTGTACAAAAGTATGGATATTTATTTGAGGGTGAATTAACAAAATGTGTTTGAAAATTTAAACCTTCAATTATTATATTGAACACTATAATGTTTAAAATGATTATAAGTAATATGGAAAGTTTTGACAGTTTTTCTTTTGTAGAATATACAAAACTATTTTTATAGAATTTTTTAATGAATTCTTTCATTTTTATGTTTCCTTTTTTGAATATTAGGAAATAGTAACATAAAAACTATAAAAAATATTTTTCTGAATTATTTTTGAGTTTTGAGAAAATTTCTTCAAATTTTGCCGGATAAATCCTAGTTTGTCCTATTGTAGTTATAAAATTTGTATCTCCAACCCATCTTGGAACTAGATGATAATGAACATGCTGTTCTATTCCAGCACCTGCTGCTTTACCTAAATTCATACCTATATTTACACCTTCACATGGCATAACATCTTTAAGCAGTTTTACAGCCTGTCTTACTCTTTTTGATACTCTTTGCCAAACCTCTTCTTCTAAGTCTTCTATATTTGATGTATGAAAATGAGGAACAACCATAAAATGACCTGGGCTATATGGATATTTATTCATAACAATAAAACAATATTCATCACTAAATAAAACTTGATATTTCTCATCTTCCTTATTTTTTGTTATATAACAAAATACACAATCTTTTATCTTTTCATCGCTTACATAAGAATATCGCCAAGGTGCATAAAGATGTTCCATTTTAATCCTTATCAGTTATATGAAATTTGGTGCATCATTTGCAAATAAAATCAAATCCCCAACTCTAGTAGAACTTGCTAATAATGTTTGCATTTGAGATTTCTCTTTTAAAACTATTAATTTATCTTTATCAATGTTTGATGTAAAAATATGTGTATTTAAACTTCCTGTAACTATTACTAAATCAAAAGTTTCGTTTACAGCTTTTGCAAGCATTATATTTGCAGTATCTGTTGCTTCAACAAGACCTGGAGTAATTATAACTCTTCGTCCATCATATGTTGAAGATATTTTAACAGCTTCTAGCATACCTTCTAAATTTCCATTAAATGAATCATCTAAAATTACTTTACCATTTTGCTCTATTTTCTGAAGCCTATGTTCTACTTGAGGAATAGTTGTAAGTGCTGCTTTTATCTCTAAAATGCTCATTCCTAAATTATAAGCTACTAATATTACTGCGGTTAAATTTATAGCATTAAAACTTCCCAAAATTGGTGCATAAAATTCTTCAACTCTACCACCCACTTCTACTTCAAACCAAATTCCATCTAATGTACTTTTTAAAATATTCAAATTATTAGGAAACTTTGTAATTTTTGGATAGTCTTTAATTGGTACACTTTCATGAACAAATCCCATCTCCATTCTTGGAGATTTTAGAATTTCCATCTTTGTCTGAATTATATTATTTAGTGTTTTGAAATATTCAATATGTTGTTCACCTACACTTCCAATAACACAAATTTGTGGTTCTAAAAAAAGTGTAATTTCTTCAATATCTCCCTTAGCTCTAGCTCCAGCTTCAGCTATATAAATCTGAGTATCTAAAGGTAAATCTCTATTTACATCTAAAACTAATCCTGCTATTGTATTTACACTTCTTGGTGTTTTATAAACTTTGAATCTTGATTTTAAAACATGATATAAAAAATTCTTAATAGAAGTTTTTCCAAATGAGGCAGTAATAGCAACAGTTCTAAGACCTGCTATACTTCTATGTCTTTGCTTTGCTCGGTTTTTAAATGATATAAAAAGAAGCTTTTCTAAAATAGTACTCAATATATATGTTAGAATTAATGGAATAAAAATAATTTTATTCACACAATCTTCATACATTAAACATATACCAATTACAATAAATGTCAAAATAAGTAATATTGCTAAAAATCTTTTTACTCTTGCAGTCATAACCAATGGATTTGTTAACTTTCTATTCCATAAAACAAAACTTGTAAGATAAATAATAAAAAAATAACCAGAAAAATATGGTTCTGGAATAAGATAAAAAAGAACTATTGGAGATAAGAAATATGTTATATGCCACTGCCATTTATGGTGTTTAAATACAACCCTATCAAGTTTGTAATTATACCACTGAAGATTTGTAATTAAATACCAACCCAAACTCATTATTAAAATAATATGTGTAACTATATTAAGATATTCCATCTTCCACTCTTTTACTTATATTTTGTGCATGTTTTAGAAAAAAATAGTGATCACCTAAATATGATGTAAAACTAGATTTTTTTATTAAACTAGCGATTTTCTTTCCTGATTCTAAAGATGTTGCTTTATCTTCTTCTCCCCAAAATATTAAAGCATTGTTTGAAAAAGCTTCAAATTTTGAACTAAAATCTTCATCTACAACATTTTTAAAAGTAGCATACATACTTTCACTCATTTTATCAACATCTTTACTTCTAAAAACTTTAGTAAAATTTTTTAAACCTAGTTTATTTAAAAGTTTAGCAAAAAAGATTTTTATTTTTACCTTTAGTGGCTTTTGTTCTAAAATTCCTGCTGTACTAAGTAAAATTAAATTTTTTGGATTAAGTAAAGTTGCTACTTTTCCACCAAAAGAGTGCCCTGCTACTGCTATACAATCTGAATTTATACTAGTTAAGAATTCTTTTACAATTTTTGAGTAATCATTTGTAGTTAAAATATAAATGTTTTGACTTTTACCAAATCCTGGCATATCAAGATATATATGTCTAAAATCTTTTAGATAACTTGAAAATGCTGTTTTCATAACATCTTTGTTTGAACCCCACCCGTGTAAAAACAATATATCTTTAGTTTTTGTTGGATTTATTAGTTCATAAGATAATTCAAAACTTTTACCTTCAATTACAAGATGTTTTACTGCCAAAATTACTTTCCTTTTGCACTTTGAATTTTATTTACATATTCATATGTAATAGGTATATGTTTTTTCTTCGGTAAATTTGAAGCAACTTTTGTAAACAGATCTTGAAAATCAGAGAATAAATAATTTGCCATAGACCCTGGAATTGAATTTATTTCATTTAAATAAACTTTATCTTCAACAACAAAGAAATCGCATCTAATAATTGAGCCTTCAAAAATTGTATTGTAAAGTCTTTTGAAACTCTCTTTTATTTCATTGTTTAATTTTTCTCCTAAATCAACCTCTTTTGCTTTTGAAGTTCTAGAAAAATCAAGATATTTTTTATCAAAATCTAAAAATTCAGTTTTTTGAGGTTCTTCGATTATAGAAAATATAAATTCTCCATTTACTTTTGTTCCAGCTAAGTTATACTCTTTTACACCACTAATAAATGGTTCAATAATAATTGCATCATCAAATTCAAAAGCTACATCAAGTGCGTAACTTAATTCTTCTTGATTTTTTACAATAGCAACTCCAATAGAACTTCCTAATTTTACTGGCTTTAAAATAACAGGGAACATATCAACTTTTATGCTATCACTTTTTGTGTAGTATTTATATGGCAAAGTAAGTACATCTACGCTCTGTGCATATCCTTTTGTGATAAACTTATTTGAACTAACAACACAAGCCTCAGTTCTCGGTGCTATAAAAGGAATATTATAAAAATCTAAAACTGAAGATAAAATTCCATCTTCACCATCTCCACCATGAGATAAATTTAGCGCTACATCAAAATCAATATTTTGTTCTTTTTTAAAAAGTCCAGATAATTTATAAAATCCACCTTTTTTCAAAAAAACTTTATCAAACTTTGAATAATTACCACTACTAAAAAGTTTTGAATTTATTTTAGAACTTGGAATTTCATATAAATCTCTATTTTTATCTATAAATATATAAACTAATTCATTTCTTAATACATCTTTCATTGCAATTGAGCTTACTATTGAAATTTCATGCTCATAACTTAATCCACCAAAAACTATTGCTATTTTCATTATAATATTCCCTTTATATCTATTTTTGTAATTTTCTAAGTGCTTCTCTTACTAATTCACTTGTAGTTGTGCTAGTACATGTTTTTAAAACTGTAGTAATTAAATCTTTTTTGAAACCTAAAGATTCTAAAGCTAAAGATGCTTCAAGATTAATATTCGAATCTTCACCACTTTCTAAACCATCAACAACAAATCCACTAAGCTCAACTAAAATTCTACTAGCACCCTTTGGACCAATCCCAGGAACTCTTTTTAGCATATTAACATCATGATTTGTAATAATTTGAGCGAAAGAAGTAGGTGTAAATGTTGAACAAATAGCAAGGCCTACTTTTGGACCTACACCATTTATTTTGATAACTGTATCAAACAATTTTTTTTCATTTGTATCTAAAAAACCATATAAATTATGTGCATCTTCTCTAATAACTTCAGTAATTTCAAACTTCACTTCATCAGAAATAATTTTTGAGCTGCAGTTTAATGAGACAAAAACCTGATAAATAACTCCATTCACATTTAACCAAACTACCGTTGGTTCTTTTTTTACTACTTTTCCAATTAAACCGATAATCATACTATAATCTCTTTATCAATCTTTTTTATAAATTTAATAACTTTTAACAATAAATTAATATTTAATAAATAATGTTCATTATATAATAATTAGTCTTAAACATTATAAGGAAGAGATATGTTAGAAATAATAACGAAAAAAATAAGTAACAAAATAATTTTTGCTTTATTTATTTTAATGTTTATCAGTAGCATAACTATAGTTTATTCTACTACTAGTAAAGTTACAAAAGATTCTATTGCAAATGCAAAAGATAGTCTTGAAATGTTGAATGCTTCAATTTTTCAAACTTTAAGAAATACTATGAACACAGGAGATCCATCTTTAATTGCAAAAGCTGAGAGTGAAGCTAGACAAATAAAAGGTGTTAAACATTTAACTGTTGCAAAAAGTAAACCTCTTATGGAACTTTATGGCTCTGATACACCGTACACAACTGATAAAGAGATTTTGAAAAGTTTTGATTCAAAACAAAATCAAATTATTCAAACAAATGAAAATGGTGAACATACTATAAGAATGATAAAACCTATGGTTGCAACATCAGAATGTATGGCTTGTCATGCAAATCAAAATGAAGGTGATGTTATTGGTGTTATGGATCTAACATTCTCTTTAAATGAAACTGATCAAAGAATTTCATCATTGTTAAAAGAAATTTCTTTTATTTCAATTCTTTTAGGGGTTATTACTATTAGCTTAATATTCTTTGTTGTAAGAAGAGCTACAAATCCAATTGAGAATCTTAAAAAAGGATTTGAAAATTTATTAAATTCAAATGATACAAATATAAAATTGGAAGTGAAATCTAACGATGAAATTGGAGAAGTTGCAAATTTATTTAACTCATATATGAATAAAGTTCGTGATGGATTAAAACAAGATGCTATTGTTATTGAAGAAGCAAATGATGTTATTGAAAAAACTTCAAATGGTTTCTTTGTATACAAAGTAAATAGTAAAGCTTCAAATCAACATGTTGAAGATTTAAAAAATAAATTAAATTTAATGATAGAAAATACAAAAGAGACTTTAGATAAAATCAATATAACTCTTAGAAATTACTCTGAATCTAAATATGATTATATAATGGATGACAAAGGTATCCATGGAAATTTAGGTTCATTAGTTACTGGAATTAAGCTTGTAGGGAATAATACATCAGAAATTCTAGCTATGATTATGAATACAGGGAATTCTCTAAAAAATAGTACTCAAACATTATCTAGTGCTTCAAATGATTTAGCTACTTCTTCAAATTCTCAAGCAGCATCTTTAGAACAAACTGCTGCTGCTTTAGAAGAGATAACAGGAACTATCCAAGCAAATACTCAAGCAACTACACAAATGGCTGCACTTGCTCAGAAATTAAATAATTCTGCAAAAAATGGAGAAAATCTTGCAAGTGAAACAGCAAAATCTATGGATGAAATATTTAAAGAAGTAAATTCTATAAATGAAGCTATAGAAGTGATTGACCAAATTGCTTTCCAAACAAATATTCTTTCTTTAAATGCTGCGGTTGAAGCTGCAACTGCAGGAGAAGCAGGAAAAGGATTTGCAGTAGTTGCTGGTGAAGTAAGAAATCTTGCAAATAGAAGTGCAGAAGCTGCTAAAGAAATAAAAGCAATAGTTGAAAAAGCTGGACAAAAAGCAAAAATTGGGAAAGATATTTCTAATAATATGATTGATGGATTCAATGAATTAAATCACAATATTTCTAATACTATTTCAACTATAGATAATGTAGCAAGAGCCTCTAAAGAACAAGAAAGAGGTATTATGCAAATAAATGATGCAGTTAACCTTCTTGATGAATCTACACAAAAAAATGCACAAGTATCTGAACGAATTTCAGCTATGGCAAGTGAAATAGCATCTATGTCTAGTTCTCTTGTAACAGCTTCGGCTAGAGCATCTTTTTTACAAGATAGCCTAGATAAAGTTTGTGATGTTGATTTAGTTTATGATACAGCTTTATTAAAAGTAAAACTTTTAAAAAATAAAGATGAAGTTTATTCAAAATTATCAAATTGTGAAGATTTTATAATCTCTCAAAATAGTGAAATAGACAATTGGCTTGAACACTTACAAAATACAGGTAAAAATATAGATATAGATTTAATAAACAAAATAAAAGAACAAAATAAAACTTTCTTCAATGATTTACAAAAACTAGTTCATCTTAATGCAACAAAAGCAGATAATGAAATATTGAATTTAAAAGCTAAAGATATAGAACAAAATTCTTTAAAATTATTTGAGAATCTAAATGAAATAAAAAGAGTTGCTTGTAAATAAAGCAATAAAAAAAGGGACTTTGATATAAAGTCCCTTTTATATAGTATTTTCTCAAGCTTAAGCTTGCATACTTTTAATTAAATTTTCTAGCTCATCACTACTTAATGTATCTTCACAAGCATCAATGTTTTTAGCACTTGGAGCTAAATTGTAGACACTTTTATCAATATTATTGTTATCACAAACAAAATTAACAACTCTTTCTATTTTTTGTCTATGTAAATCTTGGTTTTGTAAAAGTCCATAAATATTTGAAATAAGATTTGAAAGTTTGTTTTTTTGATGAAGAGGAATTGATAATTCATTTAATAAATTATCTATATCCTCTGTATTATTAAATATTTCCTGTGCATTATTTTCTGACTCTTTTATAACTTCACAAAGCTGTAAAATAGTATCCTCATATTCCATTTTAACCCCTTAGAATTTTTCATTTACTATTTTTTAGTCTATCTATTTTTAACTTAACTCTTTATGTAAAATTTCAGCTATTAATTCTGTCGCATAAGAACCTTTTGGAAGATAAAAACTTAATTCCATATGATTTTTATCTTCTTTATAGTTACTTTCTAAATTTTCTGGAAATATAAAAGCAAATCTTCTTGCACCATCTTCTTGCATTTGTACATCAAACTCTTTTTCAATTTCAAGTGCAAAACCCTCAGATTTTTTTACTCTTTTTCCACATAATAAACCTGTTGGAACTCTATCTTTTTCAAAGAATTTTTGACTTTCTACTTCTAAATCATCAATTATAAATATTTTTCCAAAAGGATAATGACTTAATAAATCTCCTGTAATTATTTTAAATGGATGAGGCTGCTTTTTTGCTCTTTTTATTTCTTCAAGAGGAAGATTAAGTTTTTGAAAAATCTCTTTTGGTTCAAATGCCTCAATTAATTTTGAAATTTCTATTCTTCTTGAAAGCCAAGAATTAAATAGATAACTTTGATAAGCATTTATAAACATCTGCTTTAAATTTCTATTTCTCTCTTTTAAAGTTCCCTCAACAATAGCTTTACCTTTTTTATAATTTTCTCCATCTATTCCAAATCTTTGAAATCCAAAATAATTTGGCATTCCATAAATAGCTATTTTTCTCATTGCTTCTTCAATTTTTTGCTTCTCTACAAGACCAACTCTTTTTAATCTTATAAAAAAACTATTACCTTTTAAATGCCCTATTTTTATCTTATTATTATGATATGTTGTCTCAAGTATTTTTATATTATCATGAGTAAAATCTTTTAATTGGTCTTCAAATTTTCTATGTAAAGAAATATGTTGAATAGTCATAGCATTTTTATCTTTTAACCCTGCATATCCAAACTCTCTTGGACTACATTTTAAATAATTTGCTAAAATCTCTATAGCATCCCAAGTTGCTAAATCTTTTTTTCTTAGTTTCAGAACTAGATGTTCCCCTTCTCCACTAAACTCATAAAGTGGTAATTCATTTACCACAAAATCATCTTTACTTTGTTTAAAAACAACATCAATTGGTGAATGATTTAAGTATCTTTGTAATTGCAATTTATTTCCTTAATTTTTAAAATGATGATTTTCAAAGCTACTTTTATAGCTTCCTTTTATAGCTTTTGCAAAAATATTGATTTTTACTTTATGCTTTTTTGCAATATCTTCTATCTTTTTTAGATTCTTAGCACTACAAGAAAAAAGAATTTCGTACTCTTCTCCAGATATTCCTACTTCTTCTTTTATATCTTTAATAAATTCAAAACCTATATTAGATGCCTTAGATAACTTTTCTAAATCTAAAAAAAGTCCATCACTTATATCCATTGAAGCATTTACATATTTTGCTGCCTCATAAAAAAAATCTGCTTTCAATACAGGAGTCATAAACTTTGAACTTTTTTTAATTTTTTTCCCATTCAAAAGGGTTTCTAAATCTTTTTTACAGCTTCCAAGTTTTCCTGTATAACATATGAAATCATTAATTTTAGCACTATTTCTAAATTTAGGTTCTTTTGTTTTTGAAATAATTGTTATACTAATATCTAACTTATTATTTTCAATAGTGTCTCCACCAACTATTTCAAAATCAAACTCTTTGGCAGCTTTTTTAAAACCACTTGAAAGAGCTTTTAGATCATTTTCATTATAACTATTTGGAATTGCTACAGATATCAGCGCATATTTTGGTTTTGCATTCATAGCTATTGCATCTGAAATATTCACAAGCATAGATTTATAAGCAATCTGTTTTAAACTCATCCAATCTTTTTTGAAATGTACATTTTCAAAAAATGCATCCATAGAATAAACATATCCATCTATAAATGCTCCATCGTCACCATTGTATTTACTATTTGATATTTGTTTTATAAAAAAATCTTCTTTATTCATAAAAGAAGTGTATCAAAGTTTTGCAAAATCTATTAAATATTTCTAAAATAAAACCTCTACACCATAATCTCTATTTAATACAATATTTTTATAATAATCTTTTCTATCTGTATTTTTAAGACCAAATCTTTTTTGAGTCTTTAACTTTATTTCAACTTCATTCCCAAGCAAAAGTTCTTTTACTTCTGCATGTTTTAAATAATGTCCATATCTACTCAGAGCATTTTGCCAAATTTTAAAATCACATTTTGAATCAATTGTAAGCTCAAAAAACTCTCCATCTTCTGTTTTCCAATTTGCATTACTACAAGCATATAATTCTACTTTTTTGCCTCTTACTTCTTTTTTTCTAACTTCTATTTTGCCATCATCGCAATATGGACAATCTCCTAAAACCATTAATCCTCAATTCATAACTATTTAATAAGTCGTATTTATACAAAAATAAACATAAAAAATGTTTAACAAATATTTAACCTAAATTATATATACTTCAAAATATCAAAAAAAGGGAAAATCATGAAAAAATCAATTATAGTTTCGATATTGCTTTTATCGACATCTTTATTTTCTATGGAGCATAAAAAACATAATATGCAAGAAATGAATCATCAAAATCATGAAATGAATAACACTCAAAATGTAAATTCAGATATTCCAAAAGATGTAAAATGTCCTGTTTGTGGTATGTTTGTTGCAAAATATGCAAATTGGGCTGCAACTATTAAAACAGATAAAGAAACATTTTATTTTGATGGTGTAAAAGATATGATGAAATTTTATTTTGAACCAACAAAATATTCTAAAGATTCTAATACAAAAGATTCTTCAATTTTTGTAACAGATTATTATACTTTAGAACAAATAGATGCAAAAAATGCATTTTATGTAGTTGGTTCAAACGTTATGGGACCAATGGGGAACGAATTAATTCCATTTAAAGATGAAAATAGTGCTAAAGAATTTTCAAAAGATCATATGGGTAAAAAGATTTTAAAATTTGAAGAAATTACACTAGAAAGTCTTCCAAAGCATCATTAAAACAATGCGTTTAAACGCATTGTATTTATTATAAAGTTATCTAAAATTACTCTTTAATAAAAGAACAACAATAATCAACTAAAGTATGAACTCTTAATTTAAACTTTGTGTTTGCTGGAATTTCAAAAGAAGCTGGTCCTTCAAACTCTTGCCAATCTGTTGCAGGAAGTAATAAATCTATTTTTCCTCTTTGAATATCAATAATTTCTTTATTTACAGTATTTAACTCATATTCTCCTGGAAGCATAATTCCTAAAGTTTTTTTTGAACCATCTTCAAATGTAATCGACCTACTCGTAATATTTCCATCATATAAAATATTTGCAGCTTTTGCAATAGAAACACCTTTAAAATATGACATAACAGTCTCCTTAAAATTTATCGCTAACATTGTATCAAATTAATTATACGATATTATTGAAGCAAAAGGCTAGAAATCTTTTGTTATAATCCAGAAATTTAAAAAAAGGTGTAAAAATGAGTATCCAAAAAGAGCTTGAGAAATTGATAAAGGATGAAGTTTTAGTAGAAATAGAAGATTATATAGATGATATTTTTGAAATTATTGCTGGAAAAAAAGAGACTCCTGAATTAAAAGAAGAGTTAAAACATATGCAAGATATGAAAAAAGATTTTGAAGAGCTTTTAAAAGATTTAGAAGCTGGTGAAATTGATGATGAAGAAGCACAAGAAATATATGACGAAATAGTTGATATGCTTGAAGAAGGTTTTGAAGAAGAGTAATAATGCAAGGCTATATTATTGATTTAAAAGTAGTAAAAGATGATGATTTAATAGTAACTCTTCTTTGCGAAAATGAATTGATTACTTCATATAGATTTTATGGAGCAAGACATTCAAATATCAATATTGGCTACAAAATAGATTTTGAATTAGAAAAGACAAAATCCTCTATTCCAAGGTTAAAAGATGTAATTCAACTAGGTTTTCCTTGGATTTTAAATAATCAAAAGATGTATGCCTGGCAAAGATACTTAAAACTTTTTTATCCTCATTTAAAAGAACTTGAAGATTTGGAGCCATTTTATTTCTTTCTATTAGATAATTTAGTTTCCAAAATAGAAAAACAAAATGTTTTAAGAGCTATTTTAGAGTCATATCTACTACTATTAGATCATGAAGGAAGACTTCATACAGATTTTGAGTGTTTAATTTGTGAAATTAAAATTAATAGTAATTTATCAATAATAAGAGGTTTTTTACCAGTTCATAAGGAGTGTATTAGAGGAAAAGTTTTTGATTACAAAAAGATAAAAGAATTTTTTCTTACAAAAAAAAGTATAAACCTAAATGATAATGAAGTAGAAAATCTTTTTGAAGTTCTACTTCTTGGACTTTAAAAAAACTCTTTTTATATTTCTTGATTTTGAGCTAACTTATTTTTTAACTCATCAATAGAAGATTTTAAAATTGATATGTCAAACTCATAAGCTTTTGCTTTTTCTAGAGCTTTTGCAATATTCTTATCACTCAATGGTTCTATAACATTTGCAGCTGTTTTAATAACATCTAAAATTTGAACTCTTTGTTTAAATTCTGGTTCAACAGTTGAAATATCATCCACAGAATCTATTAAATTTATTAAATTATCACTTAATTTCCAGTGTCTAAAAATTTGAGCTGTAACTTTTGCAGTTGATGTTTCTAAGAATTCATATTCTGCTTCTTTTACAGAAGATTCTTCAACTTTTGCTAAAAACTCTTCTTCTTTCCCGTCACTAATAATAATAGAAGATAAAACAAACTTTCCAACTTCTTGTAAAAATGAAGCCAAAACTATATCATCATGATATTCAACTTCAAATCGAGAAAGCCAGTTATTTGCTAATGATGAAGCAATATTAGAACCTTTCATAAAATCATCACTACTAATACCGTATGGCTTCAAACTAGCACTTAATAAATTCTGGATACTTCCTCCAATTGCTATTGAAACTGTGAAATTAATTCCTAAAAGACTTAAAGCTCTTGAAGGTGACTCAACTTTTGTTCTAAATCCAAACATAGCTGAATTTGCAATTTTAAGTAAAGTTGATACTATCAAAGCATCTTTTTCTATAATTTTTAACAGTTCATTTAACTCTTTATCCTGCTTTTTTCTAAACTCTTCAATTTCTATAATAGTCTTTGGTAGTGGAGGTAAAGATTCTATTTTTTGAAGTATTTTTTCAGTCATCTGTATATTTCCTAATATAATTTTTTATACGTTGAATCTAAAATGCATAATATCACCATCTTGAACGATATAATCCTTACCTTCAAGTCTTAGTTTTCCAGCATCTTTACACTTAGTCTCGCCACCAAACTTAACATAGTCTTCATATGAAATAACTTCTGCTTTAATAAAACCTTTTTCAAAATCATTATGAATAACCGCCGCTGCTTGAGGAGCTTTAGTATTTTTTCTTATAGTCCAAGCTCTTACTTCAACTTTTCCAGCTGTAAAGTAGCTTTGAAGTCCTAATTTATCAAAAGCTTTTTGAATTATTTGTTCTAATCCAGATTCTTGAACACCTAAATCATCTAAAAATGCTTTTGCTTCATCATCTTCAAGTCCAACTAATTCTTCTTCAATTTTTGCACATAAAACTATAACTTCAGAATTTACACTAGCTGCATACTCTTTTAACGCTTCTACGTACTCATTTGTACCTGTTGACAATGTATCTTCATCAACATTTGCACCATAAATAACATCTTTATTTGATAAAAATCTAAGCTCTTTATCTAAACTAATAAATGCCTCATTATCTTTATTCTCAAAAGTTTTTACAGGTTGCAATTCACATATATGAGCATATAACTCTTCAGCGATTACAAGTTGAGCTGCCGCTTCTTTACTTCCTTTTGCTTGTTTTTTTAGTCTATCAATCTTTTTTTCAAGTTGTGTTATATCTGCATAAATAAGTTCTGTCTCTATTATTTCAATATCTCTTAGAGGATTTACATCACCTTCAACGTGAGTAATATTTCCATCTTCAAAACATCTTACCATATGTAAAATAACTTCAACTTCTCTAATATTTGATAAGAACTGATTCCCAAGCCCCTCACCTTTACTTGCTCCTCTAACTAAACCTGCAATATCAACAAAATCAATAGTTGAATGCTGTATTTTATCGGGATTAACAATCTTTGCTAACTCATCTAATCTTTTATCAGGAACTGGAACTATCGCCTTATTTGGCTCAATTGTACAAAAGGGATAATTTTGTGCCTCAGCGTTTTGTGCTTTTGTTAAAGCATTAAAAGTTGTACTTTTCCCCACATTTGGAAGACCTACTATTCCTACACCTAATCCCATTAAAATCCTTTATTATTAATTGTTTACAATATCTTCAAACTTCTATTTAAAATAATTTATTTATTCTAAATAAAAAACTTCTACAAACATAGAAATTATTTTTATGTTAATATTATAAACGAAAAAGACAAAGAAATAGATAAAACAAAGATTATTTAATTATGTAAATATTATAAGTTGAGTTAAAAGTAAAATCCCTTAGCAGCTCTGTCTTTAACAGAGCCACTAAGATTTAAATATTCAGCTTTAGCATAGATACTCACACCACCTAAATCTTTTGTTATATTTTTTAACTTTTTATCAATAATTATTAAAATGTTATCTAAGTTATTTAAAAATAAAATTCGATATTATCGATATTTTATACGCTCCTCTATAAATTTTTTAAATTTTTTGATATTATATTGACATCTTATCAAGGAAATAGATGAAAATTACGAAGATTATTATTCTTTTTTTTGTTCTTTTATGCTCAATGCATGCAGCCTCTCATAAACGGATTGCTTATATTGTTTCTGATTTAGAAATTCCTTTTTGGCAAATTATGTCAAAAGGTATAGAAACTAAAGCTAATGAATTAGGATATAAAATTTCTATTTATAGTTCAAGTAATTTGAAAAAAAACGAGTTAGAAAATCTTGCTTTAGCTTTAAGCACTAAAATAGATGGTTTAATTATATCTCCTATAAACTCTTCTACGGCAGTAACTCTTTTAGAAATAGCAAAAAACAATAATATTCCAGCTGTTGTTGCAGATATTGGCTCTGATAGTGAAAATTATATATCTTTCATCTCTTCAGATAATAAACAAGGAGCTTATGAACTAGGAAAGATTCTAACAAAATATATGAAAGATTTATCAATAAATAAAGATGGTTCTGTTGGGATTATTGCTATTCCTCAAAAAAGAGCAAATGGAAAAGAAAGAACATTAGGATTTATGCAAGCACTTAATGAAGATAACATAAAAAGTGCTGGTTTATATCAACAAGTTGATTTCTCATATGAAGAAACTTATAATTATTCAAAAAAATTAATTAATGATAATAAAAATCTAAAAGCTATATGGTTACAAGGATCAGATAAATATAAAGGTGCTTTAGATGCAATAAAAGATTCAAATAAAGAAAAAGAAATAGCTCTTATTTGTTTTGATGCAGAACCTGAATTTTTAGAAATGATTCCAAAAGGAATTTTGATAGGTTCTGCGATGCAACAGCCATATTTAATGGGTCAAGAAGCTGTTATTTCCCTAGATAATTTTTTTAATAATAAAGAAGTAATTAAAGAAAAAAAATTACCAATTTTACCTATTTCTAAACATAACATTGAAGAAAAATTAAAAACAATAAAATTAAATGTATTAGGAATAAAAGATTAGATGAAAAATAGAACATTAATTGTATCTTTTTTACTACCATTTTTAATCACTATTATTACAATTATGTCATTTTATACAGTTTATAACTATTTTGAAACAAAAAATAGATTAATAAATGATATTAATTTAAGAATGAATTCAATAAGTAAACAATTAAATGACAGCCTACCACATTTTATAAATTCATACGCTATTAGTGAATACAAAAAACTAATTGAAAATCAAATGCAAGATAATAATATTTTAGCAATAATTGTAAAGGATTATAGCTATGGAAAAATATTTGGTAAAGAGTTTATTGAAAGTGGTAAAATAAGAGAATTTGATAAAATATTAGATTTTGATAGAGAATATGCAAATCATAACAACTTATTAAATGAAAATTTTTCATACATAAAAACTGATTTAATAGATAATTTTAATACAAAAATAGCAGAAATTGAACTTTATAGTTCTAGTAATGAACTAAATACGAAGCTAAATGAAATAGTTAAAAAAAGTATATTTGAGATAATTATTCTATCATTGTTTATCATTATATTAGTTTTCTTTATAATAAAAACTTTAATTTTAAAACCTATATTTAATATGGTAGATGCAATACAAAACAATGATAAATATGGTATTCCAAAAGAAAATATTCCTGAAAACAATAGAGTAAAAGAGTTAAATGAACTCTCTAAAAAAATGAATGAAATGATTTCTACAATAAAAAATTCTAGGTATGAGATTAGTCAAATTAATAACAAAATGGAATTAATTATAAATAGTATCAATGATGGTATTTGGGATTGGAATCTAAAAACAAATGAAGTATATTATTCTAATCAATGGAAAAAAATTTTAGGTTTTAATGATGATGAAATAAAAAATGATTTTAATGAATGGAAAAGTAGAGTAAATCCAGAACATTTTGAAAATATAGAGAAAGATTTAAATTACTATTTAGAAAGTAAAAGTGATATTTTCAAAAATGAACATCAAATATTATGTAAAGATGGCTCATATAAATGGATTTTGAATAGAGGTATAATTGTAAATCGAGATGAAGATGGTAATCCTTTACGAATGATTGGTACTCATACAGATATAACTTTCATAAAAGATTTACAAAAACAGATTATTAAAGAGAAAGATTTTATTTCTAATATTATCGATAACTCAAATGTTATAATAGCAGTAATTGATAACAAGGGAAGAATGTTTAAAGTAAATAAATTTACACAAGAATTTACTGGTTATTCGCAAGATGAAATAGCTAGTGTTCCTTTCTTTTGGGTTAGATTTTTGCATAAAAATGTTCAAGTAAAAATAAATGAAATTGTAGAAGAAGCTAAAAAAGGAAACATAAAAAAATATTTCAAAGCTAGTTGTTTTTCAAAAAACAATGAAGAGAAAATATTTGAGTGGTCAAATACCTTAATTAAAAAAGCTGATGGTTCGATTGATTATATTGTTACAATTGGAATAGATGTAACAGAAAAAGAGATTATCCAAAAAGAGATTCTACAACAAAAAGAAGAATTGGAACTAATATTTAATTATTCAAAAGATGGGATAGCAATTTTAGATTTAAATACAAGATTTTTAAATTTTAATGACTCTTTTTTAAATATGACAGGATTTTCAAAAAATGAATTATTAGAAAAAACAGTTTTCCAATTGGTTGCAAAAAAAGATGATGAAAAAAATAAACGGATAATAAATCAAATATTAGAAGAAGGATTTGTAAACAATTTTGAAGAAACTTTTGCATTTAAAGATAAAAGAGTAATCACAAATTTAAGCATTTCATTACTTCCAAACAAAGAAACTTTACTCATGATTATAAAAGATGTAAGTTCGCTAAAAGTTTTACAAGAACAAGCAAAATTAGCATCTTTAGGCGAAATGATAGGAAATATAGCTCATCAGTGGAGACAACCTTTAAGCTTTATTAGTATTAGTGCTAGTTCTTTAAAAGTAAAATCTGAATTTAACATTCTTACAAAAGAAGAAATAAATGAAACTTCAACTGCAATAGTAAAACAAACTGAATATTTATCAAACACAATTGACAACTTTAGAGATTTTATAAAAGAAGATAAAAGTTATACAAACATAAGCATAAAAGAAGTTTTAGATAATAGCTTAAATCTTGTATATGCATCACTAAATAATAATTTTATAAATCTTACTTTAGAACTTGATGATGATTTATCTATATTAGGTAATAAAAATGAATTAACAGAAGCTTTTTTAAATATTATTTCAAATAGTAAAGATGCTTTAAAAGAGAAAAAAGAAGAAGATAGATTTTTGTTTATAAAAAGTAAAAAGTTAAATGAAAATCGACTTAAATTAAAGTTTTTAGATAGTGGTGGTGGGATTGATGAAGAAATTATTTCAAAAGTTTTAGAACCATATTTTACTACAAAACATAAATCTCAAGGTACAGGTCTTGGACTTTCAATTGTAGATAAAATTTTAAGAGAAAGACATAAAGGCACTATTGAAATTTATAATGAAGAATTCACTCACAATCAAAAAATTTATAAAGGCTTAAGCTTTAATATTATTTTTGAAAAAACTGAAATTTAGGATAATAATTTTTTTTAAAATTTTTTTTTACGCTTTCTTTATATTTATTTTGGTTATACTTATTCCTAAACTAAATTTTTTAGAAAGGATTTTACTATGAATAAGCTTTTATGGCTTGCAATAGCAATAGTTGGAGCTTTATGCTTTGGTTATTTAGCATTGCAAAATGGTGAGACAGTTTCAGCTATGTATTTAGTTGTAGCTGCTGTGTGTATTTATATGATTGCATATAGATTTTATGGAAGATTTATTGCTTATAAAGTTTTAGAACTTGATAAGAATAGAGCAACTCCTGCGATGATTCATGATGATGGAAGAGATTATGTTCCTACAAATAAATCTGTTTTATTTGGACATCATTTCGCCGCAATTGCTGGTGCTGGTCCTCTTGTTGGTCCAATCTTAGCTGCTCAAATGGGATATCTACCTTCAATGCTATGGATACTTGTGGGTGGAGTATTTGCTGGAGCAGTTCACGATTTTGTAGTTTTATTTATATCTTCAAGAAGAGATGGAAGATCTTTAGGTGAAATTATAAAAGATGAATTAGGAACATTCACTGGTGCTGTTACTATGATAGCTATATTTGGTATTATGCTAATTATTATAGCTATTTTATCAATGGTTGTTGTAAAAGCTTTAGCTGAATCACCTTGGGGATTATTTACAATTGCTATGACTATTCCAATTGCTATTTTCATGGGTATTTATATGAGATATTTAAGACCTGGAAAAGTTGGAGAAGCTTCAGTTATTGGATTTATTCTTTTAATTTTAGCTATTCACTATGGAAGTGTTATCGCTGCTGATCCTGTATGGGCTGCTAGATTTACTTTTGATGCTCCTACTTTAGCAATTATTATGATGGCTTACGGTTTTATAGCTGCTGTTTTACCTGTATGGTTCTTACTAGCTCCTAGAGACTATTTATCAACTTTCTTAAAAATTGGTGTTATTGGACTTATGGCTATAGCAATAGTTATTGTTGCTCCGGATATTCAAATGCCAAAAACAAATCCTCAATATTTTGATGGAACAGGTCCTGTTTTTGCAGGGGCAATTTTCCCATTCTTATTTATTACTATTGCTTGTGGTGCTATTAGTGGATTCCATGCCCTAATTTCAAGTGGAACAAGTCCAAAAATGCTTGAAAATGAAACTCATGCATTACCTGTTGGATATGGTTCAATGTTAATGGAAAGTGCTGTTGCTATTATGGCTTTAATCTGTGCTACTATTTTACATCCTGGATTATACTTTGCTATTAACTCTCCAGCAGCGTTCATTGGAACAGATATTGTAAATGTTGCTCAAACTATTTCTGGTTGGGGATTTACTGTAACTGCTGAAGAAATTAAAGCACTTACTACAAATATTGGAGAACAAACAATTCTTTCAAGAACTGGTGGAGCACCAACATTTGCTATTGGAGTTGCACTTGTACTTCATGAATTATTTGGTGGAATCGATATGATGGGATTCTGGTACCACTTTGCTATTTTATTTGAAGCACTATTTATTTTAACTGCAGTTGATGCAGGAACAAGAGCTTGTAGATTCATGGTTCAAGACATTTTAGGTAATGTTTACAAACCACTTGGAAATACAAGTAACTATGCAGCTGGAATTTTAGCAACTGCACTAAGCGTTGCTGGTTGGGGATATTTCTTATACCAAGGAACAATTGACCCAAGAGGTGGAATTTATTCATTGTGGCCACTATTTGGAGTAAGTAACCAAATGTTAGCTGGTATGGCATTACTTTTAGCTACTGTTGTATTATTTAAAATGGGTAAAGCAAAATATACTTGGGTTACAGTATTACCTGCAATCTTTGTATTAACTGCAACTATGTATGGTGGAGTTCAAAAAATATTACCTTTCAAAGAAGGTGATAGAGTTCACAATGCAGTAAGTCACGTTGCAACTGCTCAAATTCAAATTAAAAAAATTGCTGATTTAGAAGCAAAATTACCAACTCTTACAGAAGAAACTGATATTGCTAAAGCTAAAAAAGATATATCAATTGCGCAACAAGTTAAATTCTCAAATATAATTAATGCTATTTTATGTGTATTCTTTATGTTTGCTACATCTCTTGTAATTATTGCAACTCTAGGAATTTGTTTTGGAAAAATCAAAATTCCTTTAAAAGAAACTCCTTATGTAAGGCTTGATAGTTTACAAAAGGCTTGATATGTTTGAACAAATCAAAGCTTTGTATGAAAAATCTGAAAAGTTTTTTCATCCCCTTGTGGGGCTTTCTAGTTATGAAAAATACCTTGAACACATGAAAAGAAATCATCCTGACAAAGAGGTTTTAACTAGAGGAGAGTTTTTTAAAGAAGCCGTTGATAGAAAATACAATACCGGTGGCTTTAAAAAGTGTTGTTAAAATTTTTAGAGTAGAGTGTCTACTACACAAGAAAAAAGAAGAGATTCTTAAATCTCTTCTTTTACAATCTTTTGAGCTTTTGCTCTTCTTTTTTTCAATCTATCATAATACAACATATATCCAGTGATTACAAATAGTACCATTAATGAAGATGCTATAAACATAAGCAATTGTCCAATCCAACCAAAATATTCACCTGTATGAAGAGGTAAAATACTACTCATAATTTGTTCATTCAATTTTTTATCTTCAAATTTTACATCTTTTACTACTATCGAATCTTTTACATTTATTTCCATAGTATTTGTTTCTCTATAATGTGCAGCATCTGCAAAAAGATAAGATATTGAATAAAATTCTTCTTTATTTGGAGTTAATCTTAAATTTGCATTTTTATACTCTTTTGAAATATTTTGAACAAATATATCAACTACTTTTTGTACTGTTTCATAAGGTATCATTTGAGGTTTTTGTTGGTTCTTAGCTTGTTCTTGAGCTACTGGTTCTCTTTTTGGTTGTTCTACTTGCATAACAGTAAACATAGCACTTCTATACCAATCATATGACCAATATAATCCTGTAAGAGTTACAAGTAAAAACATTGGAATTACCCACATACCAACAGCACTATGCATAGTTGATAAAAAAGCCCTTTTTTTATGTTTAAAACTAAAAGTAAAACTTTTAAAAAAATGATTTTTTACTCTTGGCCAATATACAATCAATCCACCAATAGTTAAAATTATACAAGCTATAGTTGTAAGAGCTACAATATTTTTACCAATTTCTCTGGAATCACCTTCAAAAGCTAACCATCTATGAAGTCTAAGAAAAAATGAAAAAAAATCTTTTCCTGTAAGCTCTGGTAATATTTCAACTGTGTATGGATTTAAATATATATTTTGACCTTTTTTTTGATTTGGATCTTTTGAAGCTATATTTAAAACCACACTAGAACTTTTATCATTAGAAAAAGAGATAGAATTTATTTTTGTATCGGGATTTTGTGATTGATACTTTTGCAAAATCTCTTGAACTTTTAATATTTGTTTATCTTGAGCAATTGGAATATTATATGTATTAGGATTTAAAAATCTTAAAATCTCTTTTTCATAAGATAAAACAGCTCCTGAAAAACCAACAATAAGTAGTGTTAAACCAAAAATTACTCCAAAAAACCAATGTATTTTATACCAAATTGTTTTATGCATAGTTATTCCTATTTATTTATTTTCCAAGGTAAACCTTGTTCTAAATTTATACTATTTGTAATTACATGAATCGTTTTATCAAAAGTTTTACCATTTTCTTCACCTTTTATATTCTCTTCAAAGCTAGCTTCTAAAAGATAAGTTCCTATCCAAGGAGTTTGTATTTCAAATTCTCCATTTTCATTTGTATAAAAATTTTTTTCCCATTTTGTAGGAGATACAACTGTTACTTTAATTTTTACTAAAGGTTTATTATCAAATAGTAATTTGAAAGTATTACTATTTTTTTCTACTGAAATAAAATCAAATTTTGCTAAAGCTTCTGTATTAGTAGCCCCTACTTTTGCATAACTAATTTTTCTAATTGATTGTTGTGTATTTTTATTTAATCTAGGTTCACTTACTTCAACTAAGATTAAATCACTATCTTTTGAAAGTGTTAATGCAATACTATTTTCTTCTCTTTTTAGATCTTTTACTATATCTTTTGGATAAAAAGTATCTACTTTTAATTTATTTAAAAATTTACTTCTCTCTTTTTGATCTTCTGAAAATTCGCCAAAATAGATATTTACTTTATCTTTTTTTTCTTTTTCCATCCAAATTGCATAAGCAGATGCATTTGATAAAAATATTGCTGATGTTAAAACACCATAAACTAATCTTTTCATATATTAACTCCTATATTTTAAATTTTAATATTAACAAGCCAATTTTAACTCTATATTAACAAAATTGATAATCGATATTAAAATATAGCTAAATTATAGTTCCATAATCTAATAAAATTTCTAAATTTATATTTTCTTTCTTCATTATTCCATTAAATTTTTTTATAAAATTTTTATTAACTAATTTCGTATTATCCGATTTAAGATACAAATAATTTTCATTTAATAATAAGAAAATTGTTTCTATTAAAAAAATTGGATTATTTTTAAAACTTGTTAAAGATAACATCTCTTCAAAACTTAAATCTCCTGACTTCATCAATGGGTCACCCAAGTTCAATATCGATAATATTTTGTATTTTTAGTTGAATTTCGTTTAGTTGTAGAATTTCAAATTTTTTCTTATTTGTAATTGGATTAGTATATTCTAGTCCATAAATTGTTTTTATCTCTTCTAGTGCTTTTTGCACTGACAAATTTTTATCATTAATTTTAATAATTCTTTCTAGTTTTTTATAGACTGTGTAGGCTATAAATGATATTGAAATATGAGCCTACTTGAAGGAAGTTTATCTAGTTCAAATATTGATTGCAGTGTTGTATCATAACGAAGCCAATCTGTGTGAGAAAATCTATTACCACCTGTAATAATACTAAGCCAAAAACCTAATATTAAAATAGTTGGATCATATCCTCTATTTGAATTTGGTTGAGGAATATTTAGTTCATTTAAATAAGGTAATATTTGTAAGTGATCTATAAAATCTTTTAATAATTTCATACCTCCCAAAGGAGTTACTTTTTTATCTGAATAAGCAATTTTTAACTCACCCATTTGGTGATCCTTATAAATGAAGTTGTAGAGACTATTATATGCCAGTTTGTTTTAGATTATCATTTCTCTATTGAAAAATTTGGGTTCATTGGTTTTCCATCAATCAAGTAAAGTGTATATGATGATCCCATACCTCTAATAGAAATAGTTTGATTACTTCCTCCACCATTAACATAAACACCAGGAACATTTTTAAGTGCATCTGTAACATCGGAATAAGATTTTTCTTCTAATTCTTCAGCAGTAATTACTGAAATTGTTGCTGGAGCATCAGCCACATTTTGTTCATATCCTGAAGCAGATGTTACAACTTGAACATCATCAAGTTTTGTAGTTTCATTTGCTAAAATCAAATTTTGTGTCAAAATTAGTGTTGCAGCACTAACCGCTATTTTAATTCTTATTTTTTGCTATTCTGTAGCTTCTTTTTAAAGATATAATTTTTTAGAATTTGAGTTTAACTTGTTTTTTCAAAGGGGAAAATATGACGGAGAGACAGTTAGTTAATATAATAAAGTACTCACCTATTTTGGTTCTTCCTTTAATAATAATTATTATTTTTATATTAGAAATAATAAATTTTAAAAAAAGTTTTGAAGAAAACTATAATAGAGTTTCTAATTATTTAATAGAAAAAGAAGAGAAGTTACTTGAAAAAAATTCTACTATAGCTATTGAAATTTTAGAGTATAACTCCACACTAAATGGTCAAAAAATTGATGGAAATATAATCTTTGATTTATTCAAAAATATAAATAAAAAAACTAATGATTACTTTTTTATTTTTGATACAGATGGTAAAGTAATAGTTCATAGTTACCTAAGGCATTTAGAGGGACAAATCCTAAAAAATTCAGAAGTTGAACACTATAAATATGCTACAAATAAAATTATTGATAAAAATAATGATTCAACATATATTGAATATTATTGGCAAAATCCAACTACTAATAAACTTGAAAAAAAGATTTCTTTCATAAGAAAAATACCCCATACTAATCTAATAATTGGAAGTGGTTTTTATCCAAATGATTTAGTAAAAGTTGCAGAAAATCAAAGAGATACTTTAGTAAAAGAGTATAGAAAAAGGTTAAATGGGGCAATTGCTCTTGCTAGTTTAATGATTATAATATCAATGTTTCTTGCAAAAAACATTTCAAATAAATTAGTTTTTGCATTTGAAAATCTAAATCGTTCTATAAATAAAAAAGAAGAAGAGTTAGAAACTTTACAGAAAGATATAGAAAACAAAGTAATAACAAGAACTCAAAAAATAGAAGAAGATTTCAAGAAAATGGAAAATATTGCTTCAGTTGATGCTCTTACAAAAGTATATAATAGGTTTGCATTTTTTAAAGAGTTAGATAAACTAAAAGGTAAAAAATTTTGCTTAATCATGTTTGATATAGATCATTTTAAGGATATAAATGACACTTATGGTCATGATATTGGAGATTTTGTTTTAAAAGAACTATGCCAAGTTGTTAACAATAAACTTCGCCGAGGAGATATTTTTACAAGATATGGTGGAGAAGAGTTTATAATTATTTTTCCAAATTCAACTATTCAAGCTACTGTTTCCATAGCAAATCGTATTAGAAAAGATATAGAAAATCATGATTTCAAAAAAGTTCCTAAAGTTACGGTTAGTTTAGGAGTCATAGAGGTAAAAGCTAATACGTCTCAAGAAGTATTCTTAAAAAATGTTGATATTGCTCTATACAAAGCAAAAGAAAATGGAAGAAATAATGCTGTAATTTTTGAAGAGGAATGAGCTAAATTACTCATACCTCAACGCATCTATTGGATTTAATCTAGCAGCTTTTCTTGCAGGGAAATATCCAAAAACCACTCCTATTAAAGTTGAAAAAACAAATGATATTAATATAATTTGACTATTTATAATATATGGTAAATCAAAAGCTCCCACTGCTAAATACCCTATACCTAGTCCCATAAATATTCCAATAATACCACCCCAAGTTGAAAGTACAATAGCCTCTATTAAAAATTGCATTAAAACTTCACTTTGCATTGCACCAATTGCAAGTCTTATTCCAATTTCTCTTGTTCTTTCAGTAACTGATACAAGCATAATATTCATAATACCAATTCCTCCAACAAGTAATGATATACCTGCTATTGAACCTAAAAGATAAGTCAACATTTTTGTAGTGCTTGTCATAGTATTTAATATATCTTTCATATCTCTTATATGAAAATTATCAGCTTCTCCTACTTTAATAGCTCTTCTATCTTGCATTAAAGAAGTAATTTGTGCTTTTGCATCTTCGATATACTTTTCTTCCATTACTGATACAATTATTGTAGAAACATCCAAATTTCCTTGAATTTTTCTCTGATACATTTTAAGAGGTGTTATAACAACTTCATCTTGGTCTCTTCCAAAGCTACTAGCTCCTTTTGAAGCTAAAACTCCAATAACATTACAAGGAAAGTTTTTAAGCCTTATCGTAGAGCCAATTGGATTTTCATCTCCAAATAGATTTTTTACAACTGTTGTTCCTAAAAGACAAACCGATTTGCCACTAGAAACTTCACTTTCTTCAAAAATTCTTCCCTGTTCAACTTCCCAATCCTTGATAACAAAATAATCATTTGTAGTACCAACAATCAATGAAGAGTTACTTTTATTTCCAAATACTACATTAGCCATACTAGAATTCTCTGCTGTTACACCTTTTAGATTTGCAACTTCATTTTTTATTGCTGTTATATCTTCATTTTTAAAAGGTTTTGCACTATTATCATCTCTTGGAGCACCTCTCTTTTCTTGTCCAACTCGAACATTTAACATATTACTTCCAAGTTTTTCAATATTTTCTGTAACTTTTGCAGTTGTTCCATCTCCAATCATAACCATAGCAATAACAGAAGCAACTCCTATTACAATTCCTAAAATAGTAAGAATTGATCTTAATATATTTCTTCTTATCTCTTTTATTGCTATTAATAAAGCATTTAATAACATTATTTAAATCCTTTTTTTAAGGAGTCTTCAATATTTCCATCTCTAAAATATATTACTCTTGAAGCATAAGCTGCCATCTCTTCTTCATGTGTCACCATAATAATAGTAATATTTAATTCCTCATTTAATTTTTTTAATAACTCCATAACCTCAACACTTTTTATACTGTCAAGATTTCCTGTTGGTTCATCAGCTAATAAAAGTAAAGGATCTGTAACTATTGCTCTTGCTATTGCAACACGTTGTTGCTGACCTCCACTTAATTCTGCTGGAGTATTTTTTATAACACTTTCTAATCCTACTTTTTTTAATGCTTCTATTGCTAATTTATTTCTTTGTTCTTTAGGAACTTTTCTATAAATCAAAGGTAATTCAACATTTTCTAAAGCACTTGTTCTTCCTAATAGATTAAATCCTTGAAAAACAAAACCTATGTAATTTCTTCTTAATATTGCCATTTGATTTAAATTTAAATTCTCTACATTCACTCCATCAAAAAGATACTCTCCACTAGTTGGTTTATCTAAACATCCAATAATATTCATAGATGTAGATTTTCCACTTCCACTAGCTCCCATAATTGCAACAAACTCACCTTTGTAAATTTTTAAATCTACACCATTTAATGCATATGTTATATTAGCCCCTATTCCATAGCTTTTTTTGACATTTTTAAACTCAATTAAAACTTCTTTATTTTGCATTTTGGCTCTTTTGAGAAATTATGACTTCATCATCTATCTTTATCTCTTTAGAATTTATAGATGATAGTTTTGAATCACTATCAAGAACTTTAACTTTTACCTCTTTTGGATTACCATTTTCAAGTATATAAATTGAAGCTAAACCATCTTTAGTTTTGTTTTCTTTTGGATCTTGTGGTCTTTGAAAATTTGGTGGTCCTGCTAGTGTTGCCTTTTTTGCTGTAACTTGTTCATTACTTACTTTAGGAGTGAATCTTAATGCACTATTAGGAATTAAAATTTGATCTCTTACATTTTTTGTAATAATTTTTGCATTTGCAGTCATTCCAGGCTTTAATAATAAATCAGGATTATCAACACTTACAACTGTTTCATAAGTTACAACTCCATTTGTTGTAATTGGATTTAATCTTACTTGTTTAATTTTTCCTTTAAACTCTTTGTTTGCATAAGCATCAACCGTAAAAGTTACATCTAATCCTTCTTTAATATCAGCAACATCCGCTTCATCAATACTTACAACTAAATCCATATTTGTTAAATCTTTTGCCAATGTAAATAGTTTTGGAGCAGACATAGTTGCAGCCAATGTTTGCCCTATTTCAACTTCCTTGTTTAAAACTATTCCTTTTATACTAGATTTTACACTAGCTTTTTCTAAGTTTTGTTTATCATTTTTTAAATTTGATTCAGATTGCATAACTTTTGATTTAGCTGCTTCTAAACTTGAAAGAGCTGCTTCATAAGAAAATTTTGTATCATCTAACTCATTTTTTGATGGATATTTACCATTTGAACTATCAAACATCTTTTTTGTTCTATCATAAAGTAATTTTTTGTTTTTTAAATTTACTTCACTCTCTTTTTGATTTGCTTTTGCTATTGCTAAAGCTGCCATTGAACTTTCAACCTGAGCTTCCAATTTTGTTGTATCAATCTTTGCTAAAACTTGCCCTACTTCAACTTCATCATTAAAATCAACAAATATTTCTTTTATTGTTCCTGAAACTTCGATACCTATTTCAACACTATTTGTAGGTTTTATATTTCCACTAGCACTAACAAGTACAGTTAAATCACCTTTTGATACCTTTGAAGTTATATATTCTATTTTTTTATCAGCTTCTTTTGGGAAAAATATATAAACTAATATAGCTACTATTAAACTAACTACTATTAAACTAATATACTTATATGATTTATTACTACTTTTATAACTGTTTAATTCATTTCTTAAATTACTCATTTTTATGCCTTTTATCTTTTAATTTCTTGTTTGAAAATGAAGTTTTACATACTGCTGTAAAATGCTGATATCATTTATTTTTAAATCATATAAATTTATCTCTTTTGTGTTTCTCAAAATATCTAAATCATACATTGAAGTCATTCCAGCTTGGTTTGAGATCTCATTTGCTTTTATCAACTCATCATAAAGCTTTATATTATCTTCAATTGTTTTTATATGTTTTTTATAAGTGTCAATCTTTGTTAAAAGAGTTTCAAAATTATTTGATTCTTCATTCTTAACATCATTTACAAAAGCTTTTTGTTTTAATACTTCAAGTTTCGCTTCTTCAAGTTTTGTTGACTTATTATAATCATACAAAGGCATTTCTAAACCTAAAGCTACATTTCCACCAGCATCATCCTTATTTGTATCTTTTAAAGTAGTTGAAAAAGTATCTCCACTATTAGAGTAATCTAATCCTGTAGAAAAATATATTTTAGGTAAATAATCTGTTTTTTGTTTTTCATAATCTGTTTTAAGCATAGAAACTTTTGCCTGTTCTTGTAAAATATTTAAATTTTTACTCATAAAATCATCTTTTAAAATTAAAGAAAAATCTAGAATTTCTATCTCTTGATATTTCAAATCTGTATATTTTGCTAATTCATACTCTTGCTCTTTTAATAAATTCTCAAGACTTATAATTTCTTTTTTTATTAAATTCTTATTCATAATTGCGTTGTTTAATTCAATAATATCAGTTTTACCTGCTTCATATTGAATTCTTTTTATAATCTCTTCAATCTCTTTATTTAATCCTCTATATTTAGCTTGATCTATTTGTAAATTTACCTTATTTATCTCTAGTAATATATTATAAATATTTTGCAAATATTGTTGATTTTTATTCTCCCAAGCTAACATATCATAATTGAATTTATCTTTCGCATACTCTATTTGTAATTCAATTCCACCTGATTCAAAAATAGATTGTTTAAAACTAATAGCAGCTTTTTTAGAAAACTTTCTGTCAATATTACTTTGAGTTTTCTCACCAAAACTGTGATATCTACTTATACTTGAACTAAATCCAACTGTTCCAATCCAACTACTTTTTAGATTTTCATATTTTGTTTGAATAGATTTCATATCTAACTCTTGATACTCTTTTTTATCTTTTTGAATTAATTGCAAATTATTCTGATTAGCAAGAGCAAAAGAACAAAATATTGAATAAATTAATATTTTTTTCAAATTTTTTCCTTAAATTTTTAAATATTGGAATTTTATCTTCACATATTTAACGATATTTTAACATAAACTAAATATAATTTTGTCCATTAAGATAATTATTATCAATATTATAATAAAATTTCAAAAAATTTATAAGGATGAGTTTATGCAAGATGTAGAAAATTTAAAACATTTGGTTGATTATGGAGTAATTGCTCTATTAATTGTTATGAGTTTTATTGCTGTTTTCTTTTTTATAGAGAGAATAATTTTTTATAAAAGAATTGATGTAAAATCTTATAAAACAAAGAAATCATTAGATGTTGCACTTACAAAACATCTTACAATAATTGGAACTATTGCTTCAAATGCACCATATATTGGTCTTTTAGGAACAGTTTTAGCTATTATGCTTACTTTCATGACTATGGGAAGTGGTGGAGATATTGATGCTTCAAAAATTATGGAGAGTTTAGCACTAGCACTTAAAGCAACAGCAGTTGGTTTGGTTGTTGCTATTATTTCAATGGTTTTATATAATATACTAAGTAGATTTGCAGAAGTTTTGGAGAGCCAGTATGAAACTACAGAAGTATGATTCAATAAATGTAATACCATTTATTGATGTTTTATTAGTACTTTTAGCAATAGTTTTATTAACATCAACATTTATTACAAAAGGTATAATCCCTGTTAATCTTCCAGATGCACAAAATGCTAGTAAGTTAAAAAGTGATAAAGAAATAGTAATAGTTATAAATGATCAAGGTGAACTATTTATGGAAGATATGAAAATAGCTATTGAAAATATAGAACTTGAACTTTTACAAAAATCAAGAGAAACTCCAATACATTTAAATACAGATAAAAATACAAAATTTGAATATTTTGTAAATGTTTTAGATATGTTAAAGAAAAATGAATTCTCAAATGTATCAATTGTTACAAAGAAATAAAGGTTTTAAAAAATGAAACGATATTTAAACTCTTTTTTTATAACTAGTTTCTTATATTCAATGGTTGGAGCGATTTTTTTATATGCAATGAGTGAAATAAAAATTGAGCCTAAAAAAGAAGAAATTATTACAAAAATATCTTTAAATAGTGTAGCTGTACAAAAAATAGAAAAGAAAATAGTTGAACCTATTATCGAACAAAAACCTGAGCCTGTTATTGAAAAAATTGTTGAAAAACCCGCTCCAAAAGTTATAGAAAAGACAAAAAAAGTTGAAAAAGTAGTTAAAAAAGAGAAACCTATAGAAAAGATTGTTGAAAAACCAGTAGAAAAAGTTGCTGAAAAAACTGAAAAAAGTATTGAAGAAAATCCAGTTGTTACACAAACAACTCCAAATACAAATCCAGTTATTGAATCAATAAGTAAAGCACAAATTGATAGTATTGAAGATGCTTATTTATCTAAAGTAAAAGCAAAAATAGAGAAAAACAAGGTTTATCCAAAAATTGCAAAAAGATTAAATCAAACTGGAAAAGTTGTAGTATCTTTTGATATTTTAAAAGATGGGAAAGTTATAAATATAAGAATTATACAAAATTCAAAGTTTGAAAAACTAGATGAAGCCAGTATCGAATTACTTACAAAAATTGGCTTCTTTGAAGCAATCCCAAATGAACTAAATAAAACTGTTTGGAATATTCAAATCCCTATTAATTATCAAATAAACTAAGAGTTTTCTCTTAGTTTACTAAATCTTTTATAAATTGTACAGCCATTCTAACACCTGTTCCACTTGCTCCATAAGGATTATATCCCCAAGCTTTTTCAACAAATGCAGGTCCCGCTATATCAAAATGTACCCATTTATTTTTATTTTCTTCATAGATAAAATTATCTAAAAACATACCTGCAGTTATAGCTCCACCATATCTTGTATTTGAGATATTACAAACATCTGCTATTTCAGATTTAATACATTTTTTTAGATATCTATTAAAATCTAGTTTCGTAGCATATTCTCCAGAATTTTGACAAGAAACCAAAGCTTTATGTTTAAGCTCTTCACAATTTCCCATAATTCCCGTTGTATATTCTCCAAGTCCAACAACACAAGCACCTGTCAATGTTGCAAAATCTAAAATATAATTAAAATCTTTTATCTCATCTTGAGCATAACATAAACAATCCGCAAGAACTAATCTTCCTTCTGCATCTGTATTTCTTACTTCAATAGTTTTCCCATTTTTTGCTCTTAAAATATCATCTGGTTTATAAGCATTTCCACCTATCATATTTTCAACAGCACCTACAATTGCATGAACTTCTATAGGAAGTTTAAGTGCAGCAATAGTTTTAATAGTATTTAAAACAGCGACTCCACCTGATTTATCAGCTTTCATAGTAATCATAAAATCAGCTGGCTTTAAAGATAATCCTCCACTATCATAAGTAAGACCTTTACCAACTAAAACCACTTTTGTTTTTGCTTTTTTCGGTTTATATTTCAAATGAATTAACTGTGATTCATGAACTGAAGCTCTTCCAACACTATGCATAGACATCATTTTTTGTTTTTCAAGATACTTTTCACCAAAAACTTCACACTCTAAATCAAACTCTTTCGCAATATTTTGTGCTGCTTCTGCAAAACTTTTTGGAGTAAAATCAGCTGGTGCTGTATTTACCATATCTCTAGCACAATTTACAGAACTTGCTATAATTTTTGATTCTTCTAAAACATCTGATAATTTAGAACTTTTTTTCTCTACAACGAAATTTAATTCTAAATCATTTTTATTTTTTTCACTTTTGTAATTTTCAAACTTATAAGCTCCTAAAATAGCACCTTCTACTAAAGCTTTGAAGTTATCTTCTAAAAAATTATTTAAAACTAATTTTACAGTTTTAAATTTAGTTGAAGTTGCTTTTTTAATAGCTGTTGCTATTGCAATTGCTATTGAATCATAGTTAAACTCTTCAAAAGCTGAATAAATTTTTTTAGATTCTGGTAAAAAAATAGAAGATTCATCTTTTATTTTAAAATCTAAACTCTCTAATAAATCTTTATTTTCTCCTAAATCCTCAATTTTATTTACTAAAATTATTTCTAAATCAAAATCTTTTGATTTAAATTTCTCTACTATTTTAATTTTCATCTAACATCCTTCTTTCCATTTTTTTTGTAGCTTTATTGAAATAATAAATAATTCCACCACCAAATGTAGCAGCAATAGGTATTGCTAAATACCAGTGTTCTTTTGCCCAATGAAGAACTACCATAATTTCATTTCCAAAATACCATACAGGAACTATTGTAATCGCTGCCCATGCCCATGCTGATATTAAGTTTATAAGTGCAAATTTTCTAGCATCGTATCTTGTAATACCAATTGACATTGGAATAATTGTTCTCATTCCATACATATATCTTTGAGCAAAAATTATTGGCCATCCATGTTTTTTAAGTAATAAATGGGCAAATGCAAACTTTCTTCTTTGACTAATTAATTTTTTTAAAACAGCTTTTTTATTAAATCTTCCAATATAAAAATATACTTGATCTCCAGCAAAACCACCAAGACCCGCTACAAAAATTGCTATGTATAAATTCATATCACCTGTATGAGCTAATAATCCTGCCATTACAAGACCAGCTTCACCTTCTAGCATTCCCCAAACGAAAAGTATTATGTATCCATATTTTCTTAATAAATATGCAAATTTTTCATCAAGTCCTTCAACAGGAGCATTGTATAAATTATAAGCAAGAAAAGAGATAAATAATATTAATCCCAACGCAAAAATTTTTCCAGAATATGGTTGAATTTTTCTAAAAAGTTCCCTCATTGTAATATCCTAACTAATCAAATTTTAATAACTCTTTTGCCTGTATCATATCTTTATCACCTCTACCAGATAGACAAACAATCACCAACTTATCTTTTAATTTTTCTTTTGCTTTTTTTAAATAAGCTATTGCATGAGCTGATTCAAATGCAGGAATAATTCCTTCTTTTCGACTCAACCAAACAAATGCATCAAGAGCTTCTTTATCAGTTATATTATCATATGTAACTGTTTTGTTATCTTTATGAAAAGAGTGTTCTGGTCCAACTCCAGGATAATCAAGTCCTGCACTAATACTATGTGCTTCTAAAACTTGTCCATCTTCATCTTGAAGTAAATATGAACATTGTCCATGTAAAATTCCAGGAGTTCCTTTTGCTAAACAGCTTCCATGCTTATTTGTATCAAGTCCTAATCCACCTGCTTCAATTCCTACACAAGTTACTTCTTTATCTTCTAAAAAATGTGAAAACATCCCAATAGAATTTGAACCACCACCAATACAAGCAACTACATAATCAGGTAATTTATTCTCTTTTTCAAGTATTTGTTTTCTTGCTTCATAACCAATAACTGCTTGAAAATCTCTAACCATCATAGGATATGGATGAGGACCTGCAACAGTTCCTATTATATAAAAAGTATCTCTTGCATTTGTAACCCAATATCTTATTGCATCATTCATTGCATCTTTTAAAGTTTTACTCCCACTTTCAACTGCAACTACTTTTGCACCTAAAAGCTTCATTCTAAATACATTTAACTCTTGTCTTGCGACATCTTTTGCACCCATAAAAACAGTACATTCAAGTCCAAGTAAAGCTGCAATTGTTGCAGTTGCCACACCATGTTGTCCAGCTCCTGTTTCAGCTATTACCTTTGTCTTGCCCATTTTTTTTGCTAGTAATCCTTGAGCAATAACATTGTTTACTTTATGAGCTCCAGTATGGTTTAAATCTTCTCTTTTTAAATAGATTTTTGCACCTATTTCTTTACTTATATTTTCTGCAAAATAAAGAGGATTTTCTCTTCCAACATAATCTTTTAAATAATAATTTACTTCTTGCCAAAAATCTTTATCAAATCTATATTTATTGTAAGCAAGTTCTAACTCTTTTAAAACAGGCATTAATGTTTCAGGTACATATTGTCCACCAAAAATACCAAATTCACCTTTTGAATTTGGATCAAATTTACTAGCTTTTGGAATATAATTACTCATTTTTATCTCTTTATATTTCTAATACTGAATAAACAGGTACAAGTTGTTCTAACTTACTTTTACCTGGAAGAATTGTAAAATTTATTATAAAACATGCTTCAACTAAATTTGCCTCTAATTTTTTTATCAAATTAGCTGCTGCAAAAGCTGTTCCACCACTTACAACTAAATCATCAATTAATAAAACTCTTTTATTTTGAGTTGTGCTAAATGCATCTAGATGTATTTCAACCTCATCAAAACCGTATTCTAATTCATATTTCTCACAAACTGTTGTACTTGGAAGTTTTCCTTTTTTTCTTACAGGAACAAATCCTATTTTAAGTCTTGTTGCTAGTGCGGCACCAAATATGAAACCTCTAGCATCAATACCAGCAACATAATCTAAATTATATGATTTATATTTTTCTTCAAGATGGCTCATTAAAAGTTCAAAAGCATCTTTGTTATTTAAAAGTGTTGTAATATCTTTAAAACTTATTCCAGGTTTTGGAAAATCTTCAACTGTTCTTATAGAGTTTAATAAAAACTCTCTATCTTTGTCTTCTAAAAATTTAATCTTATTCAAAATAACCTCTACTACATTAAGAAAAGTGGCATATTCTAGCCAAATAATTATTATTTCTCTATGATATATTAATAAAAAATTATATTTATACATAATATAAAAAGAGAGATTATTAAAAAATTGTTAACAGCTGGAAAACAAGAAAATAAAATTAAAATTAAAAGTTAATAAACTTCATAACTTTGTGTTACTAAACCACTATCTCTTATTTTTGTACAAATTGAAGAAGTTTTAGTTGTATCAACTTTTAAATCAATTGTTATTGGAGTTTTTGTTTTATTAATTTCTAAAGACAGACAACCATTTTTATCACTTATCTTTAAATCTTCGATATTCCAATTTGTAGTTGTAATATTTATAGAATCAGTAATTTTGTCAATCTTTTGATTTAACAAATAATAACTTTGTATAGAATTTATAGCAGTATTTATATCTCTTTTTAAAGTTGATACTAAAGCACTATCTTTTGTATCCATAAATCTAGGTACAGCAAAAGCAACGATTATTCCTAAAATAACTATCATAAAAATTAGTTCTAGTAGAGAAAAAGCACTTTTCATTATAATCCTTTAAATAATTTAAAAGATTATAAATGTTTAATTCTTAAAATAATATTATTTATTATAAAATATTAGGAATATCTATATTTGTTTCTTTTTCAACATCAGCAACTGTTTCAAAGACAACTTCGATAGGAGCTGAACCTGAGAAATCATTCTCTTTATCAACAAATTTTGTAAGATTTTTATGAAAATCCAGTTTTACTGTACCAATTGGTCCATTTCTCTGTTTCCCAATAATTATCTCAGCCTCTTCGATAGGTTTATCTTGAAATTTAGATTTATAATCTTCACCTTTATCTTTTGCCTCTTTTTCTTTTCTTGCTTCATCTCTTTGCTTATAAACATCATCTCTATAAACAAACATAATAATATCAGCATCTTGTTCAATAGCACCAGATTCTCTTAAGTCACTAAGCATAGGTCTTTTATCTGGTCTATTTTCTAAACCTCTATTCAGCTGAGAAAGTGCAACTATAGGAATTTTCAACTCCCTTGCTAACATTTTTAAACCCCTACTAATATCTGAAACTTCTTGATGTCTATCTTTGTTACCAAGACCTTGCATTAGTTGAAGATAATCTATTATTACAAGACTTATTTTATTATCTTCATTTTGTGCTAATTTTCTTACTCTTGCTCTAAGTTGATTAATATTAACACTTCCACCATCATCTACAAAAAGTTTTTTAGTATTTAAATGATTAAAAGCATCCGTTAATTTTGACCACTCATTATCATTCATATCACCTTTTCTTAGATTTTGTAAAGGTATAGAAGTTTTTGCTGCAAGTAATCTTAACATCAACTGTTCAGCTGGCATCTCAAGAGAGAAAAATATAACACCCTTATCTCTTTCAATATTTTTTAATGCCATGTTTAAAACCAAAGCAGTTTTTCCCATAGCTGGACGAGCAGCAATAATTACTAAATCTCCTTCATTAAAACCTGTTGTTCTCTTATCTAAAGATTCAAATCCTGTTGTTTGTCCAATTAAAAACTTGTTTCCAAGCTTTTTCATTTTCTCTATATATGCTAAAGTATCACCTGTTACAGTTTGCATATCTTTTAATTCACTAGTTGCACTATTTGTCGAAATTTTATAAAGCTCACCTTGAATAGTATCCAATGCTTCATTTGCTGTTATTTGATCTTCAATTGCAACTTTTTTTATTGTTGTAGCTAAACTTGCTAATTCTCTTTTTACAGAAGCATCTTTTATCTCTTTTACATAAGCTTGAGTATTTGTAATAGGATTTGCACTTAAAATTTCAAGTAAAACTGAATCATCAATATCTTTTGAATTAATTTTATTTCTAATAAAATCTTCATCAATTGGCATATCTTCTTCATGAAGTCTTATCATTGCTTCAAAAATAGATTTATGAGCAGGAAGATAAAAATCTTTTGGTTTTAAAACACCTAAAATATCTTCTAGCTCTTCAGGATTAAAAAATACTGAACTAAGAACAGCTCTTTCAATATTTATACTATAAATACTATCCATTATATTTTTCTTTTTGCTTCAAATTCTACTTCTTCTACAAATTTATTTATAAGTGCTTCTCCACTAAGTTTTGCAATAATTTCACCTTTTTTCATAACAAGACCACTTCCTTTTCCAAAAGCGATTGCAACATCAGCAGCCTTTGCCTCTCCAATAGCATTTACAACACAACCCATTACTGAAACATCTAAAGGTGTTCTAATATGTGCTGTTCTTTTTTCTATTTCTGCAACTGCACTTACTAAGTCAGCTTCAATTCTTCCACAAGTTGGACAAGAGATAATATTTAAACCCTCTTTTGAAATACCTAAATCTTTTAAAATAGCTTTTCCTACTTTAATTTCCTCTTCAAGTTCTCCTGTCATTGAAACTCTTAGAGTATCACCAATACCATCTAATAATAAACTTCCTAATGCAATTGATGATTTAATTGTAGAGTGAAATTGAGTTCCAGCTTCTGTTACACCTAAATGAAATGGATAGTTATTCATAGGTCTTAAAGTTCTATAAGCTTCAACAGTTCTTTGAACATCACTTGCTTTTAGCGAAATCTTTATATCTGTAAAACCTAAATCTTCCAAATATTTAATGTTATAATCAGCACTTGCAACCATTCCTTTTGCTGTTTGTCCATATTTATCTTCAAACTCTTTTTCTAAACTTCCACAATTTACACCAATTCTTATAGGTATATTTCTATTTTGGCAAGCTTTTACAACTTCTTGAACTCTTTTTTTATCTCCAATATTTCCAGGATTAATTCTAATACAATCTACAACTTCAGCAGCAATTAAAGCCAACTTATAGTGAAAATGTATATCTGCAACAATTGGTAAATCAACTTGTTTTTTTATCTCTTTTAAAGCATTAGCATCTTCAATATGTGGAACTGCAACTCTTACTATATCAGCACCTGCAAAATGAAGCTTTCTTATTTGCTCAACTGTGGCCTCTACATCTGATGTTTTTGTATATGTCATTGATTGAACACTTATTGGTGCATCACCACCAATTAGGACATTTCCTACTTTTATCTGTTTTGTTGGGTATCTATTTATCATGAGTGTGATTTTATCGTAAATTGTTTAAATTAAAGTGAAGATTAATTTTATAATAGATATTATTTTTTGCTTTAAAATATAAGCATTTTTTATACATCGAGGATAAATTGGCGACTAGAAAAAATTTTTTATTCATTATTTTTATATTTTTCTTATTATGTTTGTTTGTTATTTATGTATCTTATAGCTATATATTAAAAAAACAAGATGAACTTTTCTATAACCTATATTTAAACACTAATGATAAAATAATCGATACTACAAAAAACTCAATCGATGATAAAAAACATACAACGTTGGCAATTGCTCTGTCTTTAAGCAAAAATGAAAATCTTTATAAGTACTTGGAAAATGAAGAATATGAAAAACTCGATTTTAATAAAATTATTGATGAATTAAAACAGTATTCAAAATATAAAAATGTTTGGATTCAAGTTGTAAATAAAAATGCTATTCCTGTATACAAATCTTGGACAAAAGAAAAAGTAGATATTTCATTTAGAAAAGATTTACAAAGTACTTTATCGAATCCAAAAGTGTCTACTTCAATAAGCATGGGTATATATAACTTATCATTAAAAGCTAGAACTCCTATATATGGTTATAAAAATGAATTTTTTGGTGTTTTAGAAGTTATTTCACATTTAAATTCTGTTATCGAAGATTTAAAAAAAGATAAAATTGAGTCAATAGTTCTAGTAAATAAAGATGTAAATAAAGTTCTAAAATCACCTATTTCAAATATATTCATAAATGATTATTACGTTCCTCATGAAAATGCAAATAGCTATTTTGTTGAATATTTAAAAAATAATGACGTTGATAAATATTTTAATATGAAAGATTTTATAGTAGAAAACGGCTATTTAATAACAAACTACAATTTATTTAATGAAAAAAATGAAAAAGTTGCTTCAATAATAAATTTTTATGATTTAAAGAATATTGATGATTCACATATTAGTTCTATTAAAACTCAAAATATTTTAATGATAATGATAGTTTTAATAGTTTTATTTTTTATACTTATATTATATCTTTACACAAAATATACAAATAAAATAAAATCTCAAGAACAAAAAAATAGATTAATCTTAGATTCACAATCTAGTATTGTAATTATTACAAACGGAGAAAATATAATTGAATCAAATAAAAAATTAATTGAATTTTTTAACGATTGTAAAAATTTAGAAGATTTCAAAACAAAATATAAATGTATTTGTAAAAAATTTGTAAACATTGAACATGAAAACTATTTAATTGATACTAAATACAATGGTAGAAATTGGGCAGAACATGCTCTTTATAATCAAAATACAGATTTTAAAGTTGCAATTTATGATGCAAACCAAAATTTAAAACATTTTTCTCTTAAAGTTAGCCAATTAAAAGATGATAACTTAATAATTGCCACATTTACTGATATTTCTCAAGAAATTTTAGAAGCAGAAAAAGAAAAAAATCAGCAAAGAGCTATTTTCCAACAAGCTAAGTTAAATGCTATATCAAATACACTAAATAACATTGCTCATCAATGGAGACAACCATTAAGTGTTATAAGTACACTTACAAGTGGTATGAAATTGAAAAAAGATCTAAATATTTTAAGTGATAATGAATTTAAAAAATCATGTGACAAAATAATTTTTAATACAACTAAACTATCAAATACTATTGAAAACTTTACAAACTTTTTCACAAAAGATGATATAAATAAAGTCTCTGTAGTAGAAGCAATAAATCAAATAATAGAATTCTTAGACTCTATTTTTGAAAGAAATCAAATAGTTTGTCACTTTAAACACACAAATGATGTACTTTTAGATTGTGATAGTAATAGCTTTTCTGAAGTTATTTTAAATATTTTTGATAACTCTATCAGTGCATTAATAGAAAATAAAAACATAAACGAAAGATACATTATCATAACTTTAGAAGGAAAAACACTTAGTATAATAGATAGTGGTAATGGTGTTGATGAGACTCTTATTTCAAAAGTTTGCGAACCGTATTTTACAACAAAACATCAAGCATTTGGAATTGGACTAGGTCTTTATGTAGTTGAAGATTTTTTCATAAAAACTTTAAATAAAAAAATCGAATTAAAAAATGAAGATTTTGTATATGAAGATAAAAAACTAAGAGGTTTAAGATTTACTATAGAATTTGATTAAACTTTTATTTTGATAAATTTAGGTAAAATTGCCCATATTTAGAATAAAAGGAATTTAATGCAAGATTTTTCAATTTTTGATTTAATAATTATTGCAATTACATTATTACTTGGACTAAAAGGTCTTTTCAGAGGTTTTATCAAGGAAGTTTTTGGACTTTTAGGTATTGTTGGGGCTATTTTTGTAGCTTCAAGAATATCTAAAGAACTAGGAGATTTAATAGCTCCTATCTTAGTTTTAGAAAATGAAGCAACAATTAAACTAATAGGTTTTATAGTAGCTTTAGTTGTTGTTTGGCTCGTTATTTATAGTGCTGGTGTTGTTGTAAGTAAAATATTTAGTGCTAGTGGTTTAGGTGCAATAGACAGAATTTTTGGATTTATTTTTGGTGCTTTAAAAATATTTTTAATATTTGCTGTTATAGCATATGCGCTTTATCAAGTACAATCGTTTAAAAAAGTTATCGATGAAAAATTTGCAAATTCTATTGTAATGCCTCATTTATTAAGTGTTGGTTCTTTCATTATAAAATTAGACACAACAGCTATTACACAAAATTTAGATAAAGCAGTAGATTCAGTGAAACCAAGTGAGGTTATTGAAAATACTAAGAAAAACATAGAAGAAAATATACAAGAGACTAAAAAAGATATAGAAGAAAATATCAAAGAAGAAGTTACTGAGAATTTAGAAAAAAAATTTAAAGATGTAACAAAAGAGCTTTCAAATAAGCAAGAAGATAAAAAAGAGAATTAATAAAAGGATTTTAAATTGTTTGAAAATAAATATATACAACAAAGAATAGAAAAAGCTGATGCATTAAGAGAGTTAGGAATAAATCCTTATGCAAATGATAGTAAAAGAGAATTAAGTATTCAAGATTATTTAGATAAAAACAGTGATATTTTTAATCTTGAATCAAAAAGAGATGAAAATAGAAATTTTGTTATAGCTGGTAGAATTAAATTCTTTAGACTAATGGGAAAAGCTAGTTTCTTAAAGATTGAAGACCAATCAGGAATGTTACAAGTTTATGTAGCTAGAGATAATTTAGAAGAAAATTTTTACAATGATATTTTCAAAAAATATGTAGAAGTGGGAGACATAGTTGAAGTAAGTGGATATCCATTCGTAACTGGTCAAGGAGAACTTTCACTTCATGTAGATAATTTAAAAATACTTACAAAAGCTATTTCACCACTTCCAGAAAAATATCATGGTATTCAAGATAAAGAGCTAAGATATAGACAAAGATATCTAGATTTAATTATGAATAGTGATGTTAAAAACACTTTTCAAACAAGAAGTAAAGTTATAAGTTTAACTAGAAGATTCTTTGAAGAAAAAGGATTTTTAGAAGTAGAAACTCCTATGATGCATCCAATTGCAGGTGGTGCAAATGCTAAACCTTTCGTTACTCATCATAATGCTTTAGGAATCGATAGATATTTAAGAATAGCACCTGAATTATATTTAAAAAGATTAATTGTAGGTGGATTTGAAGCTGTATTTGAGATAAATAGAAACTTTAGGAATGAAGGTATGGATGCAACTCATAATCCTGAATTTACATCAATTGAGTTTTATTGGGCATATAAAACTTATAAAGATTTAATTAAATTAACAAAAGAGTATTTTGAATACTTATTCAAAAATTTAAACCTTCCTTCAAAACTTCCTTATGGAGATTTTGAAATAGATTTTACAGAGTTTACAGAAATTCCATTAATTGAATCTTTACATAAAATTGGAGGAGTTCCTGCTGATATAGTTGAAGATAAAGATAAAATATTAGAATTCTTAAAATCAAAAAATCTTGAAGCAAATCCTAAATTAAATCTTGGGCAACTTCAAGGAGAACTTTTTGATGAATTTGTTGAAGCTAAGTTAATAAATCCTACATTTATTACAGAGTATCCAGTTGATATATCTCCACTTGCAAGAAGAAGTGATGTAAAATCTCATTTAACAGATAGATTCGAGTTATTTATTGCAGGAAAAGAGATAGCAAACGCATTTAGTGAGCTTAATGATCCACTTGATCAATTAGGAAGATTTGAAGCTCAAATGGCAGCTAAAGATGGTGGTGATGATGAAGCTCATGAGATGGATGAAGATTTTGTAAATGCTTTATCTTATGGTATGGCACCAACAGCAGGACAAGGAATTGGAATTGATAGACTCGTAATGATGCTTACAAATCAACACTCTATTAGAGATGTTTTATTATTTCCTGCAATGAAACCAGTTAAACAAGATTTTGACCTTTTATTAGATGAAAATGAAGAAAAGTAAGGAACAAGAGATGAGATATATAACAGAAGAAAATTTAAAAGTAGCAGACTCAGAGGTATTTGAAATAATTGAGGCTGAATTAAAAAGACAAACAAACCATTTAGAAATGATTGCTAGTGAAAACTTTACTTCACCTGCAGTTATGCAAGCTATGGGTTCAGTATTTACAAACAAATATGCTGAAGGTTATCCATATAAAAGATATTATGGTGGTTGTGAGCAAGCTGACAAAGTAGAACAACTTGCAATTGACAGAGCTTGTAAAATATTTGGTTGTAAATTTGCAAATGTTCAACCTCACAGTGGATCTCAAGCAAATGGTGCAGTTTATGCAGCATTATTAAAAGCTGGTGATAAAATCTTAGGTATGGATTTATCTCATGGTGGACATTTAACTCACGGAAGTAAACCTAGCTTCTCTGGTCAAAACTACTCTGCTTTCTATTATGGTGTTGAACTTGATGGAAGAATTAATTATGATAAAGTAGCTGAAATTGCTAAAATTGTTCAACCAAAAATTATTGTTTGTGGTGCAAGTGCATATGCTAGAGAGATTGATTTTAAAAGATTTAGAGAAATAGCTGATAGTGTAAATGCTATTTTATTTGCTGATATTGCTCACATTGCTGGTCTTGTTGCTGCTGGTGAACATCAATCTCCATTCCCTCATGCTCATGTTGTAACAACAACTACTCATAAGACTTTAAGAGGTCCAAGAGGTGGTATGATTATGACTGATGATGAAGAGATTGCTAAAAAAATTAATAGTGCAATTTTCCCAGGATTACAAGGTGGACCTTTAGTTCATGTAATTGCTGCAAAAGCTGTTGCATTTAAAGAAATTCTTGATCCAAAATGGAAAGATTATGCAAAACAAGTAAAAGCTAATGCAAAAGTATTAGGAGAAGTGCTTGTAAAAAGAGGATATGATATTGTAAGTGGTGGAACAGATAATCACTTAGTACTAGTATCATTCTTAAATAAACCATTTAGTGGTAAAGATGCAGATGCAGCTTTAGGAGATGCAGGAATTACTGTAAATAAAAATACAGTTCCAGGTGAAACAAGAAGCCCATTTGTTACAAGTGGTATTAGAATAGGAAGCCCTGCACTAACTGCAAGAGGAATGAAAGAAAAAGAATTTGAATTTATTGCAAATAAAATTTGTGATGTACTAGACAATATTGAAGATAAAGAGTTACATAAAAAAATCAACAAAGAACTTGAAGAATTAGCAAGCAACTTTGTTATTTACAACAGCTCTACGTATTAAGGTTAAAAAATCAAGGATAATTTATGCAAATAAAAGGTAATGAGTTCTTAAAAAATGTTCAAAAGAAACAAGAAAGAGAAGAGTTAGAAAAAAGATTACAAGAGCTAAAAGCTTCAAATGAAAATAGTTACATTGAAGATGAACCTCAAACTATTAAGCAAAATGTACCTTTCATTCAACCAGAAAGTGTAATAAACCCATATCAAAATAGTTTTGAACAAAATTTACAAAGTAATCCAAATTTAAACTCTCAACATGAACTTGATAACATAATGCTTGGTGCGTCAGCATTTAGCAATGAAGATAATAAGAAAAAATATATTATGCTAGGAGTTGTTTTAGTAGTATTATTTTTACTGACAATTATAATAATTAGATTATTAACTAGTGATTCATCAAGCAAAGAGGACTCTTTTACTTCAAATGGTGCTAAAACTTCTGAATCTAAAAGCTTATCAAATAATAATATAGAAGAAAACTTTCAAAAAATAATTAATGAAAGAGCAAAAAAAGATAATGAACAGATGATTGATCCAAGTAGACTTTCGGCAGAAGAGAGACTAAATAATATTCAAACAACTCAAGAAACTACTCAACAAGTTGAACAAACAAAACAAACAACAACTGAACAAGAATCTATATCAAACGAAACTATAGATAATGCTATGAAAAAAGTTGAAGAACAAAAAGCCGCTAAACAAATGCAAAATGTTCAACAAACAAAATCAGAAATAATTAAAAAAGAGCCTGTTGCTCAGAAAACTGAAACTAAAAAATCTGTAAAAGATTTAGTTGTAGAAAATAGTAGTAATTCTACAAGTAATTCAGCTCCAAGTGATGGTTACTTTGTACAAGTTGGTGCATTTACTAAAAAACCAGCTGATAGTTTTATAAATAAAATTAGAAGCGGTAATTTAAAATATAAAATTTATCAACATGAAGTAAATGGAGTCCTATACAATAAAGTATTAATAGGACCATATCCTACAAAAGATGCAGCTACTAAAAATGTTGGAAATATAAAAACAACTTTAGATGTTGCAAATGCTCATGTAGTTAAATTTTAAGAAAGATAATTTATGAATTTTTATAATAAAACTTTATTTTTAGATCAGTTTACACCTGTATCAATTTATGAAAAAGTAAAGGCTCTTTATCCAAATGAGCTTAGCTTTTTATTTGAAAGTAGCATTAGCTCAAATAATGATGGAAATTTTTCATATATAATTATTGGATCAAGAGAAAGAGTTTGGTATAAAAATAATGAGTGTTTTTTTAAAAATGAAGAAGGCAAAATAGAAAAAATAGATAATAACCCTCTTTTATTTCTAAAAAAATATTATAAAAAATTTGATAAAGAAATTTATAAACAAAAATCTAAAGAATTAGGTATTGGATTAATAGATGGTTTCATTGGAAATGTTGGTTATGATATGGCCAAAGAATTTGAACCTAAATTAAAAAAATCTATGAGTAATTTAGAAGATCAGCTAAATATTCCTGATTTAGATTTAATTAGACCAAAAATAATCTTAGCATTTTCACACAAAACATCAAAATTAGTAATTCTTACTTCTATTGATGAGTTAAAAGATGAACTTGAAGTTATAGAAAATGAACTTTTAAAGCCTTATTCTTATACTCCATTAAAAAAAGCTATTTTAATCGATGATGGAAAATTCAATTATACAAAAGAAGAATTTTTCACAATGGTTGATAAATCTAAAGATATGATAAAAAGTGGAGATGTTTTTCAAATACTTATGTCTAATAGATTTATACAAAATGCCATAGTTGATCATCTAAGTTTTTATAGAGCATTAAGAAGTAAAAATCCAAGTCCATATCTTTTTTTACTACAATTTGAAGATTTTTCAATAGCAGGAAGTTCTCCAGAAGTTATGATTAGACTTATTGATGGTCACTTATTACTACGTCCTATTGCAGGAACAAGAAAAAGAGGAGCTACTTTAGAAAAAGATTTAGCAATGGAAGATGAACTAATAAATGACGCTAAAGAAAGAGCGGAACATTTGATGCTTGTTGATTTAGGACGTAATGATGTAGGTAGAGTTGCAAAAGCTGGAAGTGTTAAAGTAACAGAGCTTATGAAAATTGAAAGATACTCACATGTAATGCATATTGTTAGTGACGTTGAAGCAATTTTAGATGACAAATATGATATGTTTGACCTCTTTATGGCTACATTCACAGCAGGTACCATGACAGGTGCTCCAAAAATAAGAGCAATGGAACTAATTTCAGAATTTGAAAAAATAAAAAGAAATTTTTACTCAGGAAGTATTGCATATTTTGGATTTGATGGAAATATGGATAGTGCAATAACTATTAGAACTTCTCTTCTTACAAAAGATAAAATTATTTTCCAAGCAGGTGCTGGCGTTGTTGCTGATTCAAAACATGAAGATGAATTTTTAGAAGTTCACAATAAATTAGCTGCAAATATAGCTACTTTAAAAGATTTAGTATAAAGGAAAATTATGCTTTTAGGTGTAAACATAGACCATATTGCAACTCTAAGAGAAGCTAGAAAAATAAACGATCCAAATCCACTTGATGCTGTTAGTATTTGTAAATTAGCAGGTGCAGATCAAATTACTATTCATTTAAGAGAGGATAGAAGACATATTCATGATATTGATGCAAAAGCTATAATAGAACAATCTGCACTTCCAATAAATCTTGAATGTTCAATAAATAATGATATTATTGATATTGTATGTAAACTAAAACCATTTAGAGCAACTTTGGTACCTGAAAATAGAAATGAAGTAACAACAGAAGGTGGTTTAGATTTAGAAAGCAATTTCAATAAAATTGATGCAGCTATACAAAAATTAAAAGAAAATGAAATTGAAGTTTCACTTTTTATTGATCCAAATAATAAATCAATCGAATTGGCAAATATGTTAGAAGCTACTTGGGTAGAGTTACATACTGGTTCTTATGCAAATATTTTTGCAATGTTATATACAAACTTGAAGCATACTCAGCATTCAATAAAAGAGCTAGAATTGAGTCAAGACGAGCTTATAAATAAATTAAATAAAAGCTTAGAAGATATTAAAACTGCTTCAAACTTTGCTTCAAATTTAGGTTTAAAAATTGCTGCTGGACATGGATTAAACTATCAAAATGTAAAAAATATTTGTAATATAAAAGAAATATCTGAATTAAATATAGGCCAAAGTATAGTTGCTAGGTCAGTTTTTACTGGATTACATGAAGCAATTACAGAAATGAAGAAAATAGTAAATGGATAATTTAAAAAAAATTGCTATTAGCATTGGAGATTTAAATGGTATTGGCGTTGAAATAGCTTTAAAATGTCATGATGAGATTTCAAAAATATGTCAACCAATTTATTGTATAAACAGTAAAATGCTATCTCAAGCTTCAAAATTGTTAAAATTAGATATTCCCGAAGGATTTAAACTTTTTGAAACAAAAGGTGAATTTGAAATAAAGCCAGGAAGTGTTTCAAAAAAATCTGGTAAATATTCATACAACTCTTTTTTAGATGCTATAAATTTAGCAAATAAAAAAAAGGTAGATGCAATTTGCACTCTTCCTATAAATAAAGAAGCTTGGAATAAAGCAGATATAAGATACAAAGGACACACTGAAGTATTAAGAGATTATTTTGGTAAACATGCAATTATGATGTTAGGTTGTGAAAAAATGTTTGTAGCTCTTTTTACAGAGCACATAGCTCTTAAAAAAGTAGCAAAAAAAATAAATGATAATGATTTAACAAATTTTTTAATAGATTTTTATAAAAATGTAAAATCTGAAAATATAGGTGTTTTAGGACTAAATCCTCATGCTAGTGACAATGGTGTATTAGGAGATGAAGAAATAGAAATTTTTAAAGCAATAAAAAAAGCTAACAAATATTTTGGTAAAAATATATTTAAAGGACCTTTAGTTCCTGATACTGCATTTTCTCCTCTTTCAAGAAAAAATTTCAATTACTTTGTTGCAATGTATCATGACCAAGGATTAGCTCCATTAAAAGCTTTATATTTTGATGAAAGTATAAATGTGAGCCTAAATCTTCCAATAATAAGAACTAGTGTAGATCATGGAACAGCATTTAATATTGCTTACAAAAATGAAAATATAAATACTCAAAGTTATTTAAATGCCATAAAAGAGGCAATAAATTTAAGTAACAAATGAAGCTACTTGAAGAAAATTATCAAATAAATTTCTCTAAAATTAATTTTTTAGAGAGAAAAATAAAAATTATTAATTCAAAAACAATAATATGTGGTCCCTCAAAAGTTGGAAAATCATATTTGGTATATGACTTTCTTAGTAACTTCAAAAATGAAGATTATTTATATATAGATTTTTTTGATTTAAGAAATAAAAATATAACTAATGAACTGCAATTTTTAGATGAATTCATTAAAGAAAAAAATGTTGAAGTACTAATTTTAGAAAATTTTGACCATCAATGTAAAATTCCAGATTGTACAAATATAATATTAACTTCACAGAAAAATATAATTTATGAAAATTTTGAAAAAATAAATTTATATGCTTTAGACTTTGAAGAATATTTACTTTTTGATTCAAAACACCAAAATATTACTCAAAGTTTTAATAGTTTTCTAAAATATGGAAACTTAGCTCTTTCTATAACAACTGAAGAGCATAAAAAATTATCAAAACTTCAAGAAATAATTAAATTAAATTCTAAAGATGAAACAAGCTTTGAAATTTTAAAAATTCTAATAGAAAATATTGACGAAAGAAAGTCTATATTTCAACTTTACAATCAACTAAAAACTAGAATTAAAATTTCAAAAGATAGATTTTATGAAGAATGTAAAGAGCTTGAAGAAAAAAATAATATTTTTTTTATAGAAAAATACAATCAAGAAATGAGTCTAAAAAAGATATATACTTACAATTACGCTTTTCTAAACGCTATAAGCTTTACAAAGAAATTCAAACAAGAATTTACAAATATGGTTTTTTTAGAATTATTAAAAGAAAATAACAAAATATTTTATCTTGAAAATATAGATTTTTACGTAAAAGAAGAAAATTTAGCAGTAGTATGTATTCCATTTTTCAATCAATTAATTAACTCAAATATTTTAAAAAAAATTGTTAAAACTGCAATCGAGTATAATATTAATAAAATAGAAATTATTACAGTTTCTAATAGTGAAAATTTGTCAAATAATAAAATAAAAATAAACGTGATATCATTTTATGAATGGGCTTTAAGCTAAGAGTTTGTTAATAATTTTTTGGATAAAATGCAAAAATTATTATATAAAAGAGAGCAGATGAACAAAAGAGTACTTGTTAAATTTTCTGGAGAGGCTTTAGCTGGAGCTGAAGGTTATGGTATAGATACAAAGATTTTAGATTATATTGCAGAAGAGATTAAAACTCTAGTTGAATATGGTGTAGAAGTTGCTATTGTTATTGGTGGTGGAAATATAATTAGAGGTGTTACTGCAGCTGCTGATGGTGTTATAAAAAGAACAAGTGCTGATTACATGGGAATGCTAGGAACTGTAATAAATGGAGTTGCTATGCAAGAAGCTCTTGAGCACAAAGGATTAAGTGCAAGGCTACAAACAGCGATAAAAATGGAAGAAATTGCTGAACCTTTTATTGTAAGAAAAGCAATGAGACATTTTGAAAAAGGTAGAGTTGTTATTTTTGGAGCAGGAACTGGAAATCCATATTTTACAACTGATACTGGAGCAACATTAAGAGCAACAGAAATTGGTGCTAGTATGCTTATAAAAGCAACTAAAGTAAACGGTGTATATGATAAAGATCCTATGAAATTTCCAGATGCACAAAAATTAGATATTTTAAGCTATGATAGAGCTTTAGAAGATCAAATAAAAGTTATGGATGACACAGCAATTGCTTTAGCAAAAGACAATAGACTTCCAATAGCTGTTACAAATATGAATGAACAAGGGAACCTTCTTAGAATTGTAAAAGGTGACTATAGTAAATGTTCGATAGTAAAATAATTTAAAAAGGAAAATTAAATGGAAAGATTAGAAGAAAGAATTTCAAGAGCATTAAAACAAGTTGATAATGATAGATATATTTTAGCTATAGCTGTAGGTCAAAGAGCAGATGAATTAAGTAAAGGAGCTAAACCTCTTTTAGCTCAAAATACTCAAAAAATGAAATATACTGACATTGCTATAGATGAAATAGCAAGTGGTTTGTTAAAAATAGATGGATTGGTAAGTAAAGAAAAATAGTCTTTTGTCTATTTTAATATAATATATGAATAATTTTCTTAGAGAAGTACAAAGTATTAACACTATTGATAATGCTATAAATAAACTTAAAACAAGAATTAATGTTTCAGATAAACTTTATGAAATTATTGAGTTTATAATTGAAGCACACGAAGGTCAGTTTAGAAAGAGTGGTGAACCATACGCGGTTCACCCTATACTGGTTGCCACAATTACTTCAAGTTTTTCACAAGATGAAGATGTAATTGCAACTGCTCTTTTACATGATGTTGTTGAAGACACTCCTTTTACTTTAGAGTATGTTGAAGATAGATGGGGTAAAAATGTTGCAAATATGGTTAAAGGGCTTACTAAAGTTTCTGATATAAGAGAAGAAAATTTTGTAACTTCAAAAGACTCAACAGATGCAAAAATTGTTCAAGCAGCTCTTACTTTTAGAAAAATGTTAATTGCTTCTGTTGATGATCCAAGAGTTTTAATTGTAAAATTATGTGACAGACTTCACAATATGCTAACACTATCAGTTTTAGCACCTAATAAGCAAAGAAGAATAGCTGAAGAAACTTTAGTTGTTTATGTTCCAATTGCAAACAGATTAGGTATTTCTATGCTAAAAAATGAACTTGAAGATTTAGCATTTTTTTACATATATCCAGATGAATACAATAAGATTGATAATTTTTTAAAAGAAAATGAACAATCTATGCAGTTAAGCTTTAATAATTTTATAACTGTTACTAAGAATCTATTAGAAAAAAATGGTTTTGAAGAAAAAGACATTAAAATTTATTCTAGAGTAAAACATCACTATTCAATATATTTAAAGATGCAAAGAAAAGGAATTACAATTGAGGAAGTCCTTGATTTATTTGCTATT